>CBFIFN010000021.1:0-19745 GCA_965661885.1 uncultured Burkholderiales bacterium | reverse complement strand
AATACACTTGATCCGGAAACATACACTAACTTTATCGACATGCAAGGGCCGGCAATTCAAGGGCTAATGACGAATTATCTTGAACAAAACGCGAGAGCTTTTGTCGCCATGCAGGAGCAGATGCAGCAGCAAACTAACAGTATGTTTAGTGAGGCACCCTTAACATCAAATATCGTAAAGCAACAAAACAATGGTCAAGACTCTGACTAATCCAAGCGGCTAGTCATACTCTACCTCCTCTCATTGTTAGATCATTTCGCCAAAAAAAACAAATTGAAACGACGCAGATTGTGATAATCGATAATATCCAATCAGGCCAAGTCGCAATTGGCAGGACCCAACAAAACGCTCCTGAAATTGATGGAACAGTCATTATAAAAAATACACCTCGTCTGCAGCCTGGGGATGTCGTAAAAACTATTATCACTGACTCTTACAGCTACGACCTGCTCGCTAAAGCTTAGTTGAAACATTGCCTCAAAAATCGCTTGAAAAATTTACAAAAAAAACCTTCACGCGAGCATTTGCTTTATGGCTAGCACTGAAAGCTGGAGAGTTATCATGGGTTGCCATGGTCATTACTGCAATCATGGCGGCTTACGTCCTCTCACCTGTTGATCTGATACCGGACTTCATACCTGTTTTAGGCATTCTAGACGAGCTACTGATAATTCCTGGGCTCATCATGATTGTTAATCTTATTACACCTCAAAGGGTGATCAAGACATACACAATTCTTGCGATCAGAAAATTAAAAGCCAACACAAAACCGATATTCAAAAAAGCCTTAATCATTGTAATAATGAGCTGGATATTAGTTGTGGTTGTCGTATTCGCTACTTGGGGGTAATTTTTTTAAGCTGACTTTAAAAATGATAGAACGTCATTTACGTCTTGAGTTCTTTTCATTGAAGGTAAGCTTCTCCAAATCCTTTTGCCATAGGGCTTTGACAACAACCTTGGATCGCAAATTATTAACACCCCCGTATCGGTCTCGTCTCTGATTAAGCGTCCTGCGCCTTGTTTAAGCGAAATAACAGCTTCTGGCACCTGAAAGTCCATAAATGGGTTACCTCCTTGGCTTCGCAAGTACTCAATTCTCCCAGCCGTAACCGGATCGTCTGGAACTGAGAACGGCAATTTATCGATAATCACCAAGACCAAACCTTCACCTCTCACGTCAACGCCCTCCCAAAAAGAATGGCTTCCCAATAAAACAGCGTTTTTTAGCTTTTTAAATCGATTAAGAAGTTCAAATTTTGAACCATCGCCTTGCAAAAGAAGCGGGATTGGGACGTCACGTTCAGTCAACATATTTGCTAACTTTTCACGAGCTAATCGCATCGCTGCTAAGCTCGTAAACAGCATCATGCAGCGTCCATTAGCGGCGATAATCGCATCTAAGCTCTCGCTTACTACTCGGTCTATGTATTGAGCGTCAGACGGCTGAGGCATACCCTTAGGAACATACAACATACTGTTATTAGGATAATCAAAAGGACTCTCCCAATTTAAAAATTCAGCGTTTTCAAGGCCCAGTTGATTAGCAAAATAAGACACATCTCCTGACACCGATAGTGTCGCTGACGTAAAGATCCAACTTCGCTTCTCGGCTGAAAGAATTGCCTTGAACGAATCGGACACGTTTATAGGCGTGAGGTGCAGTCGAACTGTTTGGACGCTCGACTCGAACCACCGGATGACACTCGAATCCTCATTTTCACTCCAAGTTTTTGAGAACGATATGACCTCTAATAATCTCTCACGACACCTTTGCAGTTCTAAATTACTAGACTCGAAAGCATGAATCGCCCGTGAGAGCTCATCACCAATACAACCTAGGGTCCTCGCTGCCTCAATAGCCTTACTAAACCGATGCTGCTCCTTTAGATCGTAACGTCCTTTGTAACCTTCAAACGCTATTCTCAACTCTCGAATCGTTTTCTCAAATTTGTCGATCAAATCATCGACTGCATCGTCCGCCTTAGCGAGAGTGACATATCCATATCGTAAATCTCTTAAGAGCTCGTTTAGTTGACTAGTACTCAAATTTGAACCAAAGAACTGTGTAGCCACATTTGGCACCTGATGCGCCTCATCGAAGATAACCACATCACATTCAGGTAGAAGCTCGCCAAAACCGTCTTGCTTTAATGCCAAATCAGCAAAAAACAAATGATGATTAACAACTACAACCTCAGCGGCCAGTGCTTGCTTTCTGGCTTTTAGCACGAAACACTTGCCGATATGAGGACAATCTGATCCAAGACAGTTATCTCGAGTAGAAACAACAGCAGACTGCACTCTAGGACTTTCCTCGGGGAGACTCACCTCAGAAATATCCCCAGACTCAGAGGTGTCGAGCATTCGTTCGAACATGTTGAATAACTCGACTTCTCTAAGACTTGAGAAAGAACGCTCCGACTTTGTTTTTTCTATTTGATGGTGGCAAAGATAATTCGCTCGACCTTTAAGTTTCGCTACAGTGATCGGAAGCTTAAGTGCATCACGCACAACCTGAATGTCTTGGTCAAAGAGCTGATCTTGAAGCGTCTTAGTACCGGTTGCAACGATAATTTTTCGACCGTAATAAAAAGCCGGAATAAGATAGGCAAATGTTTTTCCAGTGCCTGTTCCCGCCTCACAAATAATCGGCGTTCCTTCTCCAATTGCGCGACCGATAGCAATAGCCATTTCGGTTTGTTCTACGCGGGGTTTATAACCACTTACGACCTCAGAAAGTAAGCCCTCAGCACTAAATGCCCTTTCAATTTCTTTTTCGATACTCAAACGAACCTACTTTCAATCTAAATTGCCCAAAGAGTTTACAATTGGGAAATGCCAGTAAAACAGTGTCAATCACGACAATTACGGCTCACAAAAATAAAACTTTTTTAACGAACAGGCGCCTAACAATTTTTATGTTAATCGCCACTGAATTTATGCGCCCCTTCGGAATAAGACTACTCACCTCTGCCAACACTTTAGCGACATTATGCCTTCTGGTCCTAGCCGTCGGTTTAACCGGAGGTAAATTAATCTTATATCTAATTATGGCTGGCCTGCACACCATCTTTGCATTAGGCATTTTCATGCGCCAGCGGTGGGCCTATGTACTGACGATTACATATGCTTTGTTTCAAGCAGTAGGGATGAGTCTTTGGTGTTTGATTGGCGTTTTGACTTTGCTAGGTGAACCCGCAACCCAAGACAAGATTCAGTTTTTTATTCTGTCAGGGATAGTCGTGCCGTTTTTAGGATGGACAATCGTCTACCTACTTAAACGCTTGAGAAACGACTCGTTCGACTGACATACCTTATTGATCGCTCGGATTCGATGATGTCGATAAAATTTGATCGCCCTCCGTTGAAACTCTGTATTCCGATGACTGCTTATTCATATCAGTCAACTCAACCTTCTCGATTCGATTAAACCGTTTACTAATCTTGTCACTACTGACTCGCACTTCTTCCACGTCCTTATTTGCCAACCGAATATGATCTGCAAGTTTTCTCATACGATCATCAAAACGATTGAAATCTGAACTCAGTCGCCTTAACTCATCTTTGATAATGTGAATTTGCTCTCGCGTAGCAATATCCTTCATCACTGCCCTAGCGGTATTCAGCACTGCCATTAAAGTCGTTGGAGAGACTATCCATACCTTCTTGCGCATAGCATATTCCACAACTTCGCTATGGTAAGCGTGAATCTCAGCAAATACAGCCTCTGCCGGGATAAACATCACGGCACCATCACTGGTTTCACCGTCAATAATGTATTTATCCGATATGGCATCGACGTGCTTTTTAACGTCTCCTCGGAAGGCCTTTTGAGCTGTGGTTTTATCACTGTCGCCTCCCCCTTCTGTGAACATACGATGATAATTCTCTAGTGGAAATTTAGAATCAACTGAAACATTTCCTGTGGGCTCTGGAAGTCTTAAAATGCAGTCGACCCGGTTACCATTTTTATATGTAAATTGAAAATCGTAGGCTGAAGGAGGAAGCATATTCCGAATTAAGTTTTCGAGCTGAACTTCACCAAAAGCACCTCGGGACCGTTTATCCCCTAGCAGTTCCTGGAGCCCAATAACATTCGTGGTGAGCCCGTCTATTTTCTTTTGAGCTTCATCAATAGTCGCCAGACGCTCCATCACACTCACAAAAGTCTGATTTGTTTTCTTAAAGCCTTCCTCAAGGCGTTCGTTTACTTTTCCTGAGATTTGTTCTAGGCGATCATCTGTAACTTTCCCAAGCTGCTTCATTGACTCGTGCAGTTGCGTTGTTGCTCCTTTCAGTGTCGACTGAATGATTTCCCTTTCCGATCGACTCTGTTCCGATAATTTTTCTAGTATTCGCGCAATAACATCCGATCGAATAAGATCAAGCTTGGCTTGAACCTCATTTCGCATTTCACCAATAGTTGATAACGTTTTCTCTTTTGCGACCGACTGCTCTTCAATTAACTTAACTTGAAAAGCCCCCGAATTGCTTCTTAGTTGATTCAACTCATTGGATAGAAATGATCGCAAGTTTTCGTTAAGCGTGGATTGGTTTCTTAGTAGGCGATCAGCGAGCGCATTAAGAGTCTCACTATTCTCTCTGGACTGGGCAATTGAAAGATTTTCTAGAATATTCTTGATCTTACGCGGGAGACGCATAACGATGACCAGAATAAGTACCGTTGTCAAAGTAATGACGACAGTGCTAAAAATGATCCACTGAGGGCTATCAAATAAGGAATCCATCGGTAAAGTATAGCTGATTACGTAGGGGCCCAACCATTGACGCTTGGGTCACCGCCCAATGCTTTGGGTCTAAGCGGCCTTGCCACCGCGTGCATCTCTGCGACGCTCGTGTTCTTTCAAGTATTTCTTCCGGAGTCGAATAGATTTCGGAGTGATTTCAACGAGCTCATCCTCAGCGATAAACTCAACCGCCCGCTCAAGCGTCAACTCAATTGGAGGGGTCAGTCTTACCGCCTCATCGGTACCCGAGGATCGTACATTAGTTAACTGCTTTTGCCGGATCGGATTAACACTTAAATCGTTATCCCGAGAATGAATACCGACAATCATTCCCTCGTAGAGCTCTTCACCCGGGGCAACAAACATTCGCCCGCGCTCTTGAAGCTTCCAGAGCGCATAAGCCACCGCCGGCCCATTATCCTGACTCACTAGAACTCCATTTCTTCGGTCTTCAATATCCCCTTTGACTACGTCGTACGAGTCAAAAATATGACTTGCAACGCCAGTACCTCTTGTAAGGGTTAGGAATTCACTCTGAAACCCAATTAATCCGCGCGCAGGAATGCGATACTCGAGTCGCACTCGTCCTTTTCCGTCGGGGCTCATATCCTGCAACTCACCTCGACGAACTCCAAGCTCTTCCATGACGGCGCCCTGGTTTGCCTCTTCCACATCAACCGAAAGAATCTCATACGGCTCATGGCGTACTCCATCGATCTCCTTAAAAACGACACGGGGGCGCCCTACCGCAAGCTCGTAACCTTCACGTCGCATAGTCTCTAACAGAATTGTCAAATGGAGTTCTCCGCGGCCAGACACGATAAAAGTATCTGCGTCTGCAGTAAACTCTACTTTTAGAGCAACGTTGGATTGTAATTCACGATTGAGCCGTTCTCTAATTTGTCGACTTGTTACAAACTTCCCCTCTCTCCCCGCGAGAGGTGAGGTATTCACGACAAAATTCATGGTCAAAGTAGGCTCGTCAACAGTCAACAAAGGCAAAGCATCTGGTGTGCCCACCGCACAAATAGTTTGACCGATACCGACATCTTCGATCCCGTTTATTAAAACGATGTTACCCGCCTCAGCCTCATCGACAACTTCTTTCTCAAGACCAGAAAATATCAAAACTTGATTGACCTTCTTAGTAACAGCATCACCGTCTGGCCCCGACACTACTGATATTTGCTGCCCTGACTGGATCCGTCCCCTATTGATACGCCCAATACCAATTCGTCCTACAAAGCTAGAATAGTCTAGTGAGCAAATTTGTAGTTGCAGTGGTCCGTCAGGATCAACTTCCCGAACAGGCACGTGTTTAAGGATCGTTTCAAATAACGGAAGTAAACTATCTGTCTTTGAGTCGGCGTCCAGGGTTGCCCATCCCTCAAGCGCGGAGGCAAACACCACCGGAAAATCCAACTGATCCTCACTGGCGCCAAGCTTATCGAATAAATCGAAAGTCTGATTAATCACCCAATCGGGCCGAGACCCTGGCCGATCAATTTTATTAACCACCACAATGGGCTTCAGCCCGAGCGATAATGCTTTTTTGGTTACAAACCTTGTTTGAGGCATGGGTCCGTCGACCGCATCAACAAGTAGCAATACGCAATCAACCATCGACAATACTCGCTCAACCTCACCACCAAAATCAGCGTGGCCAGGTGTGTCCACAATATTAATGTGAGTGTCGTTATAACTTATCGCGCAATTTTTAGAGAGAATCGTAATTCCACGTTCTTTCTCTAAGTCATTTGAATCCATCACGCGTTCTGAAACTTGCTTGTGCGCGGCAAACGTTCCTGATTGCTTTAATAACTGATCGACTAATGTCGTTTTGCCGTGATCGACGTGTGCAACGATAGCTATGTTTCGAATACTTTTCATAAATTTTTATTCAAATAATTTATTTAGTTAGCGTAATACCTGCTGGCATCGCCATAACCCTGATGACAATGGTACGTAATCCGGCGTGGCGCGCGATTCTATCATAAGTTTCAGCGCAGACACCCGATATCTTGATTTATTTGATGATCTTAATCTGATTGCCGTTCGAGGTGATATGGCCTATACGCTTTGCGCACGCAAATCCGTCGTTTTTTAATGTGTCCAAAACTTGCAACTCTATCGATGGTGAACAAGTGATTAATAGCCCACCACTGGTCTGAGGATCAGTCAGTAAATCAAGTGAACATGCATCTATATCCTCACAGTGCTTCACGTGACCGGTACAGCTTGCCCAGTTTCTCGCTGAGGCTCCTGTCACCACCCCCTCACGACAAAATTTCACTGCTGTTGGCAACATAGGGATGGCAGAGAGACTAATTTCAGCCGAAACATTTGAACCTACAACCAACTCTTTTAAATGCCCAAGCAACCCGAACCCTGTAACGTCCGTCATAGCGTGGACGTCTGACATTTTGCCTAATGAGGCACCAGTGGAATTCAATTGGGTCGTCAGAGTGACCATTTCTTCATAACCAGCATTGGTAAGGAGACCTTTTTTTAGAGCTGCAGAGAGGATACCCACTCCAATTGGTTTGCTTACGATAACGCTATCGCCTGGCAGAGCTCCTGTATTTCTTTTAACCTTGCGAGGATCAATTTTACCAATTACCACGAGACCATAAATTGGCTCAGGACTGTCAATTGAGTGTCCGCCTGCTATAGGAATGCCTACGTTAGCGCACACAGCACGTCCTCCTTTAAGAACGGAAGATATTGTCTCTGGTGATAGTTTATCTATAGGCATGCCCAGCACACTTAGTGCGAATAAAGGAGTCGCCCCCATTGCATAAACATCGGATAACGCATTCGTTGCTGCAATTTTCCCAAACACAAAAGGGTCATCAACAATCGGAGTGAAAAAATCAGTTGTAGCGACTATCGCAGTGTCTTCGTTAATTTGGTAAACGGCGGCGTCGTCCGCCTGATCGAAACCGACCAGTAAATTCTCGTCTACAATAGGACTAAGGTCTTTTAAAATTGAATTTAAGACGTCGGGTGCAATCTTACAACCACACCCACCGCCATGTGCATATTCAGTTAACTTCACAGGATTCTCCAAACTTTATTCGTGCATCAAATACCGCGACATTTTAACCTTTGTTACTCTAAATGTAGATTGTCTCATGAAGCGTGACTTAATCGATACATCAGAACTAAACCTTGACGAGGACATAATAGATGTTCGTTCTCCAAGTGAGTACCGACTCGATCATATTCCGGGATCAATCAATCTCCCAGTGTTAGATGATGAGGAAAGAAAGCTAATTGGTTGGACATATAAAAACGAATCATCACTGAAAGCAAAAAGAATCGGAGCATCCTTAGTATCGAGAAACATCGCAAAATACTTGGAAGGTGAACTTTCCGCGAAGTCCGAAAATTGGGCGCCTATTATCTATTGCTGGAGAGGCGGCAAGCGGAGCGGATCAATGGCACTGGTTTTTCGACAGATCGGTTGGAGAGCTCGACAACTAAGCGGCGGATACAAGTCGTTCAGGAGGCAAGTTATTGAGGAAACAAATGAACTTGCGCCCTCGTTGAATTACGTGGTGGTCTGTGGACTAACCGGAACAGCGAAGACAGATCTTATTGCGGCGCTGGCTAACAGGGGGGAACAAACTCTTGATCTAGAGGCATTAGCTAAACATCGCGGCTCCCTACTTGGATTTAACCCCAAGTCAGCTCAACCAAGTCAAAAAAGATTTGAAACTAAACTATGGAGCAAACTCAGGAGTTATGATCCAAGCAAGCCGATTTTTCTGGAATCAGAGAGTAAGAAAATCGGAGATCTCAGAGTCCCTGAGGCTTTAATAAATGCTTATCGTCAAGGTGAGTGCATCAACGTTCAAGCTAACCTGGAAACGCGGGCTGCATACCTAAAAGAAAATTACAAGCACTTAATTGAAGAGCCGCCACTACTGATCAATCAGATCGAAAAACTAGCGTCTAGACATGGTAAGAAAATTGTAGACCATTGGTTAAACTTGATATCAAATAACGCTTGGGATGAGTTTGTTCATGACTTATTAAAAACGCATTATGATGTTTCCTACAGCAAATCTATGCATAAAAATTTCAAAAATTTTGCAAAAGCACGAAACTATCACCTTACTCAGTTATCAGAGAGTAGTATGTCCGAAGTCGCAATTGATTGTTGCGCGAACTATAGAACTCCATAAAAATTACGATTACCTAGGATTGACATGACTAAAAGCATTCACGGATTACAAGTCCCAGACTTCTCTGCACCAACCACCTCCGGTCGGACATTTAAACTCTCTGAACACAAGGGTAAACACGTCGTACTTTACTTTTACCCAAAAGACAGCACACCAGGCTGTACCGATGAAAGCATACAATTCAATTCGCTTAGAAAAGAATTCGGCGAAAAAAACTGTGAAATTTACGGTATTTCTCGAGACAGTTTGGCGTCACATGAGAAATTTAAATCAAAATACGATTTTGAATTCGAGCTGATATCAGATACGGACGAGAAGGTGTGTGGAATGTTCGATGTCATCAAAATGAAAAATATGTACGGGAAACAAGTCCGGGGAATCGAGCGAAGTACCTTTTTAATCGGTCCGGACGGCATCCTCAAAAAAGAGTGGAGAAAAGTCTCAGTAAAGGATCATGCGAAGGACGTTCTTGACAGCATTTAGGATGAGATACCTGGGCCTTAAACAGACCTGCTGATTTAATATTGGTTTGGATTAGCGAAGTTCGAGAACTGAGTGTGCTTCCCACTCCAAGTTAACATGACCGTTCCTGTAGGACCATTTCGTTGCTTGCCAATGATCACTTCGGCTTTGTTTTTGTCTAGGGTGTCAGGATTATAGACCTCGTCTCGGTAGATAAACAAAATAGTGTCCGCATCTTGCTCAATAGCACCTGATTCTCGTAAATCAGACATAACCGGTCGCTTATTAGGACGCTGCTCGAGGGAGCGATTTAGCTGCGACAACGCAACAACTGGAACATTTAACTCTTTCGCTAAACCTTTCAAAGAACGCGACATTTCCGAAATTTCGGTTGCTCTATTTTCACCCGGCTTATTGGAAGACATCAATTGCAGATAATCAATAACAATCAGACCTAATTGACCATACTGACGGTGCAACCGACGTGCTCGTGCGCGCAGCTCTAATGAGTTTAATCCCGGAGTCTCGTCGATATGGATGGGGGCCTCGCTAAGTCGGCCAACCGCATTGGTAAGCTTGCGCCAGTCATCCTCTGCTAATTGTCCGGTTCGCAGATCATGTGCATTAATTTTCCCTAATGAGCTCAATAAGCGCATTGCTAATTGTCCGGATCCCATCTCCATTGAAAAAATTCCGATAGGTAGCCCCGCGTCTAAGGAGACGTATTCTGCGATGTTGAGCGCCAAAGCAGTCTTTCCCATGGAGGGACGGCCAGCCACGATGACCAAATCACCCGCCTGGAAACCTGACGTCATTCGGTCTAAATCAACAAACCCCGTTGGAACGCCCGTCACATCCGAGGGATTATCGCGGTTGTAGAGCATATCGATACGCTCAACAACTTGGGTTAATATCGGTTGGATATCTTGAAATCCCTGCCTGGTTCTCGAACCCTCCTCAGAAATTGAAAAAATCTTGGACTCTGCCTCATCCAATAATTGAGCTGCCTCCTGACCCATAGGGTTATAAGCTGTATCCGATATACCAGCTGCTGTATCAGCCAATTTCCTCAGAATTGATCGTTCTCGGACAATTTCAGCATACCGTCTAATGTTCGCAACAGAGGGAGTATTCTGTGCGAGAGCACCTAAATAAGATAACCCCCCAACCTGCTCGAGCTCTTTTGTGTTTTCTAAACTCTCTGCAACTGTAATCGCGTCTGCAGGTTTATTGGTACCGATAAGACGTGTTATGTGCTGGTAAATAACTTTGTGGTCGGGACGATATAGGTCTGATTCACTCATAAAATCAGCCACTCGATCCCAAGCGGTATTATCAAGCAATAATCCACCCAAAACCGACTGCTCGGCCTCGACGGAGTGAGGTGGAACCTTAATCGCTAACAGCTCTTGATCAGACATGCCTAATTTCTTCTTTTTTTAACGTGTACAAAATTGGTAAATTAGAGCATATCATCTCCGCCAATGGGGAAGTGAGCAATTGCAGCTAAGCTCAGATAATTGACTTTATTTAAGGGTAGATTAAAAAAAGCCACGTCTTTCAACGTGGCTTTTAAATGCACTCGACCGAGAATTTACTGCTCTGCGGTCACTGTCACCGTTATGGTTGCTACAACATCAGCGTGAAGACTCACAGAGACAGAGGTCTCACCGATTTGTTTGATGGGCCCGGTCGGCATCTGTATTTGGTTTTTGTTTATTTCATGGCCCTGAGCATTCAAAACATCAGCAATATCAAAGTGCGTAACCGAACCAAAAAGACGTCCGTCCACACCTGCTTTTTGCTGAATCTCAATTGACACACCATCCACTTTTCCTAACTTGGCTTGCGCATCAGAGAGAATCTTAGCTTGCTGCGCCTCTAATTCAGCGCGCTTTTGTTCAAATTCAGCAAGATTTTCTTTGGTAGCACGCTGTGCCTTGCCTTGAGGGATCAAGAAGTTACGAGCGTAACCTTCCTTTACGTTTACAAGATCGCCCAAGCGACCTAAATTTACCACTTGTTCTAGAAGAATGATTTGCATTTGTCTATTCCATCAAAAATTAATGAGCGTCTGAGTATGGCAACAGAGCAAGAAACCTAGCCCTTTTAATTGCCACAGATAATTGCCTTTGAAAGCGAGAGCGGGTGCCAGTTATTCTAGCTGGAATGATCTTTCCATTTTCTGAAACAAAATCTTTCAAAATATCTGTATTTTTATAATCTACCCATTCAATCTTCTCAGCGGTAAATCGGCAGAACTTCCGTCGCTTAAATAAGGGCCGACTAGGTTTTCGCTTATCATTTTTCTTTCTAAATGCCATTACAACCTCCAATATCTCAATAATTATTTTTCTTCAAACTTTTGAACGTTAAAGATGGGCCACTTTGACCGAGCTCCCTTATTCATTAAAAATCCAGAGAGCATCAACTGCTGTCCTGTGCCTAATCGGTCTAAACTAACCGCTCTATCTCCAAAAGCCACACAATCAAGGTCTAACTTAACTCGTCTAAGGTTTTGATCTTCCATCTGTTCGCTTTGGTGCTCCACCGAAAACTTCAATATGGAAATTCCTGATGGAGAAAAACGCAAAACCTCTTTTGAGGAAATTGTCACGAACAACTTGATGCTATTCGTTGACGACATATACCCTTAGGCGCTCTCTTTCGTCTCTTTTACATTCTCAACTGGAACCTTTTTTTCAGATGCGGCACCGGGTGCTTCTGATGTTTCTACGACCGGTTGTTGACCGACTATTAGTTTAGCCTTGTCGTCTTTCATCATAAATGAACCTTCAGTGACAGCATGCTTCATAGAAACCGTTAAATGTCGAATGACAGCGTCGTTGAATTTAAAAGCCAGTTCTAACTCATTAAGCACCTCTTGATTACATTCCAAATTCATAAGGACATAATGAGCTTTGTGTATTTTTTGAATGGGATATGCTAATTGCCTACGCCCCCAATCTTCCAGTCGATGGACTATACCTTCGCCGCTCGTCACTTGAGTGCGATAACGCTCAATCATTGCTGGGACTTGTTCACTCTGATCAGGGTGCACAATAAATACGATTTCGTAATGCCGCATTAATTCATCTCCTTATGGTTAGTTAACTCGTTTAAAACGCGTTTTATTGGCCCTCTAGATATGCGGTTCTAGTAGAGCAAGGTGCGCAAAGTATACATTGTTTTAGTGGCCCACACAAACACCGATAGAGGCTAAAAGCAATAAAATACAATACTTTAAAGTCTTGGCCTGCCAACAACCAACCAAATGAAAAATACTTTAAACATACTGGAACCACTATTATTTAGAACGATATCTCACTGCATCTCGATTATTGGTATAGTCCGCAACAGTCGATAACCAACAAACCAGCCAGTCATTTTGAAGATAGTAGACCCTCGATGACCTCCGCGTTGTCAAAAGCAGACCACATGGTTGTGCCAGCGCGGCGTTGGCTCCTGTTGATCAATGTGCAAATTGTCACGTTAATGTATGGCATAGCCATCACTTCAGCTACGATTGTTCTGCCTCATGTGCAAGGAGCACTTTCAGTCAATCAGGACCAAGCCTCTTGGACAATGACTTTGTTCTTAGTCGGCTCAGCCATCACAATGCCGATTACAGGCTGGTTAGCAGGGCACTTAGGTTGGCGTCGGCTGATGGTCGGCACCTTAATAGGCTTTACCCTCTCATCCATCGCCTGCGGAACCGCGACTAACTTAGAAACTTTATTGCTAGCTAGAACCGCGCAAGGTATTTTTGGCGCACCCTTGATGCCGTTAGGTCAAGGAATGCTCCTGGCGACATTTCCCAAACGACTCCATGCGGTGGCCTTGATGCTTTGGGGAATCGGAGGAACCATGGGTCCTGTTTTAGGACCTATATTGGGTGGTGTAGTCGGAGAGACCTTAGGCTGGCGCTGGACCTTTATCTTTTTAGCACCAATCTCGACACTGTCAATAGTAATTGCCATCTTCGCGTTAGGTGATCAAGAAAGAGGTACCTCAGGCAAACTTAGTTGGTTAGGCTTTCTTAGTCTTGCCGTCGCGATCGGCTCTGCGCAATTATTGCTTGATCGAGGACATCGACTTGATTGGTTTGAGTCCTTTGAAATATCTGCTGAACTATTTATTTGTCTCTCAGCAGCACTGTTTTTTATAGCGAGTACAGTTTTTTCAAAAAATCCTCTTTTTGAGCGCGCTATGTTCAAAAATTGGAATTTTATATTGGGACTTTTTACAATGTTCCTAATGGGCGCTCTTAGTTTTACTCCCATCACACTATTCCCGATGCTGCTACAAGATTTGCGAGGTTATCCAGATGCGACGGCAGGCATTCTCCTCTCAGCTAGGGGATTCGGGAACTTAGCTAGTTTTTTTATTGTTGTTCAATTCACCAAATTCAACGCAAAAATAGCGCTAATTACAGGGATGGCTCTTCAGATGTGGGCTGGCTGGGAAATGTCTAAACTCAACATCAATCTGACAGAGTTCGACGTATTGTGGACAAATTTTGTTCAAGGATTTGGCTTTGGATTAGCTTATACCCCAATGACTGTTCTAGCCTTCGCCACACTCAGCAATCGACTTACTGTGCAAGGGTCTGCGTTTTTCAATATGATGCGAAATTTTGGCAGCAGTCTCTTTCTCTCCTTAAGCATTTTGATCCTGTTACGATCTAGCGCTGAGAATTACGCTGGCCTTAGTCAAATCATCAACCCCATGAATCCACTTCTTCAAGATCCACAATTGACGCCGCACTGGAACACCCGGTCAGAGAATGCCCTTATGAAAATAACGGAAGAAATTACTCAGCAATCTCTGATGGGCGGATATCTTAACGCTTTCCAGCTTTATACCGCCGTTGCGCTAGCGGCTTTATTATTGAGTTTTATCTATCGCTCGAACAACGTAACAAAATGAGGTCTTGTTTCACTCTGAACAATGTTGTCTGATAAATAATTGCAGTAAGGATGAACTACTTGACCGCAATCAAATTGGTACTCCACCAAAATTTTATAAATTTAATTTTTATTTTTCAACTTCAACAAAAGAATAAAGTTAGCCACAAATAAAAATAACGACACAAAGAAATGGGCTCTAACCCAAAATATTGTTGAATCGATTAAACCGTTAACGACTTGAGTCTGATCAGTTAAATGCTCGTACAGCAACATAGTCATTTCCTTTAGCCCAGTCTGATCGTTAGAATTTTTAATCACTTCCAAAACGGCTAATGGTGGCGTTGATAATACCTCCCAAAATGGAAACACATTGATGTCAAGGTAGATAACTCCCATTAATAAGATGAGATAGAACAGGATGGATAGTCCATTTATCCACATCAAAAGTTTCATAAGTTTATACATCACACGTAACTTTTTATAGCCGATACTACTTACTAGTAACCTTTATGATTTCGTCAATTGCAGATAAATCCTCAAGAGTAGTTAAATCTCCAGGGTCTCTTCCCTCCGTGATGGCTTGGATACTTCGCCTGAGCATTTTTCCTGATCTAGTCTTGGGCAACATCGACACAAAATAAACATTTCTCGGCCTAGCGATCGCTCCAAGAGATTGATCAACTTGTTTCATTATTTCCTTTTGTTCAATTTCATTTTGCTGGATTTCGTTCAACTCACTTAATTTCTTTCTGACCACAAACGCCACAGGCATTTGACCCTTGACTGCGTCCTGAACGCCAACAACCGCCACTTCTGCGACATTAACGTGAACCTGTATGGCCTCCTCAATTTCTCGTGTTCCTAATCGATGTCCAGCAACATTGATAACATCATCGGTGCGACCCAGAATGAAGTGGTATCCGTCCTGGTCTCGAATGCCCCAGTCAAAAGTTGAATAAACCATGGTGGACTCAAAGGCTGAAAAATACGTGCTCACAAATCGCTTATCGTCACCCCAAACCGTACTCATACATCCCGGCGGTAATGGCGGCACAATGGACACCAGTCCTTTTTCATTGTCATCGGCCTCTGACGCGTCTGATTCTCTTAATACCTTAAGGTTGTACCCGTAAGCCGGAAAAGAGGGGCTACCATACTTTATCGGGGTCGTCTCAATACCCGGCATGGGCGTTAGCACTGGCCAGCCGGTTTCGGTCTGCCAAAAGTGATCATGAACTGGTTTTTTAATAGCGCCAGATATCCAACTATGAGTAGACTCATCAAGTGGCTCACCCGCCAGAAATAAGTGCCGCAACCCGCTCAAGTCATATTTTTCGATGTATTTTAAATCTTGCTTTTTGAGAACTCGAACAGCCGTGGGCGAAGAGAACATCACATTTACGCTATATTTCTCTACGAGACTCCACCACACTCCTGGATCAGGAGTCGTGGGTAAGCCCTCATACAGGATAGTTGTCATTCCCATAATAAGCGGAGCATAAACAATGTATGAATGGCCGACAACCCAACCGATATCAGAGGTCGTAAAGATCGTGTCTCCAGCTCCCGCAGCGTAAATATGTTTCATAGATGCAGCCAGCGCGACTGCGTATCCACCTGTATCTCTCTGAATTCCTTTTGGCTTTCCGGTAGTTCCTGATGTGTATAGGATATAACTTGGTTCGTTGGACTCCAACCATTCCACCCCAACTCGCGCATCTTCATGTGCTCCGATAACCTGGTTATAGTCAATATCTCTACCAGAAGCCCAAGGCATATCAGAAACCAGACCCCTATTAACTAATATGACATTAGCCGGTGGTGTTGTTGACAATGTTAATGCCTTGTCGACGAGTCCTTTGTACGGAATCACACGACCACCTCGTAAACCCGCATCAGCTGTCACCATAACCTTAGGGGAGCAGTCATCAACTCTCTGCGCTAAACTAGCTGACGCGAATCCACCAAAAACGACGGAATGAACTGCTCCAATACGCACACAGGCGAGCATTGCGTACACGGCCTCGGGAATCATGGGCATATAGATTAATACCCTGTCCCCTTTTGAAACACCACAGCTAGTTAACAAACTCGAAAAACTGTTTACTCGTTGAAACAACTCCTTATAACTAATCGATTCTTCAGTGTTCGTTTCTGTGGAAATATAAACAATTGCTGCCTGATCTGACCTCTCATCCAAGTGCCGGTCGATCGCGTTAAAACAAAGATTAGTTTTGCCTTGGACAAACCACTTCGCAAAGGGCGGATTCGAATAATCCAGGACTTGCTCAAAAGAGCTATTCCAATGAATTAGCTTCGCTTGCTCGGCCCAAAACTCATCGGTTGTATCGATAGACGATTGATGAAAATTTTTAATCTTTTCTGACATATCTGCCCCTAATATGCTTAACGAGTTTAGTCTGCAATCTTGACAACAGAGCGACCTCTCATCTTGGCCTGCATCACCCGGTCAAAAGTATCTGGTAATTCATCAAACGAGACTACCGTAACTATTTTATCCAAATGTTTAGGCTTCATATCTGACGCAAGACGCCCCCAAACCTTTTCCCGAATAGTCATTTCTGCGTTCACAGAGTCAATCCCGGCAAGCGTCACACCTCTTAATATAAATGGCATAACTGTCGTATTAAATTTAAAACTCGCCGCTAATCCGATTGATCCGATAGCTCCTCCAACTTTGACCGTACTAGCTAACCAAGACAAAATATCGCCACCCAGATTATCAATAGCGCCAGCCCATGTTTCTCGCCCCAAAGGCCTAATTTTTGTAAGATCAATAGACGAAATATCTAAAACCTCAGTCGCGCCAAGACCTTTCAAATAATCTTGCTGTTCGATCTTTCCTGTCATTGCGGTCACCGAATAGCCCAGACCTGACAACAAATCGATAGCAATTCCACCCACACCGCCGGTGGCGCCGTTTACAACGACGGGGCCCATCGAGGGATTTAACCCATTATTCTCCATACGCTCCACGGCTAATCCTGCTGTAAATCCAGCTGTACCTAGAGCCATTGCACTATACAGATCGAGTCCGTCAGGCATGGACACAACCCATTCTTCGGGAATACGGGCGTACTCGGCATAGCCGCCGTGGTGAGCCACTCCAATGTCATAGCTTGTCGCTATAACCTCTTGCCCGACCGTAAACTTCTCAGATGAAGACTCAACGACCACACCCGATAGGTCAATACCACCGACACATGGAAACCGGCGAATAATTTTACCGGCGCCAGTCGCGGCTAAGGCGTCCTTATAATTGACTGATGAGTACGCGGTTCTTATTAGAACCTCGCCAGGATCCAAGTTACTGGTTTCCAACATTTTAAAACCACTTTTTACCTCGCCATCGACCTCTTCAATTAAAAAAGATTTAAATTCAGCCATCACATCACCCTTTTGGTTATATTTAGTTTTCTCTGTATCTGAAAAATGTTACAACAATCCCATATCTAAGTTTCTCAATCATTCACCTGATGACACATTACGCCAGCTTTTTGTCGTCTCTTTCCCTCAGCCCAAGAACAGCAAAACCACAATTGCTGTTAGGGTATATGCGCCTCACCAAGGTATCTTTTAGTCTGCATCTCGATTATGCGTGACTCAGTGCGGTCTTTTTCTGTTCCACCCAGAGCCTCTTTAAATAGGTTTCCAATCGGAAATGCTGAACCGAGAACTAGATTCACCCGTCTGTCATAAAACTCGTCTACGAGCCATGTAAACCGCCTACGTGCATTATCGTTATCCTTATTAAATTTAGGTATCCCGCTTATAAATACCGTATGGTACTGTTTAGATAATTCGATATAGTCATCCTTACCTCTAGGCCCATCGCAAATTGCCTGAAAATCAAACCAGACAGTTTCTAGCGAGCGCATCCTAACAGCAACTGACCTTCTTTGTAATTCAATCGACAATCCAGTCTGTTTCTCTTGTGCAAGTGAATCAAATAACTGTGTAACGATCATTCTAGTGTCTTCATCGGCGCCCTCGAAGAAAACCCCAGCTTTTTCGAGTGAAACAAGACGGTAATCCTCCCCCGCATCAAGGTTAACGACACTCATTTTCGACTTAATCAGGTCAATTGTAGGTAAGAACTGCAACCTCTGAAGCCCATGTTCATAAAGCCTGTCCGGTTCCCAATTAGCCGTTGTAACAATAACTACACCCTCATCGAAGAGGGATTCAAGCAAATTACGCATAATCATTGCGTCCCCAATATCGGACACATGAAACTCATCGAGACAAATCAATGTTGCCTTTGACGCAATATCCTTACCGACCATTTTTAATGGATTCTCTTGTCCTTGTAAATCTTGTAAAAGGTGATGAACCTCTTGCATCAGACGATGAAAATGCACTCTTCTTTTATGCTGATATTTTATATTTTCATAAAATAAGTCCATCAAAAACGTTTTACCACGACCCACTCCGCCCCAAAGGTACATACCTTTTGAAGCTTTTCTACTTGAAAAAATTCGACTGAAGAACGTAGGTTTATCTTTACTAGACTCTAACTCGGTCGCCAGATCAGTGAGTCGCTTAATTGTTTCGTGCTGTGCAGAGTCGAGGAGGTATCCGAGATCTCTAGCCCTGCCCTCGATAACCTGTCGTAATAGACTCATATTGTTGTTAGTCGCTCGTGTTAATTTATGATGCGAAGGATCTAAAAAATCAAAATCGCCATGCAAATCACAAAAGCAAAAACTTAAAGACTTAAATATCGATTGTCGATACCCAGTGCAGCCTCGTGCATAGCCTCAGATAAAGAAGGGTGCGCATGCACAATTCTTGCGATATCTTCTGAGGTAGCGCCAAACTCCATAGCAACCACGGCTTCCGATATGAGCTCAGATGCATAAGGTCCTATCACGTGAACACCCAAGATTCGGTCTGTTTCCTCATGAGCAATCATCTTAACGAAACCAGAACTGTCGCCAATTGCTTGCGCGCGTCCACTCGCAATGAAGGGAAACTTACCGACTTTATATGGCACCCCTTCTTCCTTAAGGGCTTGTTCCGTCTGCCCAACCCACGCAATTTCCGGACTTGTATAGATTACCCAAGGGATCGTATCAAGATTGACGTCCCCATATTGCCCTGAAATTGTTTCTGCCACAGCAACTCCCTCTTCAGAAGACTTGTGTGCCAACATTGGACCTCGAACAACATCTCCTATCGCATAGATATTACTAACGTTTGTTCGATTATGGTGATCCACAGTTATAAAACCACGTTCATCGACTTTAATTCCGACATTATCAAGACCCACATCATCCGAATTAGGCACCCGCCCAACAGCCACGACAATGCGATCACACTCCAATGTTTTAGTTGCACCTGCTTCCGTGTAAGTCACAGTTATAACTTTATTTTTTCGTGCAACCTTTTGCACGTTGCATCCAAGATGG
>CBFIFN010000020.1:0-20408 GCA_965661885.1 uncultured Burkholderiales bacterium | reverse complement strand
TGTCCACATAATTTTCTTTGGTACACATCCGACATTAACGCATGTACCTCCCATTTGACTTTTTTCTATTAGCGCGACTTTCGCCCCATAGGAGCTAGCGCGGTTTGCGGTTGCCACCCCACCGCTACCACCTCCGATGACAATCAGATCGTATTTCGACATGCTAACTCGTACTCCTCTTTATTTTCATCAATTAGGGCTTAGTCTATACGAATAGGATTATTTTTTGGTTCGGCCGTTCGGGGTGATCAGAGTAATGTATTGACTATAAAATACCGCTGAGTGGTTAATCTAGAAATCTGTTATGTTCATCTCCTACAGATCCATGTGAGCTATCGCGCTTGCTTTTTATTACTCGAACCGATGAGGAAAAATATATGCGTCCCGTGTTACTTTTTGATGTTAATGAGTCCTTACTTGACTTGAGAGCGCTTGACCCGCATTTTAAAACGCATTTTGGTGATGCGATAGTCGTGAGCGAGTGGTTTGATCAAGTAATACAAACAGCTATGTTGTCTGTTGTGCTAGGTTGGACTCGTAATTTTGCTGAAGTCGGGCGCTCCGCTTTGGAAATGGTCGTGACTCGCCATCAGTTAGAGTTAACTGACGCCGCATTGAGCGACATTGTCGGTGGAATGAAAAAATTACCGCCGCATGACGATGTTGTCGAAACACTAAGAACTCTTAAGTCGGAAGGTTTTCGAATGGCAGCATTGACTAACTCCCCCGTTGCGGTCGCGAAAGAGCAATTGGTATTTGCTGGTTTAATTGAGTTTTTTGAGACCGTGATTTCGGTCGAAGAATTAAATACACTTAAACCAGATGCTAAGGTTTACAACTATGCTATTGGCAAGATGAATGTAGAAGCTAAGGACACTTATTTGATTGCTGCACATGCGTGGGATGTTGCTGGTGCAATGGCAGTTGGTTGCATGGGAGCATTAATCAAGCGTGAAGGGATAGCTGCCAATCCGATTGCGCCTGAGCCGACGATTGTTGCCGCGAATTTGACTGCGGTCGCCCAATGTATTCTTGAAAAACACCCATAAAGATTCACCCAAGGGAAATATTATGATTAAGCTGTTTTACTGGCCGACGCCTAATGGGCACAAAATTACGATGTTCTTAGAGGAAATGGCGGAAGCATACGAAATTGTTCCAATCAACATTAGCCGTGGAGAACAGTTCGAGGATGCTTTTTTAAAAATCTCACCTAATAATCGTATGCCAGCAATTACAGACGACGACCCGATCGACGGCGGAGATCCAATATCTATATTCGAGTCTGGGGCTATTCTCCAATACTTGGCCGAGAAAACCGGTAGGTTTATTCCGACTAGTTCGCGTGAAAAGACCCAGGTAATGGAATGGTTATTTTGGCAAATGGGTGGTTTAGGCCCAATGGCTGGACAAAACCACCACTTCGTCTCCTATGCTCCCGAGCCAATCCCCTATGCTATCGAGCGTTACGTCAATGAAACAGCCCGTCTATATGCAGTCTTGGATAATCAATTAAGAGATCGAGATTTCATCGTCAATGACTACTCCATTGCCGATATGGCTTGTTATCCATGGGTGGTGTTACATGAACGGCAACGTCAGAATTTGGATGAATTTCCTGAGGTTAAGAAGTGGTTTGAGCGCATCCGTTCTAAAAAAACAGTTATTCAGGCTTACGCAAAAGGTAAGGATGTTAGTCGTGGACCCGTTGTTGATGATGAGTCAAAAAAATTCTTATTTGGCCAGGGAGCAAAAACAATTTCAAGAAAGGTTAAGCAATGATTCAGCTATACGATTTGGAAACTAAGTACCCTAGTGTGCGATTCTCGCCTTTCTGCTGGCGAGTGAAGTATGCTTTAGCTCATAAAGGGCTGCGTTGGGAGGAGGTGCCTGTTGGTTTCACAGATAAAGATAAACTTCCGTCGCCGAACGAGGGCAAGGTTCCTGTCATCGTTGACGATGAAGAAGTCGTATCCGATTCATGGGATATTGCTTTGTTTCTTGATACAAAATACCCTAATCACCCCTTATTTGATGGCGCAGAGTCTCGTGCGCAAGCCTATTTTATAAAGTCTTGGTCTGAAATGGTGCTTCAAATACTAATTTCTCGCATGGGTATTCTAGATTTTTATGAAGTATTAAAGGATTCAGATAGGGGCTATTTCCGAGATACTCGTGAAAGTCGCTTTGGAGTTACTCTTGAGGAGTGGGGGGGTAATCCAGAATCAGCCCGTACCGAATTTATAAAGGCTATGGAGCCTCTTCGAGTGACTTTGAAATACCAGCCTTTCCTGGGAGGCGCTCGGGCTAACTTTTCGGATTATATTATGGTTGGTTTACTGCAGTGGATGCGATGTGGATCATCATTGACCGTTTTTGATGAAAATGATGCTGTCTTTGAGTACCAAGAAAGACTTTTGGATTTACATGACGGATTGGGCCGATCAAGTCTCCCGTATTCGTCGGCGATAGCCGACTGAATAACGGAGTTTCAATCTATTGGTATGTGTTGGTATAGGACGTCTATGACATCCAAAGCTTCGTTTCCGCTGGGAGTTTCAAGATAAACTCGATCGCCTGATCGTGATTTCAATAAAGCTTTAGCGAGAGGCGAGATCCAACTGATTAGATTTTTTTTGGCGTCAGCTTCGTCGATCCCCACGATAGAAACCGTTTCCCGATCTTTTCGTGGTTTTTGGAATGAGACTGTAGCTCCAAAAAACACCTGGTCGGTTTGTTCTCGCTTGGCTGGATCAATAACCACGGCGCTGTCTAATTTTTTGGTAAGTTGTCTTATTCTTTTGTCAATTTCTCTTAATTTCTTTTTTCCATATATATAGTCTCCGTTTTCCGATCGATCACCATTGGAAGCAGCCCAATGAACAACCTTAACGATTGCAGGCCGCTCGGTATCGATCAAATACAGTGCCTCATCCTTCAGTCTTTTTATTCCGCCTGGAGTGATGTAATTCTTTGAAGACATTCTCGACTAGGTTAAGTTATTGGGTAATTAAAAAAATCAATTAATGTTTCCGGTTGGGAAATTGTACGCGTCATTTTAGTGCGGCGAGTGGTACTATGAGATTTTCTAGTAGTGGCAATCAAGTTCACTAACAATTACAACATATGAAAGAGGAGTTTCAATGACTGCTAGCGTAGGTGATCATGTTCCAGAATGCACGCTTTATGAGTATTTTAATGAGGAGTCAGATGGATGTAGTTTAGGGCCAAACGCCTTCAAGATGTCGGAGCTCGTAAAAGGTAAGCGCATAGTGTTATTTGCTCTTCCAGGTGCATATACCCCGACATGCTCTGCGAAGCACCTACCAGGTTATGTCGACAAAGCTGCAGCGCTCAAGGAAAAAGT
Organism: uncultured Burkholderiales bacterium; assembly: GCA_965661885.1. Lineage (GTDB taxonomy): Bacteria > Pseudomonadota > Gammaproteobacteria > Burkholderiales > Eutrophovitaceae > Eutrophovita. Next base: position 17,041 of record CBFIFN010000020.1, on the reverse strand, counting down.
GGATGAAATCTGGTGTGTCTCTGTAAACGATGCGTTTGTCATGGGCGCGTGGGGTCGTGATAACAACGCTACAGGATCTGTGCGAATGATGGCTGATGGTGCCGCTGAGTTTACTAAAGCCATTGGAATGGATCTTGATCTTACCGAGCGAGGGCTTGGAGTTAGGTCTAGACGTTATTCAATGTTGCTTGATGACGGAGTCATTAAAACGATGAACTTGGAGGAAAGTCCAGGTGGTATGGAAGTGAGTGATGCGGATACCATGTTAGGTCAAGTTTGATCTTCCAGATTGGAAACAGACTAACGTCCTATTAAAAAATCTTTCAAATTGTCTGTGACTTGATTAGGTTGTTCTGCCATGATGGCGTGGCCGGTACTTGGTAAAACCTTCGTAACGCTACCTGGTATGGCCTCGCGAAGAGAATTCGTTCTTGGGGCTGGCGTCATTTTGTCGTCCGAGCCTAAAAGAAGCATGGTTGGACATTTTATTTTTCGGCCCATAGATATCCCCTCATCGTAGGAGTTACACGCTGAGAAATCGGCATGCAAAACCCCAGGCTTCGCACGATTCATCAATTGCATGCTGACACCTTGCATTGAGATGCCTGGTAAGTCATTCTTACCAAGTTTTGCCCGACCGCTAAACGAATATTGGTTAACGAGTTCGTAAGCTGCGGATGGGTCGTTTTGTGACATCTCTAATAAGGTCTCTGAAACGGGCATGGGTGCGTTAGTTCCGACAAGGACCAAGTGGTTAACCGTATTATTGGGCCTGGCTGCAAATTCAAGCCCGATTAAAGATCCCATGCTGTGTCCAACAATGGAAAACTCTTCAAGCTCGAGCGCTTGAACGCATTTTTCTATCCAATTTGCAAGGTTAGTGATCGTAGATAATGGCTCTCCAGTGGATTGGCCGTGTCCTGGTAAATCGAAAGCTAATGCGTTCCAACCGTGTGCCGCAAAATATCGACATTGCATATTCCAGACACTGTGGTCGTTAGCTGCGCCATGAATGAATAAAACTGTCGGCTGACCAGGAGATATCCCATGGTTAGAGGTATAAATGAATACAGATTGATTATCTATGGTAATTAACATATCGGTTTTGAGATCTACAGAAATTTGAGGGCTTGTTTTAGGTCTTGTTTTAGGTCATCAATATTTTCTAAACCTATGGAGAGCCTCACGGTGCCGGGTGTTATCCCTGCCGATAATAGATCATCATCGCTCATTCGAAAATGGGTAGTCGATGCTGGATGAATAACTAAAGATTTAGCATCTCCTACGTTAGCTAAATGAGAGAATATTTTGAGTTTCTCTATGAATTTTTTGCCTGCCTGGCGACCATCTTTGAGCTCAAAAGTGAAGACTGCCCCAACGCCGTCAGGAAGTAGTTCGGCAGCGAGTTTGTTGTCTGGATGATCGTTTAATTCAGGGTAAATTACTTTCTTTACCGAAGCATGGTCGCTTAAAAAATCCACAATTGCTCGAGTATTCTCCACATGTCTTTGCATACGAGGCCCAAGTGTCTCTATTCCCTGCATGATCTGAAATGCGTTCATCGGACTCATACACGCACCAAAGTCACGTAGTCCCTCGCGCCGAGCTCGAAGTAGGAATGCGGCGACAGGAGATTCGTCTGTAAAGGTCATCCCGTGGAAGCCTTGGTAGGGTTGATTTAAGGTCGGAAATTTGTCGCTTTGAGTCCAGTCAAAACCACCACCATCAATAAGAAGCCCCCCAACAGCGACACCATGGCCACCCAAAAACTTAGTTGCAGAGTGGACGACAATATCAGCTCCATGTTTCAGTGGCTTTAGTAAGTAGGGAGTTGTGAATGTGGAGTCCACCATGAGTGGAAGCTCTCGGTCATGAGCCAGCTTAGAAACTGCTGGGATATTTAAAACATCCAAACCCGGGTTACCTAGCGTCTCGCTAAAAATTAGCCTTGTCTCGGGTTTTATCGCCGCTTCAATGCGGTTCAGATCTCTAAAGTCTACGAAAGTCGTATCGATACCGAATCTTGGCAAGGTGAACTGGAGAAGATTATGTGAGCCGCCATACAATGATTGAGAGGCGACAATGTGCCCTCCCTGTCCCATTAGTGTGGTGATTGCTAGGTGCAGTGCTGCTTGACCGCTAGCAACCGCTATGCCTCCGACGCCACCTTCCATGGCGCTGATTCGTTCTTCTAGAACGGAATTGGTGGGATTTGAAATTCGGGAATAAACGTGACCGCCGAGTTCCATGTTGAACAATGATGCTGCGGTGTCAGTATCTGGGAAAACATATGAAGTCGTGAAGTGTATCGGTTGAGCCCTCGATCCGTGCTCACTATCCGGTTCTTGTCCTGCGTGTAGCCCTAAGGTTTCTAATTTAAAATCTGCCATGTTTATTGATTCGTTTTGTTCATAAATAATTTGGTTTAATGTGAGCGACGCTCGCGATAGATACCTCAGTTCTCCTCTAAAACAGGATCATCTCGCCCTTTCTTGCAGTCACTGCGAAACACATTTCCAGCACTCTCAATCGTCCAATTTCTTCCAAAATTACCGAACACATAGTCCACAACGATTGACAGGTTTTTTTTCTCGACAGCGTCTGCATATGTCCTTTTTTCGAGGCGAGCCATTGCTTCCTCGTAGGTCGCCAATTCCTCTTTCCTCCATCTCATGGCTTCCGATGCAAAGTTGCCAATGTCATCGCAGCTCATTGTTCCGAGTGGATATGGAGCAGTTGATGCAGGAGCAGACAAAAAAAGACCGATGAGGCTTATTAATATCAAACTTGGAACTTTGTTTTGCATAAAGCGGACCTAGTAGGTAGATTTAATCAAAATGTGGCATTTGTAACAGCATATACGCGAATATTTGTGGCTTCAACTGAGTATATGTGGTTTAAGATATAACAATGTCGATGTAAGTGTCAGTTAGATAAAATGTTTCAGTCAACGTTAAGAGGGTGCATTGTGAATATTAGTCGGTTTTCTAGGTGTTTATTGGCAGTTTGTATCCTTCTTATCCCGTTACAACCAGTTGTCGCGAAGGACTGGGGCTCGAGTTCGGACTGGGGCTCGAGTTCGGGCCGGGAGCAGGCTTTAGAGGAGCTCAAAAATTATGACTCTGCTGTTAGACGCAGTGCTTTGGCGCGATTAGCTGAGACTGGTCTTAGCGAAGACGTACCTCATATGCTTCGACTTCTGCGAGATGACGATTTCGCGGTACGCAGCATGGCGCACCAGGCAATTACAGGTTTATGGCTTCGTTTGGATAATTTATCCGCGAAACGTTTGTTTGTGAAGTCTGCCCTCGAAATGCAAAACGGAAACCCTCAAAAAGCTATTGAACTGTTAGACGGAGTTATAAAGGCGGAACCACTGTTTTCAGAAGCGTGGAATAAGCGCGGCGACGCCTGGCTCTACTTAGGTGATCTAGATAGAGCACTTGCTGATTACGAGGTCGCGCTCCAATTGAATCCCTACCACTACGAGGTCATGCAAAGCTGCGCGAGTATTTGGATGGAGCGATCGGAGGCTAGAAAAGCTCTCAATTATCTCTCTGGGGCAATGGCTATTAACCCCAACTTAGATCATCTCATTCCAGTTATCGTTGATCTTGAACAGCGCCTTGAAAACGATAGGATTTAATGCGGGTGTAGATACTGTAATGTATGGTCTCTGATACCAAATTCAACACAGTAACACGCCAAATTAAATCGATCGCTCACGAATTCGGGTTTGATGACCTGAGAGTCACGAACTGTGACCTGTCTGAAGCTAAACCGCAATTGAAAGAATGGATCGACAAAGGTTATGCTGGGGATATGAGCTTCATAGCGAACCGATTCGGGATGAAGACAGAGCCCGACAAGCTTGTGAAGGGTGTCAAACGTATCCTGACCTTGAGAATGAATTACTTTCAGCTGCGTAATGACAGCATGAAAGGAATGGAGTTTTTAAAGGTGCCTGAGAAGGGGTTTGTCTCCAGCTACGCTCTAGGTCGTGATTACCACAAAGTGATAAGAGGCCGGTTAGAAAAAGTGGCTCGTAAAATGCAATCGGTTATCGGACCGTTTGGATACCGGGTTTTCACTGATAGCGCTCCTGTGATGGAGGTCGAACTGGCTGTAAAGTCAGGTTTGGGGTGGCGTGGTAAACACACACTTTTAATTAACAAGGCTACAGGTTCATGGTTTTTTTTGGGAGAGATTTATACCGATCTGGAGTTGCCAATTGACGATGCTTCTGAGGAGCACTGTGGCACTTGCAGCCGCTGTATTGACGTTTGTCCAACTAACGCTATTATCGCGCCATACCAACTCGATGCACGAAAGTGCATCTCATACCTGACGATAGAGCATAAAGGAAGTATTCCGCAAGAATTCAGAAAATCGATAGGTAATCGTATTTATGGTTGTGACGATTGCCAGATTGTTTGTCCTTGGAATAAATATGCCTCGATTACTGCAGTACCTGATTTTGAGTCTCGAGACCCTCTAGATGGTGAAAGTTTAGCGAGATTATTTCTGTGGAGTGAGTCGGAGTTTAAAAAAAATACGGAGGGTAGTGCTATTCGTCGCATTGGTTACGAGCGTTGGTTGCGTAACTTGGCTTGTAGTTTGGGAAATGCCCCCACGTCTCCAGAGGTGATTCAAGCGCTCGAGTCCAGAAGGTCGTTCAAGTCTGAGCTAGTTAGGGAGCATGTTCTGTGGGCGCTAGAGGAACACCGTCATCCAATAATTGAAGAGCGATGAAGATCGTTGGAGGCCTGTATTATAAGGTTTAAAATTATCACATTACTGATTTGCAATATATAAAAGAGATGTGCCAGACTGAATTTGTGCCACTACCACTACCGGTACTAGTATCAGCTCAGTTGGGACGCTAGATCAGTGATACTGTCGGCGTTGTGGTCAAACCTTGTATCTGTAGACAGGTCGCGATTTACTGAAGGTGAATGCTCACGGGGTCTTTTAATGAATGCCGTTTTTAAACCGCAACCTTTCGCGGCTAACAAGTCATCTTTATGCGCCGCACACAACATGACTTGAGCGGGGTCGAGGTCTAACAGCTTGCAGGCGCCGAGGTATGTTTCCGGATCTGGTTTATAGTGCCCGAACAATTCGGCGCTGATGATACAGTCCCAAGGCAAACTTGAATGTTTAGCCATGTTATTTAGTAACGAAAAGTTACCGTTCGACAGTGGTGATATGGTGAATTGATGTTTAAGTTTTTTGAGGCCTCGGACGGAATCGGGCCATGGCTTTAGGCGATGCCACACTCGGTTTAAGGTATCCGTTTCATCTTCACTTAAACAATCTAATTTATATTCTTGTTTTAGTTCATTGAGAATGAGTCGATGTAGAGCGTCAATATTTAGCCATGGGAGGTCGCCTTGTCTTACTCGTTGCATAGCGGGTTGATAGCCCGCGCGCCAATCGTTTGCAAATTTACCAGCGTTGAGGCGAATTCCTTTTTGTGAGGCAAGGGACCTAACTTCTCTTGTGATACTTCCCCGCCAATCGACGACAGTCCCAAAAACATCAAAAATTAAAGCTCGAACCATAGACTCCCTCGCTTAGCAGATTTTATTTTTAGTTACATTGCCACACTGTAGCATTTTCTAACACCGGGAATTATTCCTGTTTACTGGATCATGACCGGTGGTACTCTAAAATCACTTATTTGCAGATAGTCGGATAATTAAAATGATAAATTCAGTGTTTTTGATGATTGTGTCGTCCGATATTGGCGGCTTAGTTAATACGGACCAAGCAGAATTGGAGCATAACAATGCTTTCTCAATTTAAGGACGGTAGTCCTGGTGCTGAGCAAAGTCCACCAATTTTGTGGAGGGATTTATTACTAATTTTTGGAACGGGTGTGGTCTTTTTCTTTCTTGCATCTTATCTTGAATTACATGAGCAGTTGACTCGAGTCACTGCTTCAGTTGAGGCTTGGCAGTTAGATGAGCTTCCTTTAGTTCTTCTTTTGGTCTTTGTAGTCATGGCTTACGTACTAGTCCGGCGCACTCGTCAATTACGTAAACAAATGGGACTCCAAGCAGAAGCCCAAAACAAATTAACAATCGCACTAGATAAAAATCGTCGATTGACTATGAAAAATGTAGAAATACAGGAAGCGGAGCGCTTGGCAATTGCCCGGGAATTACACGACGAATTTGGACAGAGTATGAACGCCATCATGATCGATGGGGTTGCGATCAGGAATGCGGCCGACGTCAATAGCGACCTTTACACACAAGCAAAGTCTATTGTTGATGTTTCCGGGAAATTATTTTCAGATGTAAGGGATTTGCTGAAACAATTACGTCCAGTTGCACTAGACGAACTTGGTCTGTCGGCGGCGCTAGAATATATGATTGAAGACTGGCGTCGGCGTTTTGATGACGTAGAGTGGGAGGCCGATATCGATTTATATGGAGCAAATTTTGATGAAACGTCAAACATCACTATTTTCCGATGTGTACAAGAGGCGCTGACCAATATAATCAGACACAGCGATGCGACGAGAGTCGTGGTGGCCGTCAGTGCCTCACAAAACGACGGTTATGCAGAGATAAAAGTCGCGGATAACGGGTCGATAAAAGAAATAAGTGATAACAACGATGGTATTGGATTGATGGGGTTAAGGGAACGGATTGAGAATCTGGGTGGGGTGTTTGAAGCAGGTGCTGATATTCCAAGTGGATTCTTCGTGTCCGCTCGTTTTCCCATTCATACCTTTCAGTCTAACCTAACCTAACTTATCTAGTGGCCATGGACCCCATAAGTATAATTCTCATTGATGACCATGCAGTTGTTCGGGAGGGCTACCGGAGGTTGCTGGAGGGCGATTCTCATATCCAAGTTCTGGCAGAGGGTGACAACGGTAATGAGGGGTATAGGATTATTTGTGAATACCAACCTGATGTTGTAGTCATGGACATTACCTTACCTGGCATGAGCGGTATTGAGGTCACGCGTCGCGTGATTAGCAGGTTTCCTGATCAGAAAATCTTAATTTTTAGCATGCACGAAGATATGGTCTTCGTGAATCGAGCTTTCCAAGCTGGTGCAAAAGGGTATGTCACTAAGTCCGCCGCTCCTGAGGCTCTTGTTGATGCTGTGCGGCAAGTTGCTTTGGGAAAGCTTTACTTAAGTGAGGAAATGGCGCAATTGATCGCCACTCAGACGGTTTCAGATAGCGAGAAGGATATTGATTTATTATCCAGTCGAGAATTTGAGATATTTCGTCTTTTAGTCCAGGGCCATTCAATCAATGAGATATCGCAAGCGCTTCATATTTCATATAAAACCGTTGCAAATTATCAATCAATCATTCGACAGAAACTAGGGGTGACGTCGGCAGCGCAAATTGTTCGTATCGCGCTCGACCATGGAATAATCTCATCTATCGATAAATCCCTCTGATCTATTTATTAGGTTGGGAAGATTTCCCATAAATATGTACGTCAATACGCGCTATGACGTCGAAAATTTTTCGTCTATAGTTCATGCACAATTGAGTGTTATGCCTCTCTTTGAAACCTCATGACCGCCCAGCTTGCTGAGCGGTTTTTTTTTGCTTCGGTAGAGCGCTAGGTTAAAGATAGCCATCATTATTGAACCTTAAAATCGTAAGACTGTTAGCATCAATAAAAATAAGCATAATGAGACTATCGAAAAAGAACGAAATAGGGGGAGCATGTGGCTAGTTCAAAGAAAGTATTCAAGAAAAAAAGCTCTGTAGGTAAAGTCAGGGGACGTATAGATCCATCCGAGTTGCGTTCAAGGCACTGGTTCAACAACCCAGATAATCCTGATATGACGGCCTTATATATTGAAAGATACATGAATTGGGGAATTAGTCGTGAGGAACTGCAGTCGGGGAAGCCCATAATTGGTATTGCTCAATCCGGTTCCGATTTGTCTCCTTGTAATCGTCATCACTTAGAGTTAGCGAAAAGAGTGAGAGAAGGTGTTCGAGAGGCTGGTGGCATAGCTTTTGAGTTCCCGGTGCACCCCATTCAAGAGACCGGTAAGCGCCCCAGCGCGACGCTAGATCGTAATCTTTGTTATCTCGGATTAGTCGAACTTTTATATGGATATTTTATCGATGGTGTCGTTTTGACAACAGGTTGTGATAAAACTACGCCAGCTCAGCTAATGGCGGCTGCAACAGTAGATATCCCTGCTATTGTTCTATCCGGCGGTCCGATGCTTAACGGATGGTTTAGGGGTAAGCGGACAGGGTCTGGCACGATCGTTTGGGAGGCAAGGAAGTTACTAGCTGCTGGAGAGATTAACCATGAGGAGTATATTGATATCATCGCGTCGTCAGCGCCCTCTGTTGGGCACTGCAATACCATGGGAACTGCCTCTACCATGAATGCATTAGCTGAGGCGATCGGTATGTCATTGCCAGGCGGAGCAGCAATACCAGCGCCGCATAGAGAGCGTGCTGAAAATGCATACCTTAGTGGAAAAAGAATCGTTGAAATGGTCTGGGAGGACCTTAGACCGTCAAAGATTATGACCAAGTCAGCTTTTGAAAACATGATCGCTGTAAACTCAGCGATCGGCGGCTCGACCAATGCGCCAATTCACTTTAACGCGATAGCAAAACATCTTGGCGTAAAGTTAAATAATGATGATTGGGAGCGCGTAGGGTATGACGTCCCATTAATCGTAAATATGCAGCCAGCAGGAGAGTATCTTGGCGAGGACTTTCATCACGCAGGTGGCGTGCCGGCGGTGGTGAGTCGACTCATAAAATCGGGCGTGATTAACAAAACAGCTTTGACGGTTAATGGAAAAACGCTGTATCAAAATTGTCAAAAAGCTAAAGTTCTAGATGCGACTGTGATCTGGTCAGCGAAAAAGCCAATGAAGGATCAAGCTGGTTTTCTTCACATGAAGGGTAACCTTTTCGATAGCGCAATTATGAAGACGAGTGTGATTTCAGATGCATTTAGAGCAAAGTATTTATCGAATCCAGATGACCTCAACGCGTTTGAAGGTAGAGCAATCGTTTTTGAGGGCCCAGAGGATTATCACAAACGCATTGACGACCGCAAATTAAAAATTGATGATACTTGCATGTTGTTTATTCGGGGTGTTGGTCCCGTGGGCTATCCAGGTGCGGCGGAGGTCGTTAATATGCAACCGCCTGCTCGTTTGATTAAGGCGGGGGTACAGGAACTGCCTTGTATTGGAGATGGGAGACAATCGGGAACTTCTGGTTCACCGTCAATTTTAAACGCATCTCCAGAGGCGGCGACTGGTGGAAACCTCGCAATTCTAAAGACGAACGATATTGTGCGTATAGACCTAAATGAAAGATCTGTGAATATTAAAATTTCGAAAACTGAAATTGCGAAACGAAAGCGCCAATTAAAAAAATCAGGAGGACATCCTATTCCAGATAGTCAGACTCCGTGGCAAGAAATTCAACGAGAAATTGTCGATGAACTCTCGGAAGGTATGGTTCTTAAGCCCGCAACTAAATATCAAAAAATAGACCGTAAAAAAGGAATTCCAAGAGATAATCATTAGGACAACTGGCGACTAATAAATTTTCGTCTGGGCACGGCTTGTCAATGCTCCTTAATGTGCTAAAAATAGACCTACTGGTAAACTTTTTTTAGTCGGTAGGAAAGCTTGTGTAACGATGTCCACTACTAAACTAGGCGTAGTTTATTGGGACTGCAGACGAGTCAAGCTCTAGGCGCGACACTTACGCCATGAACATGATATTTTTCGATTAGCTTATGGATTAATCCATCGGCCTTCGCTTTTTCGATAAACTGGTGAAGGTATTTGGCACTCATTTGATTGATTGGTAAAGTACCGACCGATTGTTTGACGGAGGTGATTTGACCACGAAGAATGCGAGTTTCAGGAACTTCCTCACAGTCGGATATTAATCGCGGTTTGAGGCCAGCTAAAATTTCAATTCCTTCATTGACAAATCTTTGTAATGACTCTTTGATAGAGGCGCTACGAATGATGGTGGCATTTTTAATTGTTGCCGTTAAGAATAAATCATAGGCGCTCCGACCCATTACTGAGATTTGGTTTCCTACGTGATCGATATCAGCCATTACTTTAATGGTTGAATGTTTACGCACGAGGAAAGTAACCGGGATCTCGAGATAAGGTGCTGAAAAGGCGATACTCTTTGCCCTTTGTGGTTCGTTTCCTACAAAAGCGATATCCCAATCACCCTCAGCCCCTGCGTCAGCTAATTTGCCTGGACTGTCATACACTACGAATTGTGGGTTTGCTTTTATTTGTTGTGCGAATATGCGACCTAGGTCGGGCGCTATTCCGAACGGAATGCCGCTCTCATCAATATGGGAAACGAGTAGGAAATTGGAGGCGTTTATGCCGATTCTTAGTTTGTTCCTTTGTGTCAGTTCATTTCGCACATTCTCAATGATTACGTTGGGCATCATTCACCTTAATTATTTGGTTATAGTCTTAAAGAGACGATTCGATTTGATCAATGTTATCTTTTTTAAGAGGGGTAGGGTATGACTACTTTGTGTTTTGAAATGCCGTTACCGTCTGGTTTTTGCCCGAGTGGCGTACTTCATTATTACGGAAGAGATAAGGTCGGGACGTCGGAGAAAGCGTGGGATGATGGTTTTGAAAAATCATTTTGGGTTTGTAACGCACCAGCACACGTTTTGGTTCGGTTTAGGGGCTTAACAGCTGACGTCACTGCAGTTATTGACGCAAAAGTAGATCTAACCCACTTAAATCGTGAGATTTTGGAGGTGGTATCACGCGTCTTGGGTTTGGCTCAGCCAATAAGTGAGTTTGAGTCGCTAGCTGAAGCGGATCCTGTGTTGTCCGAGATGATCGTAAAAACAAAGGGCTTACGTGTACCACAAACCGTGAGCCCATGGGAGGCGCTGATTTCTTCGGTAATTGGACAACAGGTAAGTGTCGCTGCCGCAACGTCGATAAGATCCCGTTTTATAGGTGGGCTTGGTTCAGCTCATTCCTCGGGTATGTTTTGTTTTCCAAGTGCAGACTGTGTCGCTGACCTTGGCGCTGAAAGACTTCTTGAGTTTGGAATCTCAACAGCAAAATCGAATACAATTTTTTCACTTGCGGAAAAAGTCCAATTGGGGCAGCTATCGTTAGATAGGCCTGTCTCAACAGAAGAACAATCTGATGAGCTTTCGCGTGAGCTAATATCCTTTAAGGGGGTAGGGCCTTGGACGGTTAACTATACTTTCCTAAGGGGTTACGCTTTCTTAGATGGATCACTTCATGGGGACGCAGTGATTCGCAAACAGGTTGCAAAACTCCTGGGTATGGCGCAAATACCCATTTGTGATGTACAGGATTGGTTGATGAAGTACCGACCGTGGCGGGGTTTACTGGCTGCTCACTTATGGACTTTGGCGTAAAATAAAACAGCCAACGCGAGTACGGAAAAATAATGAACATTGAGGTTAAATAAATCAAGAAATACAGCTAAATAAATGAAACGAAAAACTTACTATTTTAGGATTAATGATAAAGCGACAGCCACCGGTAGCTCGTCTATTTTAAAGCAGATATTCTTTGGTCTGGTTGGGCTTGCTAGTGTCATTCTAGCTTTTATGTTCTCTATCGTCTTACTCGCTATTATCTCGGTCGTAGTGGTTGTTTTGATCATCTTTTTTTGGTGGAAAACTCGTAATCTCAGGAAAAATATAAGAGAGGCAAACCAAGAAGGGCGAGTATTTGACGGTGAGAGCCGGCGGGATAATTAACGTAGGCTCGTGAGTAAGACATTTAACATGGCCCTGCTAAACGATAGCATTTCATTTGCTGTTGCAAATGAGATTCGCTGGTCCAAGGACAACACAGCGCCCTGGGGTATTCATGAGGAAGATCTGCCGCCTTGGAACAAGTTGTTCGGCCCCGTTTTTCCAAGAGGTGGTGTTTCCGGCATCATTCACGTCGACGGAAAAAAAATAGTTTCCTGGGGTGATATTAATCGCGCTGACTTAACGTTTAGTGTAGCCAAAACGTATTTAGCTCTTTTATGCGGTGTCGCTTTCAAGCAAGGGTTGATTCCTGATTTAGATGATTTTGTTGTTGAGTCTGCGCCAAACATTGGCTTTGAGTCTACTCATAATCGTCAAGTTACTTGGCGACACCTATTGCAACAAACGAGTGAGTGGTCTGGCATTTGTTGCGGAATCCCCGATCAAGTTGATCATTATAGACGCCTATCTTTTCAGGAAACTGATACTAGGTGTCATTTTACGAAGGGTACGAAACGTAAATTGCAAAAGCCGGGCACTTATTGGGAATATAACGATGTGAGGATCAATCAGCTCTCCACTGCTCTTCTGCATGTATTTCTAGAGCCGCTTGATTCGGTTTTCGAAAGGACCATTCGCGAGCCTATTGGCTGCCGTGACAGTTGGTCTTGGACCTCTTACGAAAATGCGTTTGCACACATCAATAATACGCAAATGCCAATTCTTCCAGGAGGAAGTCACTGGGGCGGCGGAGTGAGAATTTCCAGTCATGACCAGGTGTTAATAGGGCAACTTATTTCGCAACGAGGTCGTTGGAATGGAGAAAACCTGATCAGCGAGGATTGGTTCGATTTAATGACTAGCCCGTCTCATCTAAATCCCAATTACGGTTTGTTAACTTGGTTAAATACTAATAGCTTGCTGTTTAACGGTTTACCAGAGTCGAGTATTTTTGCTATTGGTGCTGGCGGGTCCTACACTTGGATAGATCCTGAATTAAACTCCGTAACAGTGGTTAGATGGATTGATCCTGGTTGTGTAGGGCAGTTTATGGTGCAAGTCAGACAAGCATTAGGAGCGCAGAGAAAATAGGCCCAGCGTTAGGGTATGCAGGGCGCTCAAGACCTGTTTACTTGAAAAGGACTGAATGACTGGTTGACTGGCATGAGTTCAACGCGGTTAATATTCATGTGGGGTGGCAGTGTGGCTATCCAGTGTAAGGTCTCCGCTATGTCATCTCCTGTCATGGGCTTGGCTCCCTCGTAAAGTTTGTCTGAAGCCGATTGATCCCCTTTGGTCCGAACTAGGGTGAACTCTGTTTCTGACATCCCAGGTTCAACGCAAGTGACCCTTACTCCAGTGCCATGTAAGTCTGACCTCAAACCTAATGAGAATTGGACTACAAATGCCTTCGTGCCGCCATAAACATTGCCTCCGGGATACGGATAACTAGCAGCGACAGAGCTGATATTAATAACTGCACCTCGTGTCTCAATTAGCTTGGGTAGAACTTTATGTGTTAGCGTCATTAGACCACGAATATTTGTGTCCACCATGGTGTTCCATTGTTCTAAATCGCACTGTTGTGCGGGAGCGGTGCCAAGTGCAAGGCCTGCGTTATTGATTAACAAATCTATATTTTTAAAATTTGATGGCAGCGAGTTTATCGCGGCCTCTACTTGAGCGCTATCTTGGATGTCAAAGTTTAGGCAATGAAGAGACTCTCCATATTGTTCTTTCAATTTTAGGAGACGATCTTCTCGTCGTCCGGTCGCAATGACTCCCCAGCCATCCTCAATGAATTTTTTGACCGAAGACTTACCGAATCCTGCTGTTGCGCCTGTGATGAGTGCTATTTTTTTCATTTATTTCCCTATTTGATCGTTTTTAAGTCGAGAGCTTCTTCTAGTAGTTCTGCCCAGTGCATGACTCTTGTGCTGGTGCCACTTTGGAGTTGGGTTAGGCATCCAATATTTGCCGTAACTATTAAATCTGGACTGTCTGCCGATATATTATTAATTTTATTTCTTAAGAGTTGTTCTGATAGATCTGCTTGGAGTAATGAGTACGTTCCAGCTGAGCCGCAGCAAAGATGCGAATCCTCGATTGTAGTTAAGTCGTATCCCGCAGAGATTAAAATTCGTTCTACCACTCCCTTTATTTGCTGCCCGTGCTGCAAACTACAAGGAGCATGAAATGCAACTCTTTGTGCCAGTGGTACCTTTCTCTTAATAGGGTTAAATATTTTTTCGTCAGCAAGTTCGACCTCGTGCGTAAATACTTCACACAGATCCTTAGTTAAGCCCGATACAACCTTGGCTTTTTCCGCATATTGAGGATCGTCTAGAAGAAGGTGTCCGTATTCCTTAATCATAGTGCCGCACCCGCTTGCTGTGATGATAATAGCTTCCGCCCCCTGCTCGATATGAGGCCACCATGCATCGATATTTTGTTTGATGAAATCAAGTGATTCGGTTTGTTTGTTTAAGTGATATGTGACGGCTCCGCAGCAACTTATTTTTGAGGTAGGAATCAGGGACACTTGAAGGCGGTCAAGTAAGCGAGCAGCGGCAATATTGATATTGGGAGCTAAGGTGGGCTGCACACATCCATCAAGAAAAAGCATTTTTCTGGGGTGGTTCGACTTAGGCCAGCTCATCACCGCCCTTTGAGGCACTGGAATTTTCTTTTGAAGTACGTTGGGTAGAACTGGCTTGACCAGCCTACCAGCCGTAATCAGTGACCTAAAAACAGTTTTTTTGGTGATGATTTGATTCAAGGCATTTCTTTTGAGTCTATCGCCGATCGTTCGGGAAACAGTTTTTTCAACGATATTTCTGCCGATATCAACCAGTCTCCCGTATTGAACTCCTGATGGACAAGTGGATTCGCAAGATCGACAAGTTAGACATCTATCCAAGTGAAGCTGGGTCGCTTCAGTTGGTTTCTTGCCTTCTAATAACTCCTTTATCAGATAAATACGACCTCTCGGGCTATCAAGTTCGTCCCCCAATATTTGGTAGGTGGGGCAAGTGGCTGTACAAAAACCACAGTGCACACAAGAGCGCAGAATATCGTTGGCTTCTTTTCCCTCGCGGGTGTTAAGGACTTCAATCTCTAAATTTGTCTTCATTTACGGTTTCTATTCTTGGGCGTATTAAAATTCGGAGAACAAACGCTTCTCACCGAATACTCTATGGGGATCTAGGGCGTCTTTAACTTTGACTTGCATCGCATGTAAGGCTCTGGGTAATTCGCAGATATTGTGACCAGGTTGATTGCCACGAAAAGCAACAGCGTGTCCACCATGTTTATTTGCGAACGCTTGATGCTCAGATAAATTGCCATTATTCCATATCCACCGTGTACTACCGTTCCATTCTATAAATGCGGTGGGGTGGGCGTTCATTGGTGATGCAGGGTTCATCGATAAACGGTAGAGACATCCCTCGGAGTTGAAAAATTCATGAGTGTGTTCTCTGATTGAGTGCCAAAAACTGCTCTCGTCCGTTGACTCTCCGCCAATCTTTTTGAGTGCAGTGGCCACTGCAATATTTGACCCTGACAATCTCGCAGCGAGCTGAGTGCCATCGTAGCAAGTTGCCGAAAGAGGAATCGACATGCCCGCCATTTGATTCATTTTTTTCAGCGCAGACTCTTGATTCATTTCCATGAATATCGTGCGTTCGGTTTCAGGCTTCGGTAGCACTTTAACGGAACATTCTAAGATGAGTCCGAGTGTGCCGAATGAACCAGCCAGTAGCCTGGAAACGTCAAATCCGGCTACGTTTTTCATGACTTTGCCTCCAAATTGGAGATCAATACTCTCTGAATTGAGCATGCGCACTCCGAGTACTAAATCTCGTACCGCTCCTTGCGATGCACGTCTGGGTCCCGAAAGCCCGGATGCTATACATCCGCCGAAAGACGCCTCAGGTCCCATGTGTGGCGGTTCAAAAGCTAACATTTGATTATTCTCGCTAAGCGTTTGCTCAATCAATTCAAGCGGCGTCCCGCTTTTAGCAGTTATGACTAGCTCGGTGGGTTCGTACTCAGAGATACCTGAGTATGACTTTGTTTCTAGGAGGTCTCCTTCTAGTGAAACGCCATAAAAATCTTTTGATCCACCTCCTCGTATTCTAATGGTGGTTGAGTTCTGCTTTGCATCAGCAATCTGTTCTTTAAATTGCTCGATAATATTATCGTCTGACATTGTATGGCTACCTAATAAGTAAAACTAGAATCGAGGAATATCTGGGAAGCGCTCTTCACCACGATGAACATGCATATGTCCAAACTCAGCGCAACGATTCAATGTCGGGATTGCTTTGCCAGGGTTGAGACGTCTGTCGGGGTCAAACGCGCTTTTGAGATCAAGAAAGGTCTGTATTTCATGGTTATCGAATTGCACGCACATTTGGTTAATTTTCTCAATTCCGACACCGTGTTCACCGGTAATTGTGCCACCTACCTCGACGCATAACTCCAAGATCGCTGCCCCGTAGAGCTCTGCTCGATGAAGCTGGTCACCCTCGTTTGCATCAAACATGATAAGTGGATGTAAATTTCCATCCCCAGCGTGAAATACATTTGCGCATTGCAAGTGAAATTCATTTTCCATCTCAGCGATACGCTTGAGCACTTTTGGTAGTGTTTTTCTGGGAATGGTTCCGTCCATACAAAAGTAGTCTGGAAGTACTCTGCCAACTGCTGGAAAGGCTGACTTTCTTCCGGCCCATAATTTCAGTCGCTGCGCCTCATCAGTGGATACTGTGATCTCTGTTGCCCCCGCTTTAGTTAGCACCTCGGATGTCTTAGCTATTTCGCTCTCAACTTCCTCTGAAGAGCCGTCTGATTCGCACAGCAGCATGGCCTCCGCTCCCATTGGATAGCCGGCGCCAATGAATTGTTCGACTGCGTTGACCGCTTTCTTGTCCATCATTTCCAGACCAGCGGGAATGATGCCAGCCGCAATGATGTCTGCGACCGCAAGTCCCGCTTTTTCGACATCGTCAAATGATGCCATGATGACCTGCGCTTTTTCTGGGGTGGGAAGAAGCTTGACTGTGACTTCGGTCACCACTCCTAACAAGCCCTCTGAGCCCGTGATCAGCGCGAGTAAGTCGTAACCTGGAGTGTCCAGTCCCTCGGACCCTAGTTCGACAATTTCTCCCTCGATAGTGACGAAGCGAACTTTGAGAATATTATTGACCGTAAGTCCATATTTCAGACAGTGAACGCCTCCAGAATTTTCCGCGACATTCCCACCGATA
>CBFIFN010000019.1:19736-20504 GCA_965661885.1 uncultured Burkholderiales bacterium | reverse complement strand
TGCGCGGGTTGAAGGGACTTCTCTCCGACTCGAATGCCGACAAAGTAACTTCGAGGGCGAGCTGGTAACCTTGATACAACAAACTAAGACGGTTGGTGTTAAATTTTTGTTGCTCAACGCAGCGGCTTTCACTCATACGAGCATCGCAATTCGTGATGCAGTCTCAGCAGTTAACATACCATTTGTTGAAATCCACGTTTCAAACGTATACAAACGTGAGCCGTTTCGGCATCACTCATACCTTAGTGATAAGGCTGAAGCTGTTGTTTGCGGTCTTGGGGTCATGGGTTATGACGTTGCATTGGATTTTGCTTTGGAAAATTTGAAGGGAGATTTGTGATGGACTTGAGGAAGCTTAAAAAATTAATTGACCTTGTTCAAGAGTCTGGGATCGAAGAGCTTGAAATCACTGAGGGCGAGGAGAAGGTTCGTATCAACAGTGGTAATCGGTCAACCCACATGACTGCCGAGTCCCCGGTCGTTTCGGTAACACACGCACCAGTGCCAGTGCAGCCTGGGGAGCCGTCTCCTGCTCCTGATCAGGTGAACCCAGTGGATGACGGGTTTGTAATGAAATCGCCCATGGTGGGTACGTTTTATAGAGCTTCCAATCCAGAGTCAGCACCTTTTGTGGAGCTAGGTCAATCGGTGAATGAAGGTGATACGGTGTGTATTGTTGAAGCGATGAAGCTGCTAAATGAGATTGAATGCGAGGCAAGCGGTGTCATTAAAAAAATTCTTGTGGAGAACGGGCAGCCGATTGAGTTT
>CBFIFN010000019.1:0-19728 GCA_965661885.1 uncultured Burkholderiales bacterium | reverse complement strand
GCTGCTAAATGAGATTGAATGCGAGGCAAGCGGTGTCATTAAAAAAATTCTTGTGGAGAACGGGCAGCCGATTGAGTTCGGTCAACCTCTTTTTGTAATTGTGTAATTCGTTTTGGCCTAATGCTGCAAGTTGAAGCCCAGCTTTTGTGGGAATTTATATGAAAAGGCTAGCAAAAATTTATGTTTGAGAAGATTTTAATTGCGAATCGAGGTGAAATCGCCCTACGGATACAGCGCGCATGTCGGGAGTTAGGAATTAAAACGGTGGCTGTTCATTCGGAGGCAGACGCGGAGGCTAAGTATGTTCGTCTTGCAGACGAGTCGGTTTGCATTGGACCAGCCTCAAGCGCCGACTCTTATTTAAACATACCTGCGATCATCAGTGCCGCTGAAGTTACCGATTCACAGGCTATCCATCCGGGATATGGGTTCTTGTCTGAGAATGCTGATTTTGCTGAGCGTGTTGAACAAAGTGGGTTTATATTTATTGGTCCAAAATCTGAGACTATTAGGTTGATGGGTGATAAGGTCAGCGCGAAAATCGCGATGATAAAAGCAGGTATTCCTGTGGTGCCCGGGAGTGAAGGAGCGCTTCCGGATGATCCGAAGGAGATCATAGGTATTGCGCGCGACATAGGCTATCCGGTCATTGTTAAAGCATCGGGCGGCGGAGGTGGTCGTGGCATGCGGGTCGTACATACTGAGGCAGCCCTGGTTAATGCAGTGAATATGACAAAGCAGGAGGCGCAGGTAGCTTTCGGAAATCCCACGGTATATTTGGAAAAATTCCTTGAGTATCCTAGGCACATTGAGGTCCAAGTGTTAGCTGATCAACATAAGCACGCGGTGTATCTAGGGGATCGGGACTGTTCCTTGCAAAGACGTCATCAAAAGGTAATTGAGGAGGCTCCCGCGCCGCATGTTCGTCCCAGAGAGCGAATTAAAATTGGTGAGAAATGTGCGGAGGCTTCAAGAAAAATCGGATATCGTGGCGCCGGAACCTTTGAATTCTTGTACGAAAATGGAAAATTTTATTTCATAGAGATGAATACTCGGGTGCAGGTTGAGCACCCGGTAACAGAAATGATTACGGGTGTGGATATTGTGAAAACGCAGATTTTGGTCGCCTTTGGAGAAAAACTGCCTTTCAGACAAAAAGATATAAAGTTTAATGGACATGCAGTGGAGTGCAGGATTAATGCTGAGCACCCGTTTAAGTTTACCCCCTCTCCCGGAAATATTCGAACGCTTCATATTCCTGGTGGTCCTGGAATTAGAGTGGACTCACACGCTTATCAAAATTACTTTGTCCCCCCCTATTACGACTCCCTTATTGGCAAATTAATTGCGCATGGTGATACGCGGGAGCAAGCGCTATCCAGACTACGGGTTGCCTTGTCTGAAATGGTAATTGAAGGAATCGAGACCAATATTCCACTGCATCGCGACTTGGTATCCGATGCGAATTTTGTGGAGGGTGGTGTAAGTATTCACTACCTCGAGAAAAAGCTTTCAAGTGGCTAATGTATTCGATTAAATTCGGGTTAATGGTATACAAATTATGGCTTGGTTGACATTAGAGTTTCGCGTACGCGGCCTTGATGTCGATATATTGAGTGATGCGCTATTTGACGCGGGGGCAATTTCTGTTGACGTCAAAGATGCTGATGAAGGATCTGCCGAAGAGCGAGCAATTTATCTTGAGCCTGGCGAGGACGTTGAGTTTTCCTGGGGCCATAATATCGTGTTAGGACTTTTTGATAAAGATGCTATGGCGGACCAAATATTTTCTATTGTTACTAATGCCGTCCTACCGTTAAAGCTTTCCAAGCCCTTGGAGGATTGGGTTGATGATCAGGATTGGGTTCGATTAACGCAACAACAGTTCGAGCCAATACGAATTTCAAAAAAACTTCGGATTTCGCCAAGTTGGTCGGCCGTGACGGATTCAGCGGAAATCGATATCGTTTTGGACCCAGGTCTTGCCTTTGGTACCGGTAGTCACCCGACGACTCAGTTGTGCTTGCTTTGGTTGGAGGAGAATATCACTCGTCAGGACAGCATTATTGATTACGGATGTGGTTCGGGTGTTTTGGGTATTGCAGCGCGGAAATATGGAGCAGGGAGGGTGGTAAGCATCGATATAGATGAAGATTCGTTAGCAGCGACTCGATACAACTCAGAGAAAAATGAGGTTGATTTAGAGGTGCTCTCAGCGGAGAGGGGATATTACATACCAGCGGATGTGGTCATAGCTAACATTTTGCCGTCTCCGCTAAAGGTGCTGGCGCCATTACTGTCGCGGCTGGTAAAGCCTGGCGGCAAGATTGTTTTGTCGGGGATATTGGAGGACCAGAGTCAAGGCCTGATTGATTTATACTCTCAATGGTTTGACATGAGTAAGTTTCAATCCATGGAGGATTGGGCCTGCTTGCAAGGGACTAAACTAGCCTAAAAATAATATGGACATTTTTCTTCTCTGTCCTCGTTGTGCTCAAATATCTGAGTCGACGTCAAAGATTCTCCTGAAGCGCGCGGGAGTAGTTGAGTGCCCGTCCTGTCGACATGCGTTTGACGGATACGCTCATTATCGTTTTGATGTTGGTTATGACTTAAAGAAGTTAAACCAGAACCAGTTAAAACTCGAGGAAAACCTGTCTGCGGAAAACGAAGGGTTGGACGCATCTGTTGTTACGGCGTCAACTCAAGGAATCGGACGAAGCGAGTCGAATTTAGAGCCAAATGCGGAGCGGGTGCTAAGAAAGTCGCCCGATTTCGGCGCTAATTTATTTGAAACGATGTTTACCGCCCCTCCTGTAGTAAGATCTTGGTGGTGGTTTGTGAATATTTTGCTCGGGCTGTTAATTTTTTTAATGGCTTCACCGGACACTCTTCGCAATATTGATGATAGTTCGCACCCTTACTTGGCGTGGACCACAAAATTATGCGAGCACTTAAATTGTGACTTTGGTGCTGCTAAGAGAATAGAAATGTTGAGACTTGTGGGCGCTGATTTGGTAAGCAGGCCTGACCCGAGAAAGGGCTTATATCACTTTCGAGCGACGATTCAAAACGCCAGTCAAGAACGTCTTAAGTTACCTTCGATGGAATTAAAATTGACTGGCAGTGATGGAAATATTGTAACGAGACGAGTTTTTTATCCATTTGAATATATGGTGGACAGTGGCAAGATAGATATTGGTGCCAAAGAGGAGATGCAGTTAAATATGATACTGCGAGTGGACGGAATTGCTCCAGTGGCGTTCGATAGTTATATTTTCTATTCAAGTTAATGATGAAGCCGCTGAATTTTGATGAAAAGATTGGGTATTTAGCGCGGATTGTGTGGGGTTAGAAATGGTCAGGGATAATGAAAAAAAGTTTAGTGAGACACATCAGTGGGCATGTATGGATGGTAGTGCCCACGTGCTTGTAGGACTGAGTGATTTTGCACAAGAGTCTTTGGGAGACGTCGTCTACGTTGGGGCGCCTGCTTTGGGTGCTTTATTTAAAATTGGAGAGCAGTGCGGAACAGTGGAATCAGTTAAGACTGCCTCCGATATTTTTTCGCCGGTTTCGGGCGAGGTCGTTGCGGTCAATGAGCTCTTGGGTGAGCAACCTGAATTAATTAATGAGTCTCCCCAAGAAACCTGGATATTTAAAGTTAAAATAACGGATCCTAAGGAATGGGACGGATTGATGAGCGAGACGCAATACATTAATACTTTACCTACCGGTTAGACAACCTCAGGCTTTACGCATACTGGTTACTGACAATTACAACCAAACTGTGGTGAACTGAATGAAAATTAAATTAACAATAATGGAGCGACTTGTGCTCGCTGGAATTTTGGGCTTACTTTTAAAGTTTCTCTCGCTTCACCTGTAGATATCGTTTAGCAGGCTTAACGACGATACACTGATGACTCAAGTGGGAGACCGTTATTGAGGTAGGAATGAAAAAATTCCAGGTTATTTAATTCTTCACTGCCGGAATCATATGGAACGGCACCAACGGCCTCCATGCAACGTTGATACCTCATTTGGAGTGTGTAGAGCCTTTCCCCACCCCGAAAAACGGGAAAATGAACCGCTTGACCGATAGCGGGAGATAGGAGCTCATCTCGAAAATAATGCCCACCATGAGTCAAGTGGCAGGACGCGCAAGCAAGGTTATATTGCCCGATACGTCTAAAGTAGAGTGATTTTCCATCGTTATATTTAGCTAGCGCGTCAGGTGTTGAAATTTCAATTTGCATCAGCATGCCGTCCGACAAGGAGCGCGCGTAAGCGCTGAGTGCCCCCATCGTTTCAGGATCCACAAAATCTACCGACGCCTCATTGTTGTTTTGAAGACAAAAATTAAGCGCCATTTCAAATGTGACGACTTGTTCAAGGTCTGAATCGTAGTATGGAAATTTCCCAGCAATTTCTATACCTTTATTTTCAAAGCAATTCGAAAAATTTTGACCGTTTTTGAACGGTGTATTCCAAATTTTTTCTCCTGAGTCGATCGCATCCTGAAAAGGAGGAAAGTCCATAATGCTGTCGTATTGGCTGAGCGCATCGTCACTCAACATCATCGATCCGTGGACGTATCGAGAAAGGGGAACGCCAGGCAAATTTTTCGCGTAAGTATCCAAGAAAATTTGTTTGTCCTCCTCTGGAGAACTCCTAGCTGGAGCCTGACTTATTAAGATAATGAGTGCCGCGAGATAAAAGAGAAGTCGCATACCATTCAAGAGATAGTGTTAACGCCATAACCCGATTGTCCCATGTTATCAAGCCAGGATATGGATAGCTCATCGCCTGCCGAGACGCCAGGAACTCGAATATTAAGATACGGATTTTTAGATACTGATCGACTCCAATGGATCTCCATTATTGTTTTACCATTGAGAGCAACAATGGCGGTATGAACGAAGTGTTGAGGAATGATGCTTTTTGAGTTTTTATCTCTACGGTAACCAGTCTCCATGGGATGGAAAATCATGGCCTTAACATTCGCTATCTTGTCTTTAACACGGACTCTAAAACGTACGGTTTTATCCATTTTGGCTCATCCTTTCAGCTATCTTCTCCACACCCACCGATGGTAACTTTGACTTCCCTGGAGGTTCGATAGAACACGCCCTCGGCTAGTACAATGGCGTGAACGAAAGCCGTCTCACTCATTTTTATTCGGGAAGCGACGAACGGTTCTACGTTTGGTGTGAGGACGTAATCTGAAACTAAGGGTTGAGGGTTTTTTTCTGCAAAAATAAAAATTCGCTCGGTGTTCGGGATTTTGCTGTTCACAGTAATTGGAACAATTGCCCCGTTTTCCGCGATTTTCGGGGCTAATAAATTAAGCTCGCCACCGGCTTCACGCAGGTCAGCAAGATTCGTAACGCCAACACTTTGGACCGACGCGACAATTTCAGTCTTGTTATAGGCATTTTTGTTCCAACGCGAATAGCCAACGCTAGGCAATACCAAAGAGCTTATTACGGCTAGCGCGGACTGAAGAAATACTCTGCGCTGTTGCGCTTCGTTTAGCATATTTATAACGTATAAAGATAATCAATGATTTTGTGTATCTCACTACTAGATAGGATTCCGTGACTGCCAAACGGCGGCATAATGGTGTCAGGATTCGAATTTCGAGCGTCCCATATATGGTTAAATAGGACCTCTCTGACGGGAAATCGTTCTTTCATTCGGAGCAGGGGAGGGGCAATATTTGCTAATGTGACTGCCAGTTCGTCAGTCGGCGCGCTATGACACGCTAGACAGTTGCCGTGATCGTAACTGTGCGCTAATTCTCGACCGACGCTAACGGTTCCTGACTCTGCATGGCTGGGCGCGACTAACCCCATTGCAGAACCGGCAAGCAATATAGCCATAATCAGCATTCTGTGGGGTGGTCTTTTTCTATTAATTGTCACGGAACGAATATGTCGTCGGATGCTTGAATACCTTAACTAATTTGACGCAGTCCAAGAGCCGGATTTCCCGCCACTCTTTTGTTTAAGACCAATATCTTTAATTAACATTCCCCTGTCAACCGCTTTACACATGTCATAGATAGTGAGTAGCCCCACTGAGCAGGCAGTCAGCGCTTCCATTTCTACACCTGTTTTCCCCCATGTTTCAACGGTGGTTGTACATGTTATGGCATGTGCTTTCTCTTGAATTTCGAAGTCTACGGTGACTTTTGTGATGGCAAGCGGATGACATAACGGAATTAATTCGGATGTTTTTTTGGAGGCTTGTATGGCGGCGATTCTTGCAATTCCAAGAACGTCACCTTTTTTTGCACCTCCTGATTTTATGAGGACAAGCGTCGCTGGCAACATAGCTATCGTGCCACTGACAATGGCTACGCGATTTGTATCGTCTTTTGCGCCAACGTCAACCATCTGGGCTTTGCCGGCACCATCAAAATGTGTAAAGTCATTCAAGATATGCTTATCCTTTTAAACGAAATTTTAAGATTGTTTAATTTGAAAAATACATAATATTCCTATATTCATTATGATAGCACCGTGTTCCAAAAATTTTCATTAATCGTCGTTTTTGCTCTGCTCTTTGCGAGAGACACGTTCAGTCAAGAGCTACCAGACTTAGGTGACCCTTTTAGAGACGATTTCTCAATATTTCAAGAGAAGGTCGTTGGCGCATCAATAATGGGCCAAATGCGGTCATCGGCAGAATATGTGACGGACCCGGAGATTTCTTCATATATCAATCATTTGGGATATCAATTGGTTGCAAATAGTGATGCGCCTGGAACCCAGTTCAATTTTTTCGTAATGATTGATGAAACGCTGAATGCGTTTGCGTTTCCGGGCGGATACATTGGTACTCATTCCGGCTTAATTCTTGAGTCTGAGAACGAGTCAATGCTCGCAGGGGTGTTGGGGCACGAGATCGCTCACGTGACGCAGAGGCATATCGCTCGTGTCATTGCCGCGCAGAAGAACGCTCGAATAGGCTCGTTAGCTGCTATCGCTACCGCTATTTTAGCCGCACGGTCTGGAGGAGATTTATCTCAGGCGGCCGTAATGACGTCTGCAGCCCTACCAATGCAAACTCAGTTGAATTTTACACGTGAGCACGAGCGCGAGGCGGACCGTGTCGGGCTTCGAATATTAAGCCGAGCAGAGTTTGATGTTCATCAGGTACCACTTTTTTTCAAACATTTACAGCGCCAATCAAGGCTTCATGAATCAGGGCTTCCTGAATATTTGAGAACCCATCCGCTGACGTCTGAAAGGATTGCAGATATTGAAGACCGTTTATCGCAAGCGACCCTTGTCAAGTTGGAGGACAGTATCGAATTCATGTTTGTTCAGGCTCGTCTAAGGGTATACCAAGACGGGGCAGAAGCAGCCCAGGAATTCTTTAATGAGCAAAAGAGGTCCCAAGCGAAGACTGCTCGAATTGCTGGAGTTTACGGTTTAGTTTTTTCTGCTGTTGTCACAAAAGGTTTAGGAGGCTCGTCTATTGAAGATTATCAGCGAATGTTAGGCGATGCTCTTGCGCTTGAACCTGAGCATCCCATGCTCTTATCGTTGCAGGCGGATTTTGAGCGTATGTTTGGCGATTCTGCAGTAGCTGACGAACTCTACACTTCTGCCCTTCGGCAATATCCTTCGAGAAAATCAATCGTTTACGGGTATGCGGAGCTTTTGTTGTCGTTAAATAGGTTTGAGGATTTGGAAAGGATCATGTCTGCACTTGTTTGGGGAGAGGGAAGCCATGATTCGAAATTTTATGAATATAGAGCAAAGGCGTTTGCAGGCTTAGATCGAAAGATGGCCATGCATCGAGATAATGCAGAGGTACTTGCTTTAAGGGGAAATTTGGTTGGTGCAATCAATGAGCTTATCTATGCTCAAAAGATGACTGATGGGGATTTTTTCTTGCGTACGTCTGTCGAAGCGAGGCTAAGCGAATTGCGGGATATTCAAAGAGCGTTGCTTGGTTGACGTAAGCTCGGTTGGCGTAAGGAGTGGGAATCGGGTGTATGGATTTGAAATATTTGAGGATATGAATTTGACTTTGTTATTGGACCGAATTATTGAAGAAATTGATCAGGGGTTGCGCGTGGTATCGAGCGTTACTCACGCAAATCGGGAGTTAGATCTTCCTGACTCAGATGCAGCGCTTAGTCCCGATCAAAAGAGGGCTTCTGCGAAATATATGCGGGTCAATCACACTGGAGAGGTCTGTGCGCAAGCACTGTATTCGGGACAGTCTTTGGTAGAAGAGAAGGATGATGTCAGGCGAGCGCTGAATAAATCAGCCCAAGAGGAGCTTGATCATCTAGCTTGGACTCAACTTCGGATTAAAGAGCTTGGGGGGCAACGGAGTGTCCTAGATCCGCTTTTTTACGCTGGCTCATTTGTTATCGGCGTCATTGCCGGATTATCCGGTACGCGAGAGAGCCTCGGGTTTTTAAGGGAAACGGAGCGACAGGTTGAATCTCATCTAACGGATCATTTGAATCTTATGCCATTAGAGGATGAGCGCAGTCGAGCAATAGTTAATCAAATGAGAGAAGAGGAGCGAGAACACGCTGACCGAGCTGAGGATCTTGGGGCTGCATCGTTGAGTCGGCCCACAACATTTATGATGGGTTTGATGTCAAAAGTAATGACAAAGACAACCTTCATGTTTTGACGTCGCGGGACGTATGCAATCAAGGAGTGCGGTTAAAGTATTTTATATTCATGACTAATCGTTGCTGATTTTCCGAGCATAATGGAGGCTGAGCAATATTTTTTTGCTGAAAGGTCAATCGCTCTCTTGACTAATTTTTCGCTTACATCTTCTCCCATGATTGTGAATTTTAAATTTATTGAAATGAATACCTTGGGGTCGTTTTCAGCTCTTTTTGCGTCTATATCCAAAGTGAGGTCAGATATTTTCTGCCTTGATTTTCGCAAAATAGTAACCACGTCATAAGCGCTACATCCCCCCAGGCCCATCAGCAGCATCTCCATCGGGCGAGGCCCTTGATTTTTACCGCCGCCCTCGAGCGCGCCGTCCATTGTTATCGAGTGTCCGCTCCCGCTGACCCCCTCAAAAGCCACGCCATCAATAAGTTTTACTTTTGTTTTCATGAAAAGAATATAACTTATTTTCACTCACATAGCGTCTATGAGTATCTGAAATGCCATTGCCATTGAAAATTGCGGCACCCGCATATAGAAAAATAGTTCATATAATCATGTATTTATTCGTCAATACCTAGATTTTATATTGCACTAAAGTGTATAATTTAAAAAATATTAATATGTTATGAAACAGGCTCAACCATTTGGGTCTTTTTAGGAGATTAAAGTTTGAGTTCTGAAAAACCAGTGAATAAACAACGACGGATGTTGGTGGTTTCAACTGGCGCCGTCGGAGCAGTAGGCGCCTTAACCGCGATATCTCCATTATTCGTGAGCATGTCACCTAGCGAGCGGGCTAAGGCTGCGGGGGCTCCCGTGGAAGTTGATATCAGTAAGTTAGAGCCTGGAATGCTCATAACTGAAGAATGGCGTGGGAAACCAGTATGGATATTACATCGTACTAACGAGATGCTGAGTAAATTGGGGGAAACCGCTGATCTTGTCTCCGATCCGGAATCGAAATTACCCATGCAACCTGAATACGCGCAAAATATTGAACGTTCGATTAAGCCTGAGTTCCTAGTGTTGGTCGGTATTTGTACACACCTTGGATGCTCACCCTCCCAAAAGCTTGAGGCCGGGGAGGCCTCGGGGCTTGGTGCAGATTGGGGTGGAGGATTTTTTTGTCCGTGTCATGGTTCAAAATTTGATCTCGCGGGCCGTGTGTACAAGGGTGTACCAGCCCCAGCCAATCTAGAGGTGCCACCATATCAATTTTTGTCTGATTCCCGATTGTTAATCGGGGACGATGCAGCGAGGAGTTAATTTAATGCTTACACCAGTAATGACGTGGATTGATGAGCGTTTTCCGATGACCAAGATGGTTCGGGAGCATTTAACAGAATATTATGCGCCGAAAAATTTCAATTTTTGGTACTTTTTTGGCGGGCTGGCGATAGTGGTTCTAGCCATACAAATTTTATCGGGTATTTTTCTCACAATGCACTACAAGCCTGATGCGGAGAAAGCGTTCGCGTCGGTTGAGTACATCATGAGAGATGTTCCGCTGGGGTGGTTAATTCGTTATGTTCACTCTACTGGTGCGTCGTTGTTCTTCGTGGTGATCTACTTGCATATGTTTAGGGCTTTGATGTACGGCTCATACCGTAAGCCAAGAGAGCTTTTATGGATCTTTGGTATGGTGATTTACCTTTGTTTGATGGCTGAGGCATTTTTTGGTTATTTATTGCCCTGGGGTCAAATGTCATATTGGGGCGCGCAGGTGATCGTAAACTTATTCGGCGCTGTGCCAGTTATCGGCCCTGATCTAGCAATCTGGATTCGTGGGGATTATGTCGTTTCCGATGCGACCCTGAGTCGATTTTTTGCATTGCATGTGATCGCTGTGCCGATCGCGTTACTCGGACTGGTTGTTGCTCACATTATCTCCCTGCACGAGGTTGGATCCAATAATCCCGATGGTATCGATATCAAAAAAAACAAAGATCCAGTGACAGGAAAGCCTCTTGATGGGATCCCGTTTCATCCCTACTACACGGTTAAAGATATCTTCGGTCTCGTGGTATTCCTAACCATTTTTGCGGCTATCGTATTCTTTGCCCCTGAAATGGGAGGGTATTTTCTTGAGCACAATAATTTCATTCCAGCTGACCCATTAAAAACGCCGCCTCATATTGCTCCGGTGTGGTATTTCACGCCTTTCTATTCTATTTTGAGGGCTGTTCCGCCGATGTTTGGCTCCCAATTCCCCGGTGTTTTGGCGATGGGCGGAGCTGTGGTCATACTGTTTTTATTGCCTTGGCTCGATAAAAGTCCGGTTCGCTCGATAAGGTATAAAGGCCCACTATTTAAAACTTCCTTAACAATTTTCGTGATTGCATTCTTATTGCTCGGATATTTGGGACTGAAGCCTACAAATATTTGGGGACAAATTGGAGGTACTGATGTCGCTACTGCTGTAGCACAGTTGTGTACGGCACTTTACTTTTTGTTTTTCTTAACGCTGCCGATCATTTCTAGAATTGACCGGACTAAAGTGGAGCCGGAACGGGTAACGTCATGAAGAGTATATTAATTATTTGGAGTTTTCTGTCTATTGTTGGAACAGCGGCAGCTGCGGGAGGAGGATACACTCTCGATCGCGCTAATATTGATGGAACAGATGTGGAATCGCTTCAACGAGGTGCGAAAGTTTTCGTTGATCGTTGCTTGAGTTGTCACGCAGCTGACTTCATGCGTTATAACCGACTTACCGATTTAGGCCTCTCCACTGACCAGATACAACAATATTTCATTGCTGACAGTACGGTGAAAGTGGGCGACACCATGAAGAACTCTATCCGGGCATCGGATGCTAAGCTGATGTTTGGGGTAGTGCCACCAGACCTATCTGTTGTGGCGCGATCCAGAGGGGCTGATTGGCTTTACACGTACTTTACGGGCTTTTATAAAGATGAGGCGACTACTACGGGATGGAACAATCGTATATTCCCAAATGTTGCAATGCCAAATGTCTTTTGGCAAGAGCAAGGAGTTAAGCGTGCAGTTCATTCCTCCGATTCTCAAAAGGGGTTGACGCTAGAGTATGAAACCCCGGGATCGATTAGTCCTTCAGATTTCAATAGATTGATGCTAGATCTAACGAACTATTTAGTTTTCATGGGAGAACCAGCAGCGGAAAAACGTAAGAAAATCGGTAGCTTAGTCATCATATTTCTTATTTTGTTTGCATTCATGGCCTGGGCTGTCAAAAGAGAGTTTTGGAAAGACGTACATTGATAAAAAATGTCAGTTGTAAGACGATAAATAAAATAGGGGACTGCAAAAAATGATGACGCTCTACTCGGGCACTACGTGTCCTTTCAGCCACAGATGTCGTATCGTTTTATTTGAGAAGGGCATGGATTTTCAGATCGTGGATGTAGATCTATTTGACAAGCCAGAAGATTTGGCTGTGATGAACCCATATAACCAAACGCCGGTATTAGTGGAGCGAGACCTTGTGCTGTACGAGTCAAACATCATCAACGAGTACATTGACGATCGGTTTCCGCATCCCCAGTTGATGCCTGCAGATCCAGCTTTAAAAGCGCGTGCAAGACTGTTTTTATTTCGATTTGAAGATGACCTTTTTTCACATATTCAAGCAATTGAGTCTGGAACTGCGCGGCAGGCCGAGCAAGCCAGAGGACAGGTGCGTGACAGCTTAATTCAAGTTGCTCCGGTATTTTTGAAGCAAAAGTATATGCTTGGTGATGATTTCTCCATGCTTGATGTGGCGATTGCGCCACTTTTATGGAGGCTAGACCTCTACGGCATTCAACTGCCTAAGGCTGCAGCGCCCCTAATGAAGTATGCAGAAAGATTGTTCAGTCGCTCCGCGTTCGTGGAAGCGTTAACGCCCTCAGAAAAAGTGATGCGCAGGTGAAGGTGAATCTCTCAATCTCACCATATCTCATAAGAGCGATTTATGATTGGTGTTGTGATTCTGGACAGACTCCTTATCTATCAGTCCGCGTATCAGACTCTTCTAACGTACCCGCCGAACACGTTCGTGATGGTGAAATTGTTCTTAACATAGGGACAGGTGCCTCGAGAGATCTTCGTATTGATAATGAAGCCGTAACTTTCTCTGCGAGATTCTCCTCTGTTTCGAGGGAAATTTACGTAGCCACCAAGGACATAAAGGGAATTTTTTCTAGAGAATCCGGTCAAGGTCTCGCTTTTAACGTTGAGGATATACCAGAGGGAAAAGTCGATAAACCGGATAAAAATAAGCAAAGTGACCCCGTTCCGATAGCTTCGAAGCAAAGATTAAAACTAGTAAAGTAAACTTTTTTTTCAGAAGCATTTATAATTACGTCGTTGTTTAAGGCCGGCATAGCTCAGTTGGTAGAGCAGTTGATTTGTAATCATCAGGTCCGCGGTTCGAATCCGTGTGCCGGCACCATTTTTCAACATGTCGGGAGGTCTTAATGCGCAGTGCATGTAGAGCTAAGAGCCACATTTTCTGGTTATTGGGTGCGTACTTGTGTGCCTCGTTATTTCAGACGGTTATAGCGGCGGAGATGACCTTTGAGGATGCGCAAATTCGTACCGTTCACGCACGCAAGGCGATGGAAGAGAAAAAGAAATCACTCGATATTCTTATGCAGGAAGCGCAGCAAAGACGCAGTGTTGTTTCTGACTTGACTTCGAGACTCCAGGCCGCCGAAAAAACTTTAAGTGAATCCGAGGAGAGAGCTAGTAAGCTCGAAAAGGAATATGAGAGTTTAAAAAATACCTGGGCAGAGGAAGCCAAAAGATTAAAAGAAATCTATAACAAAGATCGTCGCTAGTTCCGTTTAAATTAATTAAAAGTCTGGTGTAAACTCCAATGAAGATTCATGAATATCAAGCGAAAGATATTTTGCGCGCCCATGGGGTAAAAACTCCTCGCGGAATTCCGTGTTTCTCTGATGAGGAAGCAGAGGCAGCAGCTAAGCTGCTGGGTGGTACGGCTTGGGTGGTAAAGGCACAAATTCATGCTGGTGGGCGAGGTAAAGGCGGGGGAGTAAAGGTTGTTAAATCAATTGAAGAGGTCAAGTCCACTGCGTCGACTATCCTTGGTATGCAGTTAGTGACCCCTCAAACCGGTCCCGGTGGGCAACTGGTAAAACGTCTTTTGGTCGAGGAGGGGGCGCAGATTCAAAAGGAGCTTTACGTCGGCATGGTTGTTGACCGTGAATCTCAGACTTTGTGCCTTATGGCTTCATCTGAGGGCGGGATGGACATCGAGGAGGTTGCATCGACATCTCCTGAAAAAATTCACAAACTGTTCATAGACCCTGGTCTAGGGCTGGACCGTGAAAGTGCGATTGAGCTTAGCGCCAAGATTGGGTTGCCTGAGGGGTCGATTACGAAAGGTGCAGATTTATTTGAATCCCTTTATCAAACGTTTGTGACGACCGATGCTTCTTTGGTTGAAATTAATCCTATGATTGTGACTAAAGATGGAGATGTTTTAGCCCTTGATGCGAAGATGAACTTCGATACGAACGCCCTTTTTCGGCAATCAAAAATACTCGGTATGCGCGATTTAGACGAAGAGGATCCGGCGGAAATCGAAGCATCAAAATCTGATTTATCCTATATCTCTCTAGACGGAGACATCGGTTGCCTAGTAAACGGTGCGGGCCTTGCTATGGCCACGATGGATGTAATTAAGCTCTTTGGCGGTGAGCCGGCTAACTTTCTCGATGTTGGAGGAGGCGCGACAACCGAGAAAGTCACCGAGGCGTTTAAGATTATGCTCTCGAACCCAAACCTGAAAGCTATTTTTGTGAATATTTTTGGTGGCATTATGCGATGTGACGTCATTGCCACTGGGGTAGTCGAGGCAGCAAAGCAGGTTGACCTCAAGGTGCCCCTAGTCGTGCGTATGAAAGGCACTAACGAAGATTTAGGTAAGACAATTTTGATTGAGTCTGGCTTGCCAATTATTTCATCTGACAATATGGCTGATGCTGCTCAGCGAGTAGTCGAAGCAACACGAGGTAGCCAATAAAATGTCAATTTTGATTAATAAACATACGAGAGTTATTACCCAAGGAATTACAGGAAAAACCGGTCGATTTCATACTCAGACGAGTCGTGACTATGCAAACGGAAAAAGTTGTTACGTTGCTGGTGTAAACCCTAAGAGGGCTGGTGAGGATTTTGAGGGAATTCCAGTGTATGGCGCAGTGGCTGAGGCAAAGGAGCAGACAGGAGCCACAGTCTCTGTAGTTTATGTTCCACCAGCGGGTGCCGCGAAAGCAATTTTAGAGGCGGTCGAAGCTGAACTCGATTTGGTGATTTGTATCACTGAAGGAATTCCAGTTAAAGATATGGTCGACCTTCGACATGCTATGCAGGAGAAAAATTCTCGAACATTGTTACTTGGGCCAAATTGCCCGGGCGTGATCACTCCGGAGGAATTAAAAATTGGAATTATGCCGGGACACATTCACAAGCAAGGTCGAATCGGCGTGGTATCTCGATCTGGAACGCTGACTTACGAAGCTGTTGCTCAGTTAACTGAGTTAGGGCTTGGTCAAAGCACGGCAGTCGGTATTGGTGGTGACCCGGTTAATGGAATTAAACATATTGATGTATTGAAATTATTTAATGATGACCCGGACACCGACGCCGTTGTCATGATAGGTGAGATTGGTGGTACTGACGAAGAGATCGCAGCACGGTGGGTGAAGGAACACATGACAAAGCCAGTCGCTGGTTTTATCGCTGGTGTTACCGCGCCCCCAGGAAAGCGAATGGGCCATGCTGGTGCCATAATTTCAGGTGGTCAAGGAACTGCGGATGAAAAGTTAGAGATCATGGATGCCAGTGGTATTGCCGTAACGAGAGACCCATCAAAAATGGGTTCTTTATTACAGTCGCTCATCTGACTCCATTGCTCTCGAATGAATGGCTTGAGAAATACAGTCTGAACATAGACAGCCGTCCCCAAGCCCTCCGCGCAAGATATTTGGAAAGTCGGTAGCGCACCAACATGGTTTGTCATTCTCCATTCCGCATTCGAATTTCTTATTACAACGACAGCACGTATTTTTTGGCATCATTGTGTGCGATCTGATCAATTCAAAAATGGCACGGCCATTCCTTTTTTAACCGCGTCTCTGCTTCCCACTGTGCTGAACCATCTTGACACGTTTGGGTAAGCCGATAGTTCTATTTCGTGCCACTCGTGCCGGGCTATCCATGGAAATGTAGCGATGTCTGCTATCGAGTATTCTTTGGTCAAAAACTCACTCTCAGTGAGATGGTTATCTAGAACACGGTATAGCCGCTTTGTTTCAGTTTTATACCGATTAATTGCGTAAGGGACAGGTTCTGAGGCTGCTCTTAGAAAATGGTGAACTTGGCCGAAAATCGGGCCAGCACCGCCCATTTGAAACATAAGCCATTGCATTGTTTTGAAGCGTTCGAGACCAGAAGTCGGCAAAAATTTGCCGAACTTCTCCGCTAAATAAATTAAGATTGCACCGGATTCAAAGAGTTTGAAAGAAGACTTATTATTTGTATCGTGATCAACGATTGCTGGAATTTTGTTATTCGGACTGATGGATAGGAATTTTTCTGAAAACTGCTCGTCCTTCCCGATATTTATACTGATAGTCTGGTACTCGACATCTAGTTCTTCTAACATTACAGAGACCTTTCGCCCATTAGGTGTCGCCCACGTGTATAGATCAATCAAAGTCATTCTCCGTTTTCATAAATGTATGATATTGGCGTTAATAATTGCCAATGGGGGTAGTTTAAACGAAGGGAGTTACAAAATCTTTGCTTAAATGGATGCTTACAATAATCGTCGCAGTGCTTGTTATTTCTTTTATCAGGCCAACTATTTTTAAATTTTTTCGAAAATTTATTGGTCGCGAAACTATGCCGGGGGATATTTGGATAACTTTTTTTAATCGCAGACTATATCTGCCTTTTGGCTCGACGCTCATTTTGAGCCTTTTCGCAACCGGCCTGTATTGGTTTATTCGTTAGGCTCTGAGGCCACAGTTTTATCGAGCCGCCTGCGAGACGGAAAAGCGTCATCGAGTGCGGCAATTCGTTGGCGTCTAATAATTTTTCTTATACTTTTCGGATCTTTCGTGAGTTTAAGGTCGCCATGCTTAATTGATTTAAGTATTTTTACGGAATCTTTAACAAGTATTAATTGGGTGGCGTGTGCACTATTAGTAAAAACTTGGTCAACTATAGAGACGGATTCTAGTATGTGCTCGAAACGAATAGGGTTCCTCAATCCATCTAAATTAATTATCAAATCCACTAATTGCTCATTTCCCATTTGATAAGCGTTTAAAACGGAGCGAAGGTGAGTTAAAAAGTGAAGTGATACTTGATGCTGCATCTTAGTAACTTTAAGTTTGTTTAGGACTGTCTTGAGACGGTCCACATTAAAATTTGGAGTAGGTTGGGTGGTATGTCTCAAAAATTCAGCTAGATTTTTTTCGGTAAGTAAACAAAAAATTGCTACTAGACTCTCAATTGCTAGTTGATTCTTCGAAGCTAGATCGATTGCACTGTATATACGTTTTCGGTTTTGAGTGTCTTGTGTGCCCAGGAGTAGCGTGTCGCTCATTTCTCGCAAGGCTCCACAGGTCCTTAAGCTTTCGATCATTTTCGATGGGTTCTCACCTTTCAATCCTGAGATGATTTCGTTCCAAATGCGCTCTTGGCTCAAATGTTTAATCTCACCAGAATTGACCACTTGCTTCATCAAACTTAGCGTATCGGGATGAATATCGAAATTTAATGTTGAAATGAACCGACACACTCTAAATACCCTTAACGGATCTTCAACGAAAGCATCGCTAACGTGTCTTAATATTTTATTTTCCAGATCAAGTATTCCGTTAAACGGGTCTATAAGTTCTCCCTCTGACGTCTTTGCGATGGCATTAATGGTTAGATCTCGTCGTTTAAGGTCTTCTTCGAGGGTCACTTCAGCGTTAGCGTGAAACGTGAATCCTTGATGTCCTCGCCCCGTTTTTCGTTCGGTACGCGCCAATGCGTATTCCTCTTTAGTTCGAGGATGCAAAAAAACCGGAAAATCTCTACCAACCGGAAGGTAGCCATCAGCAATCATTTGCTTCGCTGTTTGGCCGACAACAACAAAGTCCCTATCTTTGATGGTGCGACCCAGTAATTCGTCCCTGACTGCACCGCCCACCAGATAGTAAGATACTTTATTCATCAGGTATAACGTGATGCGAGAGGTTTTTTGCAAGCCACCCTATTTATTTCCTAAGTAGGTTGGCGCAATACTTTCTATTGATGTTTGAAACGCATCGTCGGTTGAGTCGGTAGTGTTGTCCAATGACATAGAGGCTAAGTTATCTCGTGTAATCAAATTAAGTTTCAATGCCTCAAATGTTATAGCTTGAAGATACGCTGCCCAGTCAGGTATGGGTACGACCATCGGGCGCAACCGACCAAATGTGCTCGCATAATTAACGAGTTCGATTAATTCATATTGTTTCGGCCCGCACGCTTCTATTAATTGGCGATGTTCGGAGCCATTAACGCAGCGCATGATTAATTGGACCAAATCGCCAATGAATATCGGTTGAAATTTTGCTCTTGGCATAGCAAGCGGAATAACGGGAAGCCACTTAGAAAGCTCAGCAAACATTGTTAAAAATGAGTCGCCGTTTCCGAAAATGATTGACGGTCGCAGGATATGTCGCGTCGTTGAAGCGCTTAATTTTCTGGTAATTACATTTTCTCCTGCGGCTTTTGACCTCAAGTACGCGCTCGGGGCCGAACTGGAGCATTTGAGCGCTGAGATATGGATAAATCGATTGACTTGTCCTTTATTACAACTGGAGACAATTTGCTCAACAAGTTGCTCATGAAATTTAAAAAAATCATTTTTCTCGCCTTCATGGAGAATGCCTAGGCAGTTGACTACAATATCGACACCTTTAATTAAGGAATCAAGGTTTTCAAGATTCGTAATGTCTGTTTGTAATAGCTCGACGTTAGGTAGAACGATAAATGCCCCTTTGACGCGCTCACGGTTTCGGGTGGGTATTCGGATCCGAAACCCTGCAGTCGACAGAGCTTCGGTCAGATAGCGCCCCACAAATCCGGCTCCGCCTAAAATTAGTACTGTTTTCTGTGTATTTTTATGCATTGTGCCTACTCATAAGTTTTCTTGATGATATTCTATTGCAGATGCAATTAGAAGCACGTTTGCGTGCATCGCTATTGGATATCAATCACAATCAAAGTAAATGACTAAATGATGACTCAAGATGAGATGAAGCGCTCTGCGGCGCGCGAGGCCGTAAATTATTTGTCGGAGGGTGATGTCGTAGGGGTTGGCACTGGATCCACGGCTGATTATTTCATTCAAGAACTGTCTAGTTGGGGAGGAGCATCAGGAGCGATCGCTAGCTCTGAGATAACGGCTTCGCAGTTACGAGATTGTGGGATTCCAGTGTTGAGCCTCAATGATACTGACAGTTTTGGAGTCTATGTGGATGGGGCAGATGAGATTAATCGAAATCTTGAGATGATCAAAGGTGGGGGAGGGGCGCTTACCCGAGAAAAAATTGTTGCCGCTGTAGCTGAAAAATTTATATGTATTGCTGATGAAACGAAAGTTGTTGATGTTCTTGGTACTTTTCCTCTTCCTCTCGAGGTGATACCAATGGCGGGTGCGTACGTTTCGAGAGAAGTCCAAAAAATTGGTGGAGAGCCTACGCTCAGACAAGATTTTTTAACAGATAATGGAAATGTAATTATTGACATTTACGGCCTGACAATTGACAAGGCGGTAGAGTTGGAACTAGAGCTCAATGGCATTGTT
The DNA here is from genome assembly GCA_965661885.1 of uncultured Burkholderiales bacterium. Lineage (GTDB taxonomy): Bacteria > Pseudomonadota > Gammaproteobacteria > Burkholderiales > Eutrophovitaceae > Eutrophovita. Next base: position 231 of record CBFIFN010000019.1, on the reverse strand, counting down.
GGTGCCGTCACTAATGGGATTTTTGCGAGACGATCTGCAGATTTGTTGGTTTATGGCACTAAAAATGGTGTCCGCACCGAGTATGCAAATTCGAAATAAGTCGTTTGTAATTATTTTGTAATCTTTATATGAGATCTTGAAAAAGTTATAATCAACAACAATCAGACAAGAATTAAACTCATGAATATAGATCAACATACGGTTAAAAAATTCGACGCAGAACTTGAAAGT
>CBFIFN010000018.1:0-20550 GCA_965661885.1 uncultured Burkholderiales bacterium | reverse complement strand
CGCTGCTGGTATTGTGACAGCAGATGGCCCCAGCTTCCACATACATAAAGGCAGCGGGCTTGTGCGAGATGTTTTTAGAACGCGTAATATGCGGGTCATGGTGGGCAATTCGGGAATCGGACATTGTCGTTATCCAACCGCTGGATCTGCGAACGCGTTTGATGAAGTTCAGCCGATGTATGTGAATTCACCGTTCGGGATCGTACTTGGCCATAACGGGAACTTAACTAATTCTCATAAGTTAAAAATTGAGCTTTTTCGACAAGATCTCCGCCACGTTAATACTAATTCTGATTCTGAAGTTTTGTTGAATGTTTTTGCGCACGAGTTACAGAAGGCTAGTGTGGGTGTTAACTTGACTACAGAGGCTATTTTTGAAGCTGTAAGGGGCGTTCACAAGCGGGTACAAGGCGCATACGCTGTGGTCGCTATGATATCTGGCTACGGACTACTTGCGTTTCGAGATCCTTTTGGAATTAGGCCGCTAGTCTACGGAGTGCGAAACAAAGAGGGAGAGAAGGAATATTTAGTCTCCTCAGAGACTGTGGCGCTAGATACGCTCGGTTTCGATTATGTGCGAGATATCGAACCTGGTGAAGCTCTCTTTATTTCAAACGAAGGAAATGTAAGCGAGCAGCAATGCGTTTCTAACCCGTCGCGTTATCCCTGTATTTTCGAATATGTCTATCTCGCTCGACCTGACTCCGTCATTGACGGCATTTCTGTTCATGAGACCAGAATGAGAATGGGAGAGAGGCTTGCAAAAAGAATAAGGTCGGAGCATGCGGACATTCAAATCGATGTAGTTATCCCTATCCCGGATTCCAGTCGTCCTTCGGCAATGGAAATCGCCGATGGTATCGAGGTGCCTTATCGAGAAGGATTTATAAAAAACCGATACATCGGACGAACCTTCATCATGCCGGGCCAAGAGGTCAGAAAAAAATCTGTTAGACAAAAACTTAACGCAATTGCGTCTGAATTTAAGGGTAAAAATGTATTGCTTGTTGATGACTCCATTGTGCGTGGAACGACAAGTAAAGAAATTGTACAAATGGCACGAGAAGCTGGAGCGAAACAGGTTTACTTTGCGTCGGCCGCACCCCCGGTTCGTTACCCAAATGTTTATGGAATTGACATGCCAAGCTCAAAGGAACTAATTGCTTACGGTCGAGATGAGGAAGCTATAGCAGCAGAGATCGGCGTGGACCGTATCATTTACCAAACTGTTGAGGACCTTATAGAGAGTTGTGCTTTTGTTAATCCTGAAATTACTCAATTTGAGACATCCTGCTTCACGGGTGAGTACATCACTGGTGATATTTCAGAGGATTATTTAATCTCTGTCGAAGGCGAGAGGAACGACGAGCAAATTTCGTCTGTGTTGCAGTCTAAATCTACTTTAGATTTAGACGTTATTAACGGATAGATTTGGTAGTTTATTTTTAAAGGACTTAGGTTAAAAACTCGTCGGAATACCCATTTTCAGAAAAAATTAACGCTTGTCCCTGTTCGTGCCAATCCGATAAAACGAACCTCTCCATGGGCTGTGAATCGATGAAGTGTTTATGATGTGCATGTCGATGCGTATGACCGTGAATAATTCTCTGGCAATCATGTGTGACGAATGCCTGATCAACCGTTGATAGTGACACGTCCATGATCTCGGTGGTTTTATTTTCTTTGCAGGTTTCGCTTTTTTGTCGGTATTTTTTTGCTTGCTGGTGACGCTCTGTTATTGTGAGTTTCAGAAAATTGTCCATCCATTCATCCGATCGAACTATTGATCGAATTGCTTGATAGTCGATGTCGTCGGCACACCACTGATCACCATGACTCAGTAACGTTCGCTTTCCAAAAATATCTATGATGAATGGGTCCGGAAGAAGTTGGGCTCGCGTTAACCCGGAAAAACTTTTGCCAATTAGAAAGTCTCTGTTTCCATGCATTACGCTCAAACGAGCGCCGGTGTTCGTGAAATCACGTAACGCCGGCACCACTATGGAGAACAATGGGTTTGCGCGATCATCATCTCCTATCCAATAGTCGAATAAGTCGCCAAGAATAAACAAGTGAATCGATCGACCTACGTTGGACTTCAGAAACTTTAAAAAAATATTTGTTTTTAAGGTTTCTGATGACGACAAATGTAAATCTGAAATAAAAATGAGCTTGAGATTAGACATCATCTAGCCAGTTAGAGAGTATCTAAATGCAATTAAGCTCTTGTCACGCTCTCAATAATTACATTTTCATTAGGCACATCCTGGTGGAACCCCTTAGTCCCAGTTGGAACGCCTTTTATTTGATCGACAACTGATTCTCCCGCCGTGACTTTACCAAAAACACAGTACCCGTAGCCCTGTGGTGTTTCGGATGTGAAGTTCAGAAATTCGTTATTCGCAATATTTATGAAAAATTGGGAAGTGGCTGAATGCACATCATTGGTTCGGGCCATTGCGATGGTGTAAGCGTCGTTTTTAAGCCCGTTGCTGGCTTCATTTTCGATAGGCGCCTGAGTATCTTTCTCTTTCATATTGACGTCCATGCCGCCGCCTTGAATCATGAACCCATTTATGACTCTGTGAAATACTGTGCCATTATAGAATTCGGAGTCAACGTATTGTAAAAAATTTTTTACGGTTATAGGTGCTTTTTCTTCGTTCAATTCGATGGTGATTTCCCCCATCGATGTTTTCATTGTGACTTGTGTAGACATTAATTTCTTTCATTAATTTTTATAAATTATGCTTTCTCTAATTGGTGTTTGCTGAACTCGTGATTTGTTGTTCAGTTTTTTTACCCTTGCTTACAATATCAGAAACCGCGTTTTCTAGTCTCTCGACGTTTTTTGACGGACAAACGTGACTATTTAGTGAGAATGCTCTGCTATACTTCCCAACCTAATGGTAATGAAAATAAGTAAATCCAGTCGAATTTAATTATCTGAATGTTTCGTGAGCATTTAAAAGAATATGTTAAGAATTTTTAATTCCCTTACTCGAAATAAAGAGATATTTAAACCGATTGATGAAAAATCGGTTCGCATGTATGTCTGCGGGATGACGGTCTATGACTTTTGTCACCTAGGCCACGCACGAGTGTTGGTAGTTTTTGACATGGTTAGAAGTTGGTTTAAGTCATCAGGATATGAAGTGACCTATGTGCGGAATATTACTGATATCGATGACAAAATCATAAGTCGAGCAAATCAAAACCAAGAATCGTTTTTAGATTTGACTGAACGCTTCATTGAGGCAATGAATGATGATGCGGCAGCACTTGGAGTTGCGCCACCAGATTTTGAGCCCAAGGCCTCCGATAATATCCCGCAAATGATTAAACTCATTGAGCTCCTGTTTGATAAGGGTTTAGCCTATGAAGGGTCGAACGGGGATGTCTATTATTCAGTGAATAAGTTCGAGCGTTATGGGCGGCTATCAGGTAAATCACTAGATGACTTGAGAGCAGGAGAGCGGGTGGACATTAACCCTGAAAAGAAGCATCCAATGGATTTTGTTTTGTGGAAGGGAGCGAAGCCGGGCGAGCCCTATTGGCAGAGTCCTTGGGGAGAAGGTCGTCCAGGTTGGCACATAGAGTGTTCGGCTATGAGCGAGCGCTATTTGGGCTCGCATTTTGATATACATGGTGGCGGACAAGACCTTCAATTCCCGCATCATGAAAATGAAATTGCCCAGTCGGAAGGAGCACATGACCATGGCTATGTCAATTATTGGATGCATAACGGTTTTGTGCGTGTTGATGACGAAAAAATGTCGAAATCATTGGGTAATTTCTTCACTGTAAATGAAGTCTTGAAAAAATTTGATCCGGAGGTTATTCGGTTTTTTATTCTGAGAGCCCACTATAGAAGTCCATTAAATTATTCCGACCAGCATTTAGAGGACGCTAAGTTAGCATTAACGCGTCTTTACACATCATTGAAAGATATTTCTGGTGCGGAAGTCGATGAAAGCAGTTGCTGGGATGATCCACGTGCTGTCAAGTTTCGTGCGGCATTGGATGATGATTTTAATACGCCACAGGCAATGTCTGTCCTGTTTGATTTGGCGTCAGATCTGAATCGAGATCGTAGTGTCGCTACTGCGAGTTTATTAAAGAGCTTGGCAGCGACTCTGGGGTTTTTGAATCGTGTACCTTCAGACTTTCTTCAGTCGAGCGTGGAATCAGCACTTTCTGCGGATGAAATTGAATCTATGATCCAGAAGAGAAATGAAGCTCGAATGAACAAAGATTATGATCTAGCTGACGAATTGCGAGATGGATTAATAAACGCAGGCGTTATTTTAGAGGATAGTTCAGGAACGACGACTTGGCGTCGGTCTTAATTTTCAAAAATACTTTTTACTTTGTCCATCCATGATTTAGTTTTCGGGCTGTGGAGATGCGAGCTTGATTGGTTAATGTTTTCTAATTCGGCGAGTAACTCCGTTTGTTTTTTGGTTAAATTAACTGGTGTCTCAACAACAACGTGACACATTAGGTCACCGTATCCATTACTACGAACGCCCTTAATGCCTTTGCCCCGCAGCCTAAATGCTTTTCCGGTTTGCGTCTCTGATGGGACTTTAATCTTTGCGGACCCATTCAGGGTGGGGACCTGAATTTCACCTCCTAATGCCGCTGTGCTAAAGCTAATGGGCATTTCACAGTGCAGATTATTGCCATCTCGAGTGAATACTTCATGGTCTTTGACGTTAATAACAACGTATAGGTCGCCCGCAGGCCCGCCGTTTACCCCAGCTTCCCCCTCATTTGACAATCTAATGCGATCCCCTTGGTCCACTCCAGCAGGTATTTTTACTGACAGAGTCTTATTGTCTTTGACTCTGCCTTGCCCATTGCAACCCCCACAAGGCGATTGAATAACCTTTCCTTTACCTTGACAATCCGGACATGGTTGAGCCACCGAAAAAAAACCTTGAGTGACTCGAACTTGCCCTTGACCTTGGCAGGTGCCACAAGTAACTGGTGAGGAGCCAGGCTTGGCGCCTGACCCGTCACATTTGGAGCACTCGTTATAGGACGGAATTCGTATCTTAGTTTCCGTTCCTTTTGCGGCTTCTTCCAGTGAGATCTCTAAATTATATTTTAAGTCGGAACCTCGATAAACGTTCGATCGTCCGCCACCGCCCGCGCGTCCACCACCAAAAATATCACCAAAAATATCGCCGAATGAGTCAGAAAATCCACCGAAGCCAGCACCGCCGCCCATGCCCGATGATTGGTCTAAACCCGCGTGACCATATTGGTCGTAAGCTGCCTTTTTTTCAGGGTTCGATAAAACCTCGTAAGCTTCTTTGACTTCTTTGAATTTATTCTCAGCATCGGGATTGTTAGGATTTTTATCCGGATGAAATTTCATGGCAAGCCGTCTATAGATTTTTTTGAGATCACTATCGCTAGCCCCTCGGTCTGCACCTAGTACTTCGTAATAGTCTCGCTTAGCCATAATTTATTTTTCAGTGTTACGTGTTTTTGAATGAAGAAAAATGGCCGGAAGGTATACCCTTGCGACCATTTTTTAATTACTGATTCAATTTTCGATCAGGATGTTTTCTTGTCGTCGTCTGTGACTTCTTCAAATTCCGCATCCACGACATCTCCATCATCTTCTTGCTTTTCTGTAGGATTCTCCCCTGTTGGCGATTCACCTTGATCCGCATACATTTTTTCGGCCAAAGATTGAGCTAACGTTGATAGGATTTGTGACTTAGCCTCAATCTCATCTTTATCAGCATTTTTTAATGCCTCTTCCGCCTCTTTAGCAGCGTCCTCGATCTTTGCTTTCTCCTCCTCTGTAACTTTATCCTCGTTCTCGCTAAGTGTTTTGCGAACGCTGTGGATCAGAGCGTCACACTGATTACGAACATCAACTAACTCTCTTGCTTTTTGGTCGTCTTCAGCGTGCACTTCTGCATCTTTCACCATTTTTTCGATTTCTTCGTCTGATAGGCCAGAATTCGCTTTAATGGTAATTTTATTTTCCTTGCCAGTTGCTTTGTCCTTCGCCGTCACGTGTAATATTCCGTTCGCATCAATATCGAAATTAACTTCGATTTGAGGCATCCCTCTCGCTGCTGAAGGGATGTCAGTTAAGTTAAATTGTCCGAGGGACTTATTATCTTTTGACATCTCACGCTCACCTTGTACAACGTGAATCGTGACCGCTGTTTGGTTATCTTCCGCGGTTGAGAATACTTGGTCTGCCTTGGTTGGAATCGTTGTATTTTTTTGTATCAGTTTGGTCATCACCCCACCCAACGTTTCGATGCCTAGTGATAAGGGTGTTACGTCCAGTAACAATACATCTTTTACATCTCCTCTTAAAACGCCACCTTGAATTGCCGCACCAACTGCGACGGCCTCATCTGGGTTGACGTCTCGTCGGGGTTCTTTGTTAAAGAAGCCCTTCACCGTTTCTTGAACTTTTGGCATTCTTGTCATACCGCCGACTAAAATAATATCGTCAATATCGGACGTTTTTACCCCGGCATCTTTGATTGCAACTCGGCACGGTTCCACTGTGCGGCTTATCAAATCATCAACGAGGCTTTCTAATTTTGCTCGTGTTATTTTGACGTTTAGGTGCTTAGGTCCAGACGCATCAGCGGTTATATAAGGTAGGTTGACCTCAGTTTGTTGGCTCGCAGATAGCTCAATTTTGGCTTTTTCTGCAGCTTCTTTTAGACGCTGGAGCGCTAACACATCGCTTTTGAGGTCTACACCTTGGTCTTTTTTGAATTCGTTAGCAAGGTAGTCGATGATCCTTTGGTCAAAATCTTCACCGCCGAGAAACGTATCTCCGTTCGTAGACAGCACTTCGAATTGATGCTCTCCGTCGACTTCCGCAATTTCAATAATGGACACATCGAAGGTGCCGCCACCTAAGTCATAGATCGCGATTTTTCGATCTCCTTGTTTCTTGTCCATACCAAATGCGAGTGCTGCTGCTGTTGGTTCATTTATGATTCGCTTGACTTCTAAGCCTGCAATTTTTCCAGCGTCTTTGGTGGCTTGCCGCTGTGAGTCATTGAAGTAAGCAGGAACGGTAATTACTGCTTCAGTCACGTCCTCACCTAAATAGTCCTCAGCAGTCTTCTTCATTTTCATCAAAACTTGTGCTGAAATTTCGGGCGGCGCGCTTTGCTTGCCCCTGACTTCAACCCAAGCATCTCCGTTCTTAGCCCCAACAATAGAAAATGGGGAATTATCCTTTGCTTTACTTACTTCCGCGTCTTTGAAGCGACGTCCGATTAACCGTTTAACTGCGAAAAGCGTATTTTCTGGGTTGGTGACCGCTTGTCTTTTTGCCGGCGCGCCGACCAACACTTCATCATCCTGGGTGTAAGCAATAATTGAGGGCGTTGTGCGGCCTCCCTCAGAGTTCTCTAATACCTTCGCTTCTCCGCCGTCCATAACTGAAACACATGAATTTGTGGTTCCTAAATCGATTCCAATGATTTTGCCCATATTTATCTTCCTTACATTCTAATTTCGTTATTTAACTACTTTGGGTCAATAACTGATTTTTCAACCCTTTAAGTTTTTTCTTTGGCTTTTGAGACACTCACCATGGCAGGACGAATTAACCGGTCTTTGAGTAAATACCCCTTTTGAAAAACGCTGAGGATGGTGTTCACTGCGGTTTCTGACTCCACCGTGTTCATTGCTTGATGTTTGTGCGGATCAAGCGTCTCTCCAAGCGGTGATATCTCTTTGATTTCAAGAGAATCAAACACTTTAGTTAGTTGTTTAAGAGTTAATTCAACACCATCTTTGATGGCCTCAGCTGTTATATTATCGCTCTGTAAAGCTGCTTCTAAACTATCTTTAACAGCGAGGAGTTCGGTGGCGAACTTCTCTATTGCGTACTTGTGTGCATTCGAAATATCTGATTGAGACCTCTTTCGTACGTTTTCCAACTCAGCTGTAGTGCGAAGCCATGCATCTTTGTTTTTCTCAGCTTCTAAAGTAGCTTTTGTTAGTTGCTCTTCAATGCTCTCTGGTCGGTCTGACCCAGAGGGATCTATTTGAGTTTGGGACTTATCAGACGACCCTTGACCGGCCTCTGATTCAACAGAAACTGGATCTTGTTCGACCTCTAACTCAGCGAGGTCTTCATTAATACTCGGTGAAGATGGCGTTTTATCAGACATTGTAATGACACTCCCTATTTTTTATATGTTGCTAAATGAGGTCGAAATTTTCATTTTCAAGTGTTATGTCAAGGAAATTGATGCGTTTTATTCTGTTAAGCTATTGCCTTGAGAGTATCCTCGGGTGGCAGAGAAGGTATGATACGAGCGCATTCATTAGTGTTTTTTTTGGTGATAATCCTAGGGGGTTATGGTTTTTTTATTAATCTAGCTATGGCCGTTCCCCTTGTTCACATCGGAGCTAGCTCCTATACCGTTAACGGACAATCTTCTTTAATCCTTAGCTCAGAAATGGATTTGAAGGGGCCAGTCGGAACCGATGGTAATCGGCATCCGGCGAAAACGAAGTGGGATTTGCAATGGCGCTTCAAACACAAAGAGCAAAATGGTCAGTGTGGTGTTGAGTCAGTTCAGGTTTCACTTGGAATTACCCATATTAAGCCGGTCTGGCGGGATAAAGTGGGTGCCAGTGACTCTCTTGTGTCGAGATGGCTGTCTTTCGAAGAGGCTTTGTCAGAAATACAAAACCATCATGTTGATCTCGCAATTGAGGCTGCGACTGCAATTGAGGATAACGTACTTCATGTTGTGCCTCAGAAAAGTTGTGCAGATTTAAATGTGGTGGTTGAAGCAATCGTTAGGGATATTAAAGAAAAATATCGAACGTTGAAAACGAATTACGAAGAAGCGACAAATTTCGGGCGACACAGGGGCTTGACTCTACTTTAGGGTGATCAGCTTTTTTGTCAGTTCTTAGCGCCGCGCTTGAGGGCCTCTGCCCTACTATTCGCCGCCTGATTACTGACGTCTTCGATGGTCATTTCTTGATTTAGCCATCCCATTGTGTTGTCCGAGACAATCTGATGTAGCCCCTCTATCCATTCCGGGCTGTCATTTAAGCATGGGATGTAGTGGAATTCGCCCCCGCCGTGCTCCACGAATTCTTCGCGGTTCTCCATGTTGATTTCCTCAAGAGTTTCCAAACAATCGGCGACAAATCCAGGACAAAAAACGTCGATTCTGCCTGTATTCTCGCGTCCCAGACCCTTCATCATCTCTATTGTGTAGGGTGTGAGCCATTCGGCTCTACCAAATCGGGACTGAAATGTGGTGATAATGTTTTCGGGCTCAAAATCCAGTTGCTGTCCTAGGAGGCGACTGGTTTTGTAACATTCACAGTGATAGGGATCTCCTTTTGTTAAGCTAAACTTTGGAACCCCATGGTAGGAGAGCACCAATTTGTCTGGTTTTCCGTGCTCAGCCCAGTACTGCCGTACTTTTTGGCTCAACGCAGATATATAACCTGCATGATCATGAAAGTGCTTTATTAATCGGAGGCCTGGAACGTTACGAACGCTCCTAAAGCTCTTGAAGACTGCGTCGAAAATACTTGCTGTCGTGCTTGAGTTGAACTGAGGGTAGAGTGGTACCACTAAAATTTGATCACAGCATTCTGCACGTAGTGCCGACAAAGCGTTATCTACGGATGGGTCCCCGTATCGCATCGCGGACTTCACAATAACTTTAGGAAATGCTGAGTTATTAAATTTTTCTTGAAGAAGTTTCGCCTGTTTTTCTGTAAAGATTCTGAGAGGAGAGCCCTCATCAGACCAAATTGACGCGTATTTTTCCGCAGAAGCTTTGGGCCTGACTCTTAAAATGATTCCGTTAAGGATTAACCACCAGATTGCTCTCGGGATTTCGACGACGCGCGAGTCCCATAAAAATTCACTTAGGTATTTTCTTACGGATTTTGTGGTGGGAGCCTCGGGGGTCCCAAGATTAACAAGCAAAACGCCCACGTTATGTATTGAGCCATGGGAATAGTCGGGTTCTTTTCGGAGTTTCATTTAGGTTTGTGTTGATTCTGTGTTTAGTTTCAAGGGTGAGATAGTGCGCCGGATAATAATTTTGCGGTGATATCGACAATCGGAATGACTCGCTCGTATGCCATACGCGTAGGCCCAATTACGCCTACTGTGCCAACGACTTGTCCGTCTACGTCATAAGGGGCTGTCACAACGCTGCATTCGTCTAGTGGAACTAAGCCAGATTCGCCTCCAATATATATTTGCACACCATTTGCCCTATCGCTCGTGTCTAGCAATTGAAGTATCCCCGTCTTTTTGTCAAACATCTCAAAAAGCGTTCTCAAACTTTCAATATTCATAGTGAGGTCATTAACGCTCAACAAGTTCGTTTCACCTGAAACGATGTAGTCTTCGTTTTTGACTGAGTTTTCCTGGCCGGCAGACACTGCGAGAGACATCAATTGGGATATATTGTCTTTGAGTTCTGTCAATTCGGACTGAATGCGAGCTCTTATGTTTTCGAAAGCCATTCCGGCATAGTTCTGGTTCAAATAATTAGTGGCTTCTGTAAGCTCTGAATCTGTGAATTTACGCGATGCCTCAAGAACTTTATTTTGAACGTCTCCATCTGGAGCAACAATGATAAGTAAAATGCGATGGTCTGATAGTGAGACGAATTCGATATGCCGGAATGAACTACTTTGGCGCGATGGTGATTTCACCACTCCAGCGAACTGCGTTAAGTTTGAAAGCAATTGGGATGCGGTAGCGATTAGTCGATTAGCACTGTCAGGCCTGAACTGGTCTTCAATTTTATGGCGCTCAATGGAACCTAGTGGCTGGACAGTAAGTAGTGAGTCAACGAAAAACCGATACCCTAGGGGCGTTGGGATTCTACCGGCCGAAGTATGCGGACTTGCAATGAAGCCCATTTCCTCAAGATCTGCCATGATATTCCGAATGCTGGCTGGACTGAGCTCTAAACCAGACGACTTAGCCAATTCTCTTGAGCCAATAGGCTGACCGTCGGAAATGTGCTTTTCAATAAGCGATTTGAGTAAAATTCTCGATCTTTCGTTCATGATGATTGCATTCTACAAAGTTTTTGTCTGAACTTTGGGTTTTTTTATTCCTTATAATTTGCGATGATGTGCGGAGACATTGATATTTTTAAAAAATATGAACAAATTTAATAGGGTATGTATCGTTGGTAAGTATAAAAGTTCCGAGGTCCAACGGCCGGTTGCCCAAATTATTGATTACCTTCAAGGCGAAGGCGTCAGTTGCCTAGTAGATGATCTCACGGCTCAACAACTGACTAATATGAACGTTGAATCGGGTCCAATAGACGAAATGGTTCAACGGAGCGATCTTGTGGTAGTTTTAGGTGGTGATGGGACATTGCTGGGTCTTGCGCGAACGGTTGCCAAATACGACGTACCCTTACTTGGAATAAATTTAGGGCGACTAGGCTTTCTGGCAGATATTTCATTGAACAAAATGGTTGCCAGCTTACGAGCTGTTCAAAATGGAGAGTACTCGTTTGATGAGCGAACCATACTCGAGTTAAGCACGGGTCGAGAGCTTGGGAAGGGGATTTGGGCGTTAAATGACATCTCTGTCGGCAAAGGACAAAGTGGTAGTCTTGTGCAGTTGAAGGTCACCATTGACGGAGAATTTGCATATAACTTGAGGTCCGACGGGTTAGTTGTATCCACTCCAACCGGGTCAACAGCTTACGCTCTCTCCGCTGGTGGACCCATTATCTCGCCCGACGTTAACTGCATCCTTTTGGTGCCAGTCTGCCCTCATTCTTTGTCGAACAGGCCTATTGTTATTCCAGGCACCGCGTGTGTGGAGATTCAAATAATCGAGGCAATTGATGCGCGCGTACATGTTGATAGTCACACTCATTTCGACATTAAAGAAGGTGGACGCCTTAAAGTTCAGGTGGCTAAGCAGAAGGTCAAGCTCATTCACTCGAACGGCCATGACTATTTCGGTACTTTGAGAGAAAAGTTGCATTGGGCTGAAACGATGGGCTCATAGTCGTGGTTGATCGCCAATTATGTTGACTCGCTTAACGGTAAAAGATTATGTATTGATCGATAGGCTTGAGCTCGATGTGGAGCGTGGTTTTACTGTGCTTACTGGAGAAACTGGGGCTGGAAAATCTATTGTTCTGGGAGCGATAGGTCTTATTCTGGGGGGGCGAGCTGATATTGCGAGCATTAAAGTTGGCGCAAGCAAGGCAGATATCGCTGCTGAATTTGAAATATCGGCGCTACCTCACGTCCTCTCTTTTTTAGAAAACGCAGATCTTGATACGGAGGTTTGCGTCTTGCGTCGTGTAGTCGATGCGTCAGGTCGCTCACGCGCGTGGATCAACGGTGTGCCCGTTACGGTGAAGCAACTTAAAGAGATTGGCGCTTTACTTATTGATATCCATGGTCAACATGAGCACTACTCCCTAATGGATTCAAGCTCTCATTCCCGAGTTTTAGACTCTTTTGGTAATTTAATCGAAGCGACTTCAGCTTTGAAGAAAATCTGGCGAAATTGGCAATTTTTACGGGACCAATTGTGCGAGAGCTTACAGAGGTCAGAAAATTTAAGAAAAAAGACTGAAGACTTAGCTGAAACTAAGAAAGAATTAGAGGACTTAGATTTCTCGCAAAAAGAGTGGGAGCAAACGGTAGATCAGCATCGGAAGCTGAGTAATCTCAGTGAGTTAACTGATGTTGCTAGGCGAGCTACCGATTTACTTGATGACAGCGAGCAAAGTGTTATGTCTACTCTTTCAAACGTTCGATCGCAGCTCGCTGGAGCCGCTGAAATCGATGTTTCGATTGCGCCAATGGTCGAGAACCTTGAGAGCATGGAAATTCAGCTTGCGGAATTCAATCGGGATTTTAGACGCTATGCCGAGTCGTTGGAAGTAGAACCGAATTTGTTGGTGACATTGGACAAGAGAATTGCAGAAGTGCAAAGATGCGCCCGTAAATACAGTATTACTGCTGATGAGTTAGCTCCGTATGCCTCTCATGTAAATTCCGAGCTTGAAAAAATTTCTGCTCAAATAAACATCGCCCAACTCAAAAAAGAAGAGAGCGAGGCGCAAAAAAAATTCCTATCTATCGCAGAAAAATTAAGTATTGATCGAAAAATAGCCTCTGATGTCCTGACAAAGAAAGTAAATTTAGCGCTAAAAGGTTTGGCAATGTCTGGAGTTCAATTCGAGGCTCGAATTATCCCTAACTCGAAGCCGGAAGCTACTGGGCTTGAGACTGTGGAGTTCTACGTGTCAACGAACCCTGGGTCCGAAGCGAAACTGATTGGCAGGGTTGCCTCGGGGGGAGAATTGTCGCGTATATCCTTAGCGATACAATCAGTAATATATGAAGACTCAGCAATTCCCACGGTGATTTTCGATGAAGTTGACTCTGGCGTTGGAGGCGCCGTTGCCGAAATTGTTGGGAGAATGCTCAAGACAATTGGGGAAACGGCACAAGTTATGTGTGTCACCCACTTGCCGCAAGTAGCCGCTGTAGCTCAGTTTCATTGGACTGTGGCTAAAGTCCAATCAAATTCGGCATCAACTACCCAGGTGGAACGCCTTGAAACCGAGGCCCGAATTGACGAGGTTGCTAGAATGCTGGCTGGAGAGGTGATCTCTGATGAAGCGCGGGCTCATGCACAAGAAATGATACGACAGGGTCTTACCTAAAAACTATTTCTTGTGAGGGCAATTCAATTTGATGCAGTCCGCATAAATTTGCAATGAGTGACCTAAAATTTCGAACCCTCGTTCTTTCGCAATTTGCGTTTGTTTTCGCTCAATGTCCTCATCATAGAACTCTTCAACGCGCCCACATTGATTGCAAACCAAATGATCGTGGTGATCACCTTGGTCGAGCTCGTATACGGCCTTTCCAGACTCAAAATGATGTCTTAGCAGGATGCCAGCCTGTTCAAATTGTGTGAGCACACGATAAATAGTCGCAAGCCCAATGTCCATCTCGTCATCCAAAAGCTGGCGATAAACATCTTCAGCGGATAGGTGCCTGGAAGTTGATGACTCAAATACATTTATTATCTTAAGACGGGGCAGTGTTGCTTTGAGGCCCATATTTTTGAGATCTAGAGATGTTTTCATGACGGTGTAATTGTTCTGAATTTAGCCTATCATAACGTTTTTGGTTCGTATTGACTAACTCTTCAGGTTGAAACTTTTTATGATAAAGACGCACACGTGGATCTTTAAGCGCTTCGGTGTGGTGGTCCTTACACTATTTCTAACGTCATGTTTCTTATCCCCCTACAAGATGGAAGTGAGACAGGGGAATTATTTGGAGCAGGATATCCTCATGAAATTGAAGGCAGGCATGTCGAAAGAGCAGGTTTCTTTTCTTCTTGGCACACCTTTGGTGATTGACCCTCTGTCCCCAAATCAGTGGAATTATGTCTACCTCTCAGGTGCTGCTGGTGATGTGAGGCGGGAACGAACAGTTACAGTTGTATTTAAAGACGATCTTTTGGCGCGTATCGATGGCGATGTAATTTCAGAAAGCTCAGCAAATGATTGAGCGTTTAGGTCGTCAGAATTGAAAGCAAAAATCAAAAAAAATGTGAATTTAAAAAGCTTATGAATAATTTAAATATAGCCGTTTGCGGTGCTTCCGGAAAGATGGGACGGGCGTTGATTAACTGTATTCGAGATGATGGCGAGTTGGCTCTTGCCGGGGCCTTGGAGTTGCAAGACAATCCACACTTACATCAGGATGCTGGTCTCTTGCTTGGGTTCCAGTCCGGAATTGACATTTCATCCGATATTATTGGTGTAGCTCGTAGTTCTGACGTTCTTGTCGACTTCACTCGACCTGAGGGCACGTTATTGCACCTTGATGCGTGTTGTTCGAGCAACACGGCTATGGTGATTGGGACCACTGGCTTCACGGATGAGGAGAAGCTGGTTATCAAAAAAGCGTCAGAAACGATCCCGATCGTAATGGCACCAAATATGAGCGTTGGGGTTAATGTATTGATGCGTTTACTCAACGCCGCAGCTCTTGCGCTAGATTCTGGATATGACATCGAAATCGTAGAGGCACATCACAAGTATAAAGTGGACGCACCATCCGGAACTGCACTGGGAATGGGTGAGGCGATTGCTGATGCGCTCGGCCGGGATTTAGCGGATTGTGCGGTTTATGCGAGAGAGGGTTACACCGGTGAGCGGAAGGATAATACAATTGGTTTTTCGACGGTCCGTGCTGGTGATATTGTCGGGGAACACACGGCGATATTTGCAGGAGTCGGGGAGCGTATAGAAATTTCTCACAAAGCATCTGATAGAAGTAATTTTGCTGTTGGGGCGATAAGAGCGGCAAAATTCCTCTCTGGAAAACAAAGCGGTTTGTTTGATATGCAAAATGTTCTTGGCGGTTAATGTCTTTTCAGTAATCAAACATTTTTGCGTTTAAGAGGTTTTTTCGGCGGTTTGGAAGACCGTATTGATTGATCGATTACTCAAAGAGGCTGTATAATTCCGTTCACGCGGGGAGGGGCGTTTGACGATTCTTCCCGCTTTTTGTGCGTGCTGTGAGGGCATCGCAAGCCTCAACTTAAAATTTGTCCCAGGAGGTCGATTGTCGTATCAAAAGTGTGATCCAGCGATCTTGGTTCTTGAGGATGGGACCGTATTTAACGGTTTTTCTATCGGAGCGGAGGGCTCGGCGGTCGGTGAGGTGGTGTTCAACACATCGATGACCGGGTACCAGGAGATTCTTACGGATCCCTCGTATCAAAATCAAATCGTTACTCTTACATATCCACATGTTGGCAGTGTTGGATGTAATGAGGAAGATTTTGAATCTAACCATGCTCGCGCGGCCGGTCTCGTAATTAAAGATCTGCCTCTACTGGCGAGTAACTTTCGTTCGACAAGCTCCCTAAGCGCATGGATGGGAGCTCAAGGCATCGTAGGTATTGCGGGAATTGATACGAGGAAGTTGACAAGATTGTTGCGTGAGAAGGGTGCGCTCTCCGGGGTAGTCAGCGCTGACGGTAGTGGTCAGGGCGAGCTGTTGAAGCGGGCGCGGAGCTTCCCTGGCTTGGCAGGAAAGGACCTGGCGCGTGAGGTCACGTGCGTTGAGGCTTACGAGTGGGATCAAGGGGAATGGTCACTCAAGCCCGAGAGGCAGGAAAAAGTCAGTTCAGTGAGGCATGTGGTAGCTT
The DNA here is from genome assembly GCA_965661885.1 of uncultured Burkholderiales bacterium. Classification (GTDB taxonomy): domain Bacteria; phylum Pseudomonadota; class Gammaproteobacteria; order Burkholderiales; family Eutrophovitaceae; genus Eutrophovita. The sequence continues at coordinate 4,322 of CBFIFN010000018.1, read as the reverse complement.
ATGATTTTGGCGTCAAGCATAACATCCTCAAGATGTTAGTTTCTCGGGGCTGCCGCGTAACTGTCGTTCCGGCTACCACCTCTGCTGATCAAGTGCTTGCGATGAAGCCTGACGGCGTGTTTTTATCGAATGGGCCAGGTGACCCTGAGCCTTGTGGTTACGCTATTGAAGCGGTTAAAGTTTTATTGAATCAGAAAATGCCAATTTTTGGAATTTGTTTGGGTCACCAATTACTTGCTATCGCTAGTGGCGCGAAGACCCGAAAAATGAAATTTGGCCATCATGGCGCAAACCATCCGGTGAAAGATTTACAAACAGGACAAGTTTTAATCACTAGTCAAAATCATGGCTTTGAAGTAGACCAATCCTCCTTGCCGAGTCTTGTTGAGGTTACTCACATTTCTTTATTTGACGGAAGTCTTCAGGGAATTCAGCGGTCAGATGTGCCTGCTTTCTCATTCCAGGGTCATCCTGAGGCTAGTCCTGGTCCTCACGATGTGGCTTACCTTTTTGACCGATTTATACATAATATTGACCAAGTAAAAAATAACTAAAAACGTGCTTCTTACAGTGCGGGAAAAATTTAATGCCTAAAAGACAAGATATTAAATCAATACTAATCATAGGTGCTGGTCCCATTGTGATTGGCCAGGCGTGTGAGTTTGATTACTCTGGCGCCCAAGCGTGCAAGGCCCTCAGAGAAGAGGGGTATCGAGTGATTCTTGTTAATTCAAATCCCGCTACCATCATGACTGATCCTGAGTTGGCAGATGTAACCTACATCGAGCCAATAACCTGGAAAATGGTAGAAAAGATCATTGTTATTGAGAAACCAGATGCTATCTTACCAACGATGGGTGGCCAGACTGCATTAAATTGCGCGCTCGATTTAGCAAAACATGGTGTACTTGAAAAGTACTCTGTTGAGATGATTGGAGCTAGTAAAGAGGCGATCGATAAGGCTGAGGATCGCGAGAAATTCAAAGCGGCGATGACAAAAATTGGTTTAGACAGCCCCCGCTCGATGATCGCGCATAGCTTGGAGGAGGCCATCCAGGTCCAGGCGGTAATTGGTTACCCGGCAATCATTAGGCCATCTTTTACGATGGGCGGCGCTGGTGGTGGAATCGCGTACAACAGGGAAGAGTTCACGGAAATTATTGAACGAGGGCTGGATGCATCTCCAACGAAAGAGGTGCTGATTGAGGAGTCCGTTATCGGATGGAAAGAGTTCGAAATGGAAGTGGTTCGCGACCGGGCGGATAACTGCATTATTATTTGCTCCATCGAGAATCTGGATGCCATGGGCGTGCACACAGGAGATTCAATTACGGTGGCGCCAGCTCAGACGCTCACGGATAAAGAATATCAAATAATGCGTAATGCCTCAGTAGCCGTTTTGCGAGAGATAGGAGTTGATACGGGTGGTTCGAACGTTCAGTTTGCGATAAATCCTGACGATGGTCGCATGACTGTGATTGAGATGAACCCCAGAGTTTCGCGTTCTTCTGCGCTAGCATCGAAGGCAACTGGCTTTCCGATTGCAAAAGTTGCCGCAAAGCTGGCCGTAGGGTTTACGCTTGATGAGCTAAAAAACGACATCACGGGTGGGCAAACACCAGCATCATTTGAGCCAACGATAGATTACGTTGTGACCAAAATTCCTCGATTTGCTTTTGAGAAATTTCCGAGGGCCGATTCGCGACTCACTACCCAGATGAAATCTGTGGGTGAAGTCATGGCTATCGGGCGCAGCTTCCAGGAATCTTTCCAAAAAGCACTGCGAGGATTGGAAACAGGAATTGACGGCTTGGATCTGCGTTCAACTGACCTTGAGATTGTGCGGGCGGAAATTACGGACCCAGGCCCTGAACGTATTTTGTATGTTGCCGACGCATTTCGGCTCGGATTAAGTTTGGATGACATCCATGAAATCACGAACATTGACCCGTGGTTTCTGGTTTTTATTGAAGATCTGGTAATTGAGGAAGCAGGGATTACAAAAGCTTCGCTTGAGGAGTTGGATCGTCGAACTTTAATGCGTTTAAAACAAAAAGGTTTTTCTGACCGAAGAATAGCTCATTTACTTAATGCCGAGGAGAGTCAGGTTCGTAAATTAAGGCACACGTTATCTGTTCGACCGGTCTTCAAGCGGGTGGATACTTGCGCCGCCGAGTTCGACACTAATACCGCATACATGTATTCGACCTATGAAGAGGAGTGCGAGTCGAGACCGTCAAGCAAAGATAAGATAATGGTTTTAGGTGGTGGACCCAATCGAATTGGTCAAGGCATAGAATTTGACTATTGCTGCGTTCACGCGTCCCTATCGCTAAGGGAAGACGGCTACGAGACTATCATGGTTAATTGTAACCCTGAAACGGTTTCCACAGACTTCGATATTTCTGATCGGTTGTACTTTGAGCCCCTAACGCTTGAGGACGTATTAGAGATCGTCGATGTGGAAAGACCTAAGGGAGTCATAGTTCAATATGGTGGACAGACCCCGCTTAAGTTGGCAGTTGGATTGCACGCGGCTGGTGTTCCTATTATAGGAACAACCCCCGACATGATCGATTGTGCGGAAGACAGAGAAAGGTTTCAAAAATTACTTTCCGAGCTGGATTTGAAGCAACCACCCAACCGTACCGCGAGAAATCCTGAGGAAGCTATAACCCTCGCGCAGGAAATTGGATATCCTTTAGTGGTCCGTCCTTCATATGTTTTGGGAGGCAGGGCAATGGAGATTGTTCACCAGCAATCTGATCTCGAGCGTTACATGAGAGAGGCGGTTAAGGTTAGTAACGATAGCCCAGTGCTTCTAGACCGATTTCTGAACGATGCGATTGAAGTTGACGTTGATGCGATTTCTGACGGTACCGATGTTGTAATCGGCGGAATCATGGAGCATATCGAGCAGGCGGGAGTCCATAGTGGCGATTCGGCATGTTCACTCCCACCTTTTAGTTTATCTGACAAACTTCAAAATGAGCTGAGGCGTCAAACTAACAGTTTGGCGAACGGTTTGAATGTCGTTGGGCTAATGAATATTCAGTTTGCGATTCAAGGTGAAAATGTTTACGTTTTAGAGGTTAACCCTCGTGCCTCCAGAACTGTCCCCTATGTGTCAAAGGCCACCGGTCGACCACTAGCTAAAGTTGCTGCGAGCTGTATGGCAGGAAAAACGTTGGCTCAAATCGGAGTGAGGTCCGAAATAATCCCACCTTATTTTTCAGTCAAAGAGGCGGTTTTCCCGTTTATTAAATTTCCTGGTGTGGATACTATTTTGGGACCTGAGATGCGATCAACCGGGGAGGTGATGGGAGTTGGAAAGTCTTTTTCTGAAGCTTTTGTGAAGTCTCAGCTAGGCGCGGGCGTCGTCCTGCCGACTACTGGTAAGGTTTTTTTAAGTGTGAGGGACGAGGATAAGGAGAAGATTATTGACATTGCCCACAAATTGTCTGAAACAGGCTTTGAATTAATAGCGACCAGCGGCACGGCTGGCGCGCTTGTCGATAAGGGTCTGGAAGTTGTGCGAGTAAATAAGGTTGCTGAGGGTCGACCTCACGTCGTTGATATGATCAAAAACGGTGAGATAGCGATGATCATTAACACGGTTGGTGACAGCCAAACGTCCATTAGAGATTCCTATTCAATAAGGAGGTCCGCTCTCCAGGGAAGAGTGACCTACTTTACAACAACCGCAGGAGCAAAAGCAGCGAGCCAAGGTATTAGTCAGATGACTGATATGCAAGTTTATTCGGTACAAAGTTCTCACAGCTCAATTGATTAAAGTATTTATAATTATATTAATTAAATATCAAGGATCGTCGTAATGTCAAAAGTACCTCTCACAATGCTGGGGGCAGAGAAGCTTCGAGAAGAGTTGCATCAGCTAAAGACTGAGGAGCGTCCATCTGTAATAAGCGCTATTCAGGAGGCTCGAGCGCATGGGGATTTATCTGAGAATGCCGAATACGATGCAGCAAAGGAGCGACAAAGTTTCATTGAAGGTCGGATTCTTGAGCTAGAGGGGAAACTATCCAATGCGCAAATTATCGACCCGACCGCTCTTGATGCTGAAGGACGTTGTGTTTTCGGGGCCACTCTCGATCTCTGCGATTTAGAGTCCAATCAAGAAGTGACCTATCAAATCGTCGGTGAAGACGAGGCCGATATAAAAGGAGGTAAGATCTCTATCAATTCTCCGATCGCTCGGGCGCTCATTGGCAAGCAAGAGGGGGACGTGGCAGAGGTGGATGCACCTGGCGGTATCAGAGAATTTGAAATACTGATCGTAAAGTACATCTAATTGTTTTTTG
>CBFIFN010000017.1:0-20593 GCA_965661885.1 uncultured Burkholderiales bacterium | reverse complement strand
ATAAAAAAGACAAATATCTGTCCAGACAAGTCTCCGAGATAATGTGAGAACGCGATAAAGTTCATGTTAACTGCCAGCAACATCAATTCAATCGACATTAAAATGATGATAATATTTTTGCGATTCAGGAATATACCCGCGATACTTACCGAAAAAAGTATGGCTCCCAAAACCAGGTAATGCGATAGCGTGATCATGATTCTTCTCTCTCTCTACCATTCTCTACCGGCATAGAGACAATTTTAAGCCGGCTGGCCCGGTTCGCAGCGGACTGGTCGCTCGAACTCACAACCTTCATATCTTTACGACGTCGCAGAGTGAGCGCGATCGCCGCGACAATCGCGACGAGTAGAATAACTGCAGCTAGCTCGAAAGCATACAGATACTCTGTATAGAGTAGCCGTCCGAGTTGTAAGGTATTTCCTTCGTTCGTAATCTGGGCGGAAATTTGTAAAGGTTTCTCAACCACCATACGACCACTGATCAAGACAATAAGCTCAGCTAAGAAAATTCCAGAAACAACAATTGCCGGCAACAAATAATTCCAATACCCCTCTCTCATTCGGTTGATATTTATGTCCAACATCATCACCACGAAAAGAAACAGAACCATAACCGCGCCGACGTAGACGAGGATAAGGGAGATCGCTAAAAATTCCGCCTCGAGCATGAGCCAAATAGCTGCAGCTGTAAAAAACGCCAGCACCAAAGAAAGAGCTGCGTGCACTGGGTTTCGAGAAAAAATGACACTTAGGCCTGAGCCCACTAAAACGGTAGAGAATAAGTAGAAGGAAAAGCTTTCAAAAGTCATTTGAGTAATATTTTTTATTTATATTCTTAGAAATAAATCACTAGCGATACTTTGCGTCCGACTCTCGATCCTCGGCAATCTGTTCCTCGTAGCGATCCCCGACCGCTAATAACATATCCTTTGTATAAACCAAGTCGCCTCGTTGCTCGCCATGATACTCAAAAACTCGTGTTTCTACGATCGAGTCTACCGGACATGACTCTTCACAAAAGCCACAGAAAATACATTTGGTGAGGTCAATGTCATATCGTGTCGTCCGCCGACTACCATCATCTCGCTGCTCTGACTCGATGGTGATGGCAAGCGCTGGGCATACTGCCTCACATAATTTACAACCGATACATCTCTCTTCACCGTTAGGGTATCTCCGTAAAGCATGCAAGCCGCGAAATCTTGAACTTTGAGGTGTTTTCTCTTCAGGAAACTGAACTGTGATCTTGGGAGCAAAAAAATACTTCAAAGTAAGCATTAAACCCTTCCGCAACTCAGTGAGAAGAAAGGTATTTGATACATCGCGAATAAAACCGAACATATTTAAAAATCCCTAAAATTCAGAACTACCAAGGCCACCACTCCATCCTCATAAGGATTCCTATGAGAACAAGCCACACAATAGTTACTGGGATGAAAACTTTCCAACCCAACCGCATAATTTGGTCATATCTGTAACGAGGAAATGTCGCCCTGAACCATAGAAAAAAGAAAAGCATAAAAGCAATTTTTCCCGCCAACCACCCGAATCCGTCGGGGATTCCCGGTATTGGTGATAACCACCCCCCAAGAAACATGAGCGACGCCAAAGCGGCGATTAAAATCATGTTGGCGTACTCCGCCAGAAAGAACACTGCGAAAGTAGTTCCTGAATACTCGACATGGAATCCAGCCACGATCTCAGACTCACCCTCCGCAACATCAAACGGGGCTCGATTGGTCTCTGCGACACCGGAGATGAAGTACACAACAAACATTGGAAATAAGGGAATTAGATTCCAACTTAAAAGGCCAAAATTACTGCGCTGTGTATCAACGATTGTCGATAAGTTTAAACTGCCAGACATCATCAAAACGCAAACCAAAGCGAAACCCATAGCAATTTCGTATGCGACTATCTGAGCACCGCTTCTCATGGCGCCAATCAGTGCGTATTTAGAATTTGACGCCCACCCTGCAACAATGACCCCATAAACCCCCATTGAGGTTATGGCTAAAACATACAAAAGCCCAGCGTCAATATTAGCTAAGACCCATCCATCTGCAAAAGGCATCACTGCCCAAGCAGCCAACGCCGGCATTAGTGACAACATTGGTGCTACCACAAACAAAAATTTGTTAGCCCCACTAGGGATTATGATTTCTTTTGTTAACAACTTTAAAACATCTGCAAAAGGCTGTAGCAAACCTTTCGGACCGACCCTATTTGGCCCTAAGCGTAACTGGATGTAACCAATCACCTTCCGCTCAGCAAGTGTTAGGTACGCCACACATAAAGTTACTGGAATGAGAATCATCAAGACCTTCATCAGCGTCCAACTAAAATAAGCTAGGCTGTCGCCAATGTATGCGCTCAAAAACTCAACAATCATGCGTTGGCCTCAAAAGGGGCAACCTTGGTGATCTGCACTGGGCCGCCAATACCACCAATAACCTTAGATGCGTCGCTAGTCATGGGAACGCGAACCACTGAGTCGGCTAGATTACCGTCTATCTGTACAGGTAAATCAATACATTTGCCATCTTGCTCCACCCGCACCAAATCACCGTTCACGGCTCCGAGCTCTTTGGACAAGTCTGAGCCTAACCAGAGATAATCACATGTAGCCTCGTTTGTCGACTGTAGAGCGGGCGCTCGGCGAACGACGGCATCAACACTATACATCGGTACATCGGCAAATCTTTCGATTCCCTCAATCGGTCGCAAGGTGTCAGGCGTCTCGTTGATCTCAATTTTTTTTCTTAGGTTTGCGTCGAGATCATCGTAAACGCTTCTCAATGCCTCTCGAACCTTCTCTATTGATTCATATTCAAACCCACCAAACCCAAACAACTTTCCCAGGGCCGCTATCAATCTCCAAGCCGGTCGGCTTTGCCCCTTGGCAGGTGCAACGGGGCCGAATTGTTGCCGTTTACCCTCCATGTTGATAAATGTCCCTGACGTTTCCGAAAAAGGGCAAACCGGTAGCATTACGGTGGCGTAGTTTGAAACCTCATCCTTAAACGCACTCATCGCGACAACTAACTTCGCCGACTTCAGCGCGTCTAGAGCAACGCCCGGATCACAAGAATCCTCACCCATTTCAGCATGCAACAAAAAATACACATCTAGCGCATTTGCAGCCATCTCTCTGGCATTAAAACCACTGTGAACAGGAACATTCTTAGTCGCTTCAGCACCGAGAGAGTTCGGACCATCCGAGAGAAGACCAATTTTTGCGCCAACTAAATTACCAAGCAGGTAACTCATTTCTTCAACCTTCGATCGATCAGGGTGATGCCGAGAAAGAGAGCCGACCAAGATCAACTTGTTTTTTCCAGCCGTCAACATATCTGCGACCTTTTGAGCGTCAGGTTCAACATTAGTATCGATTATTGCTTCAGGTATTTCTACACCAAGCTGAACGCTAACCGCCTTGACGATCTGCTGCATAAAAATCGGCACGCGACTGGGCGGGACTGTAAATTCCCGCGCCGACCTTAACAAAGTGTCAGTTCGCATTGGATTGATCAACGCCAGAGAAGCGTTATTTTGACTGACGGCTTTTCTGATCCTATGCGCGAGCAGTGGTTGCTCTTTACGAATGTTTGAGCCTACTACCAAGATACTATCTAGTTTTTCGACGTCCCCAATACTCATACCAAGCCAAGGTAGGGCATTTGAACCCGTGTTGGAGCAATCTGCTTGTCTTAATCGATAATCTATATTTTCAGAACCTAACTCGCGAACGAATTTTTGGAATAAATACAGCTCTTCTGTAGTCGCCTGAGGTGCGGAAAGCGCACCAACCCGGTTAGGGTCCACATTTAATGTAGTAAAGTTTTCCTTAATATGGTCCAGGGCAACAGCCCAGCTTACCTCCTCCCAGGAACCATCGATCTTTATCATCGGGGCAGTTAAGCGGTCGGGTGAGTTTAAACCCTCATAAGAAAAGCGATCTCGGTCAGAAATCCAACACTCGTTAATTTCTGCATTCTCATTCGGCACAACGCGGATGACCGAATCCCCTTTTAACTGAGCGATCAAATTAGAACCAAGAGCATCATGTGGGCTAACAGTTTTCCTTCGAGCGAGTTCCCACGTCCGTGCAGCATACCTAAATGGCTTCGACGTCAACGCACCCACTGGACAAACGTCGATCATATTACCTGACAGCTCCGACTCCACAGTAGAACCTACAAAGGACATAATTTCCGAGTGTTCCCCTCGACCAACCATACCCAGTTCCATTATTCCAGCGACCTCTTGTCCGAACCTCACGCAACGGGTACAGTGAATACACCTTGACATCTCTGCTGCAGAAACTAGAGGGCCTAACTCTTTGGTACCGACCATTCGCTTTGATTCTTCGAAACGGGAACCCGATCCCCCGTACCCCACAGCTAGGTCTTGCAGTTGGCATTCTCCACCTTGATCGCAAATCGGACAATCTAGCGGATGATTGATAAGTAAAAACTCCATTACGCCCTTTTGGGCACTTTTTGCTTGCTCAGATCGCGTATGAACTTTCATGTCCTGCGTCGCCGGAGTAGCACAAGCAGGCAGGGGCTTAGGTGCCTTTTCCACCTCGACTAGACACATGCGACAGTTCGCCGCTATCGACAGCTTTTTGTGGTAGCAAAAATGAGGAACATGAATACCTAATTTGCTCGCGGCATCCATGACGGTGCTTCCGCTATCAACCTCAACTTTTTTACCATCAATTTCAAGAGTTATCATTGCGATTCAATTTGACTTTCTTTATGTGTAACCAAATACTCAAATTCAGGCCTAAAATGTTCGATAAAGCTCTTCACCGGAAGTGCAGCCGCATCGCCTAGCGCGCAAATCGTTCTTCCACCAATGTTATCCGACAAAGACAAGAGCTTATCTATATCACCCTCTTCACCTAGCCCACTGTGTATACGTTTCACCAACCGGTATAGCCACCCAGTCCCTTCACGACACGGGGTACATTGGCCGCAAGATTCTTCGTGGTAAAAGTACGAAAGGCGCAGGAGGCAACGAACCATGCATCGCGTTTCATCCATTATAATCACGGCTCCTGATCCGAGCATCGAGCCCGCCTCAGCAATTGAATCGTAATCCATGTCGGTCGACATCATGACATCGGCAGGAAGAACTGGCATCGACGACCCACCAGGTATAACCGCCTTCAGTCGATTCCCTTCACGGACTCCTCCGGCCATTTCCAATAGTTTTGAAAATGGGGTCCCCAAACGTACCTCATAGTTACCCGGATTTTGAACGTCACCAGACACCGAGAAAATTTTTGTTCCCCCGTTATTTGGCTTTCCTAAAGCTAAGTAAGCATCACCACCACCGAGAATTAACGAGGGCACTGCCGCAAAAGTCTCAGTATTGTTGATCGTAGTGGGACAGCCATACAAACCGTATGATGCCGGGAATGGTGGTTTAAACCTTGGTTGCCCTTTTTTCCCTTCTATCGATTCAAGGAGCGCGGTCTCTTCTCCACAGATATATGCTCCAAATCCATGATGCGCAAACAAATCGAAACTAAAATCAGAGCCTAAAAGTTTACCTCCCAAGTACCCCGCCGAACGAGCTTCTTCAAGAGCTTCCTCAAAGCGCTCGTAAACCTCCCATATTTCTCCATGAATATAGTTGTATCCGACAGAGGCGCCAATAGCATACGCTGCAATCGCCATCCCTTCGATGACTATATGAGGGTTATATCTAAGCAAGTCTCTGTCTTTAAAAGTTCCGGGTTCGCCTTCATCTGAATTACAAACGATGTATTTTTGACCATCCCCCTTGGGCATAAAACTCCATTTAAGACCAGTTGGAAACCCCGCTCCACCTCTGCCCCGTAGCCCCGACTTCTTCACCTCGGCAATCACGTCCTCAGGTGAGTATTCAGCGCTTAAAATTTTACGAAGGGCTTGATACCCGCCTCGCTTTTCATATTCGGCGAGCTGCCAATTAACACCGTTGACCCCTTTCATGATCACTGCTTCCGGACCATAACTGTCCAGTGAGAATGGTGGATTTGACGTAATCATCGTGCTTTAAGCTCCTCTAGCAACTTTTCAACGTCTTCGACGCCGATTTTTCCTCTCATCTCTCGATCATTGATTATGACGACTGGCGCATCTCCGCAAGCCCCCATGCACTCCGCCTCTTTGAGTGTCAGCAATCCATCCACATCGGTTTCATTGAAATCAATACCGAGCAGTGTTTTTAACTGATCGACCGTTTTGTTAGCGCCCTGCAGAGCACAAGGCAAGTTCGTACAGACTGATAATTTATAGCGTCCTGGCTTTTTCAAGTTATACATGCCATAAAACGTAGCGACTTCCCATACCGCTATGGCCCTCATTTCTAAATAACTTGCGACATCTTCCACCGCCAATTCAGAAAGCCAACCTAGCTCATTTTGCGCAATTGCCAAAGCCGCCATCACGGCGGATTGCTTCCGATTCGGTGGATATTTAGCTATCTCTTTATCAATTGCGTCGTACGCCTCAGCGCTTAATATTCTTGTTTGACTCATCGATCTATTTCCCCAAACACAACGTCCTGGGTACCAATTATGGCCACGAGATCTGCAATCATGTGTCCTTTCGTCATCTCATCAATTGCCGAGAGGTGCGCGAAACCTGGAGCTCTTATTTTTAGTCGGTATGGCTTATTCGCCCCATCAGAGACTAGGTAAATTCCAAACTCCCCTTTGGGCGCCTCGACCGCACAATATGTCTCGCCAGGAGGCACGTGCATACCTTCAGTAAATAATTTGAAATGATGAATGAGATCTTCCATGTTCCCCTTCATATCTTCGCGCGACGGCGGAGCCACTTTGGTGTTAGCAGTAATGACTGAACCTGGATTGCCCCTAAGCCAATCAATACATTGCTTTATGATTCGATTAGATTGTCGCATCTCTTCAATGCGCACGAGGTAACGGTCATAGCAATCTCCGTTCGTTCCAACGGGCACATCAAAATCCACTAAATCATAAGCATCATAAGGTTGCTTTTTCCGTAAATCCCAAGCCACCCCAGATCCTCTAAGCATTGGGCCAGTGAAACCCAGCGCAGCAGCCCTATCGGGTGAAACCACACCGATACCCACCGTCCTCTGCTTCCAAATCCGGTTGTCAGTTAGTAGGGTCTCATACTCGTCTACCTTGCCAAGAAAATGATTCGTAAAGTGTTCAATAAAGTCAAGTAAAGAGCCTTGGCGGTTTTCATTTAACCGATTAATGTCTTTTTGGTTTCGAAATTTCGATGCTTCATATTGAGGCATTGAGTCCGGCAGATCCCTATACACACCGCCCGGTCGGTAATAAGCCGAGTGAAGTCTCGCTCCAGAGACCGCCTCGTAACAATCCATTAGATCCTCGCGCTCTCGAAAGCAATACAGAAACACCGTCATTGCTCCGACATCCAGTGCGTGTGCACCTAACCACAATAAGTGATTCAAAATACGAGTTATTTCATCAAACATCACACGTATGTATTGAGCTCGGATTGGCACCTCGACGTCAAGGAGTTTTTCAATCGCCATTACGTAAGCATGCTCATTACACATCATTGAAACGTAATCTAATCTATCCATATAGGGGACAGACTGAAGAAAAGTTTTATGTTCGGCCAGTTTCTCCGTACCTCGGTGAAGCAGTCCGATATGAGGGTCGATTCTTTCAATGACCTCCCCGTCTAACTCCAGTACAAGTCGCAACACCCCGTGCGCAGCAGGGTGTTGTGGTCCAAAATTCATGGTGTAATTTTTAATTTCAGCCATTGATCACAACCTAATCACGAATAGAAAAGGGTTATACGTCTCCATAAGAATCCTCTCGAATAACCCTTGGAACAATCTCTCTAGGCTCAATAGTCACCGGTTGATACACCACTCTTTTTTCGATTGGGTCATAGCGCATTTCCACATGACCCGAAACAGGAAAGTCCTTTCTGAGTGGGTGCCCTACAAAACCATAATCGGTCAATAAACGTCTCAAATCAGGATGACCGTCAAAGACGATACCAAACAGATCGAAAGCTTCTCGTTCGAACCAATTCGCTCCAGCCCAAATCTCAACAACCGACGGAACAGCAGGCTGCTCGTCATCAGCACAATAGACCTTCACGCGTAAACGATGATTGAGTTTCGTCGACAATAAATGGTAAACCACCGCAAACCGACTGGGTAAATGCTCTCTCAATGGATGCTCTGCATAATCAACCCCACAGACGTCCAAATTTTGATTGAACAGAAGTCCCGGCGTATCTCGCAGCAGCATCATATTTTGACACACATCGTGTGCGGATAACGTTATTGTTAACTCACCGAAATCGTATCGAATTAAATCTTCCGCTAACCCCAGCTTAGCCTTCAATATTTCTAACAAACTCTGGTTTACTTGATTCACTTATTTCCTAAAATTCCAACTGAGCAGCTTAACGCGCAATCGTATTAGTTCTTTTGATTTTGTTTTGTAACTGCACGATCCCGTAAAGGAGCGCCTCAGCAGTCGGCGGGCATCCCGGTACATATACATCAACCGGAACTATCCGGTCACACCCTCTTACGACTGAATATGAGTAATGGTAGTAGCCGCCGCCGTTTGCACATGAACCCATTGATATTACCCATCTGGGTTCAGCCATCTGATCGTAAACCTTCCTAAGCGCCGGAGCCATTTTATTGCAAAGGGTTCCGGCTACAATCATTAGGTCTGATTGTCGGGGGCTGGGTCGAAACACGACGCCGAACCGGTCCAAGTCGTACCGCGAGGCTCCCGCGTGCATCATTTCAACCGCACAGCAAGCCAAGCCAAACGTCATGGGCCACAACGAACCAGTTCTGGTCCAATTAACGACTGCGTCCACGCTTGTCGTGACAAAACCTTTTTCCTGTATTTCTTCAATAATCATACCGACCGCCAACTAGTCCCAATCCAATGCACCCTTTCTCCACTCATACACAAAACCCACGACCAACAAGGTCAAAAAAACCATCATTGCAACAAAGCCAGTAAGTCCAATTTGATCCAACGCGATGGCCCAAGGAAATAAGAACGCGATTTCAAGGTCGAAGATAATAAACAAAATAGCGACCAAATAATAACGAACATCGAATTTTGTCCGTGCGTCTTCAAACGCATCAAACCCACATTCATAAGCAGACAGCTTTTCAGAATCCGGATTGTGTGACTTAAACCCTCGACTGAGTAAAGCTCCAGCCAGCGGCAACACTAGACCCATCGCAATCCCTACAGCAATAAACAACAAAATTGGGAAATACTCGCTTATCATTCAAATTTTCCTATGCCCTTAAATAAAGGCTAAACTAGCCTCTTATGACCTACAAATCGCTAATAGTTCTAACCAAACTAGGTTTTATGGCTCAAAAATTAGCTTTGGTGCCGACGGCGAGACTCGAACTCGCACGACTTTCGTCACCGCCCCCTCAAGACGGCGTGTCTACCAGTTCCACCACGACGGCAAATACATCCTATTGATACGAATATTCTTTTTCATCCCAAAATTACTAATCAATTGGGGATATCATCAGATTTCGAGCTTCCATTTTCTTGTTGCGCCGGATCCGGCTTTCCAATTGCAGCCGGTACTGAGCTTGGCGCATCGATCGCCGCTCCCGACATAACACCCACTGATCGAGTCTGCTCAAACTGAAGGAAACTCAAGCTCATGCTGGTTATAAAAAATACAGTAGCGAAAACAGCCGTTAACCGGCTTAAAAAATTGGCCGAGCCACTTGAACCAAATAAACTTCCCGAGGATCCGCCTCCGAAAGCCGCGCCCATGTCTGCGCCCTTACCGTGCTGCATCAAAACCAAACCAACAACCCCTAGGGCTGCCAGCACATGAATTACTAAAACAATAAAGCTCATAATAATCTGTCAATCTCTAATGTGTTGTCGCGTTAGCCGCCGCGCGACAAATTGTTAAAAAATCTATTACGTCTAGTGAAGCACCCCCAATTAATCCACCGTCAACATCTTCTTGCGCAAATAAAGCCTCGGCATTATCCGGCTTCACACTACCCCCATATAAAATCCTGAGCTCTCTCGAGGCCTCAGCATCAAGAAGCCTCACCTGCTGTCTCAAATGAGAGTGTACCTCCTGCGCCTGCTCAGGCGATGCCGTCAAACCGGTACCTATCGCCCAAACCGGCTCGTAAGCTAACACAATATTCCCTAAATTCTCTAAACCAATTCGGTCAACAACTGCTTTGAGCTGGCTAGACATGACCTCAAGAGTTTTTTTGGACTCCCTTTGGTCGAGTGTTTCACCGACACAAACAACAGGTGATATTCCAAACTCAATCAACTTCATAGCCTTCTTACCAACCAAACCACTACTCTCGCCAAACATAGAGCGACGCTCGGAATGCCCTACTAGACTAATCTCAGCACCTAGATCCACTAACATTTTTGCTGAAATCTCACCGGTATAGGCGCCCACGTCCTGATCACTCACGTTTTGAGCCCCCCAGGAGATCGGCGTGCCGCCCAGAGCACCTCTGGCTTGGAAAAAATATGGTGACGGCACACATACAGCAATGTCGACACTTTCGACACCCTTCGCCGATGACAAACCATCGAATAACGCCTGGTTTTCCTCGATAGAGCCATTCATTTTCCAGTTACCAACAACAAACTTTTTACGACTCATCCGTCAGACCACTTCGTTTAAGTAAAACCCTTCAATTTTACCTTTTTAAAAGATTCCCGGCAATGCCGCTCATGAACTAAGCGGGCGACAACCCCCCTTAACTCTGATTCTCATAACGGGTCAGCCAAAACGGCCAGTGATGTAATCCTCAGTTAGCCGATGCGCAGGTCTCGTAAATATTTTTTTAGTCTCACCAACCTCAACCAGTTTGCCTAAGTGGAAATAAGCTGTCCGGTCTGAAACTCGCGCCGCCTGCTGCATGGAGTGAGTCACGATCACTATCGTATATTGAGCGCGTAATTCCGAGATCAGCTCTTCAACCTTCGCAGTTGCGATCGGATCAAGCGCTGAACAAGGCTCGTCCATCAAAATGACTTCGGGACCGACGGCAATCGCGCGAGCAATACACAAGCGCTGTTGCTGCCCTCCTGAAAGGCTTGTTCCAGGCTGATCAAGTCGATCTTTCACCTCACTCCATAAACCCGCTCTCTCCAAGGAACGTTCAACAATCTCGTCGAGTTCAATACTGTTCTTAGCTAAGCCGTGAATCCTCGGACCGTAAGCTATATTGTCAAAAATTGACTTAGGAAACGGGTTTGGCTTCTGAAAAACCATCCCCACGCGAGCCCTCAATGACACCACATCGATCTCAGAATGGTAAATATCGTCACCATCAATATTTATGCCCCCCTCCATCCGACATATATCAATCGTGTCATTCATACGATTAAAACATCGAAGAAACGTCGACTTGCCGCAACCTGAAGGCCCAACAAAAGCTATAACCTCACTAGCACCGATATCCAGGGTCACATCATCGACTGCTAATTTATCATCGTAGAAAACACTCACGTCTCTGGCGGTCATCCGCGGGTTGTCTACATACACCTCGCCTACCGTCGCTTCAGGGATTTCCCTATGTTGAAATCCCATCTCTTTTTTGTCAGTCACTACATCGGTCATATTAAATCCAGTATTACGCTATCGTCACCATCGACGCTCAAGTTTTTTTCTAAGGATAATCGCACCAGCGTTCATTGCAATCAAAAATGCAAGCAGAACCATAATTGCAGCGCTTGTTTTTTGGATAAACATGCGTTCCGCAAAATCAGCCCACATGAATATTTGTACAGGCAAGGCAGTAGCCGGTTCCATCACCCCCCCTGGCACATCAACGATAAAAGCAACCATGCCAATCATTAAAAGCGGCGCCGTTTCTCCAAGAGCTTGTGCCATACCGATGATAGTGCCCGTCAGCATGCCTGGCATAGCAGGTGGAATAACGTGGTGCAAGATAGTCTGCATTTTAGATGCGCCAATTCCAAGCGCAGCATCCCTGATACTAGGCGGCACTGCTCGTATCGCGGCCCGAGAGGAAATGATTATGGTTGGTAGGGTCATCAGAGCTAACACAACCCCCCCAACAAGAGGAATAGAACGCGGCAAACCAAAGACAACGATAAAAATCGCAAGGCCCATTATTCCAAAAACGACTGACGGTACAGCAGCCAAATTGTTAATATTGATCTCAATAAGCTCTGTAATTCTGTTTTTAGGTGCTATCTCCTCGAGGTACACAGCTGACGCAACTCCCAACGGAAAGGCGATTAGTAAGCAGACGCTTAATGTCCAAATTGATCCCATTAAAGCACCCTTTATACCCGCAATTTCGGCGTCCCGAGACGCAGAGCCCGTAAAGAGATAATCACTGAACTCATATGAAATTAGTGATGCATCATTCAGGATATCTACAAACTCAATTGTTTTATCGTTAATTCTACGATCAGATTCAGGCGTTTGGCGTGAGATAAACCCACGCATAAATGAATCAATATCATCATCAACTGCAAACTTTATTAACACCCTACTTCCAATAAGCTTCGGGTTATCAGAAGCAAATTCCGTCAGCCTGAGTGCAGAGCCTGATGAGAGTATCGATCGAGCGGCACGCCTGGCCTTTCTTCCATCTGGATTATTAAGCGCTGAGAATAATGATTCATTAAGTAACCCTTGAGCGTCACCTGAGTAAAGGGAAGCAGCACTCATATCTCCTCCCGGGTCCAACCGATCTTTATCAAGAAATACTTCCAAAACAACATAGTGTTGGAACATGCCTGGTATGCCTTTGGACAAAATTCCAGCAAATAAAAGGACCAGGAACGAAAGTGCCAGAGTAATCGCGGCCACACCCAAAAACCGAAAGCGACGCTCGCTGCGCCCACGCCTTTCAAGCGTTGCGGCCACGCGAACAGCAGCTTCTTTTGGGGTTAGAGGATTATTTAATGGTAACTTAGTCATATTGCTCACGATATCTCTTTACGACTTGAAGCGCGAAAAAGTTAAGCGCCAATGTAATCACAATCAAAACTAGTGCCAAAGCAAAGGCTGAGAGTGTCTTAGCCGACTCGAACTCCTGGTCTCCACTCAAAATAGTCACAATTTGTGACGTTACGGTGGTGACTGCATCCAGTGGATTAAATGACAAATTCGCCGCTAAACCCGCGGCCATTACGACGATCATAGTCTCGCCAATAGCTCGAGATACGGCGAGAATGACTGCAGCAACAATACCGGGTAGGGCAGCCGGCAAAACGACTTGCCTAATCGCTTCGCTCTTTGTTGACCCTAGCCCATAAGCCGCGTCTCGAAGTGATTGAGGAACAGCATTAATCACATCGTCGGACAATGAAGAGACGAAAGGAATGATCATTACACCCATAACTAAGCCGGCGGCTAGAGCGGATTCCGAAGCGACTTCAATGCCCATATATGCGCCAACAGCTCTAACACATGGCGCAACCGTTTCTGCGGCAAAACATCGGTAAACAACTGTTGGAACGCCTGCTAAAATTTCCAATAGCGGTTTCACTATAGACCGAGTTCTAAAGCTCGCGTACTCGGCGAGATAGATAGCACTGAAGAGGCCAACCGGTACCGCTACGGTAATGGCAACAGTTGATATTAAGAAGGTACCTACAAACATGGGCAACATTCCGTATGTTGCAGTACCCCCACCAGACCCCGCCCGCTCAGCCCCTTCAAATTGCGGATTCCATTCAAATCCAAAAATGAAATCCTGGAAAGGGATCAGCTTAAAGAAGCGAATTGATTCAAACAACACGGACAAAACTATACCGATAGTCGTAAATATCGCAATTGAAGAGCACGCCACCAACGCCCATAAAATAACGCGCTCTACGACGTTACGAGCTCTAAATTTAGGGCAAATTCGGTAGTAGGCCAAAAAACCCATTAACAGTGAAGAAAAAGTTGTAGTTCCTGTGATGATCAGGTTTGACAACCTTTGCCAGTCAATCCAAGCATTCGCTGCCGCTTGGACCCACGCCTCAGGTTCACCAAATCTAAT
Source organism: uncultured Burkholderiales bacterium (assembly GCA_965661885.1). Classification (GTDB taxonomy): domain Bacteria; phylum Pseudomonadota; class Gammaproteobacteria; order Burkholderiales; family Eutrophovitaceae; genus Eutrophovita. The sequence continues at coordinate 6,542 of CBFIFN010000017.1, read as the reverse complement.
ACCTTCGACCAAATTCATAACCTTAGTGAATGCTATCGCACGCACCACTAAATTTCCCTCAAGAACGTCTGAAGGATAAAAATTGTTTAACATCGATTTAAAAAGAAAATCGTCAGCTAAGGATAATATTAAAAGTAACAATAGTGCCGGAATCGTGGCTGCCAGGCTCACCCAGTAACCGTAGTAGCGCGGCAGAGAATGCAGTTTATCGGTGCCAATCGCCCATTGTTTGATTCCCCAGCTCTGAGCTAAGTAAAAATAAAACACGCCAATGGCGACAATTGTGGCTATGAGACTTATTAACGACACCGTGATACGTTCCTCTAAATTACAACAGCCAGCTTTCGGCCAAAAGCTGGCTGTTTAGCCATATATTTTGACGTTTTACCTAATTTAAGTCATCTTTTTTCAGCGCCGGTAAGTCCTCCATCCGACCCATCATCTTTTGACGCTCAGCCATAGACAACGAAATCATACCAGCATCTGCGAGAATACCATCATCCCCCCAATGTTTCGTCCATTCTTTCATATATTCTTTAATGCCCGGAACAACGCCGACGTGCGCATGCTTTACGTAAAAGTACAAAGCACGTGATGCTTTGTAGTCACCATCACCAATCGCCTCAAATGTAGGTAATACGCCATCGAGTTGGGCGCCCTGAACCGTATCGGAATTTTGATCTAAATATGAAAAACCAAAAATTCCAAATGCAGTGAGGTCTTCATTAAGTTTTTGAACAATCAAATTGTCTTGTTCACCGGCCTCGATATAAGCACCGTCTGTTCGCATTGCTCGGCATTTTTTACCTGTTTTATCATCACGCTCAATAGATAAAGCTTGAGCAATCTCATTCCTTCCGCAATAAGATTTTTGATTAATTAATTCCACAAACGATGCCCGAGTACCTGAAGTCGTCGGCGGACCGTACACTCGAATTGCAATATCGGGATACGCAGGGTTCAATTCAGACCATTTTTTATAGGGGTTTGGGATCCATTTGCTCCCGGATGCATCAGGGACCTCCGCGGTCAACGCTCGGCCGAGATCAGCTTGTGAAATTTTTAATAATGGTGCTTTTTTTGAGTTCGCCAAAACGATACCGTCATAACCGAATTTGATTTCTGTGACTTCGACACCATTTTGGTCGCAATACTCAAGCTCCCTTGGTTTCATTCGAGAAGAGGCGTTACCGATATCGATGAACTGCATCCCAATCCCATCACAAACGCCCTTCTTGCCAACTGAGGACCCACCAGACTCTACAACAGGAGTTTTAAATGCGGGATTTTGGCCAAGTTTTTCAGCAACCATTGTGGCGAACGGAAATACCGTTGAGGAACCGGCTAACGACACATAATCTCGAGCGCATACCTGTGTTGCAAAAATACAAGAGACAATAGCTAAAGTTATGTTGCGAAAACTCATATCAAACTCCTCAGTGGTCAATTTAATTAGTTAGAACTAGCCATGGCTTTGCGTCACTTCTAACACATCACCTTTGTACATAATCAGTGTTACAGGAAGATTACAAAAAAAAAAGAGAGATGAGGCCCGTGCGAAGGTCAAGATTTTCAAATTCTCTGAAGAGCGTGAACTGGATTTTCTAGCTTTATAAATTTAGGTAATTGTTCCGAATCAGAGTATCGACCGTATCTCTTCAACCAACTCTTTCACCGCTTGGTCTACAGAATAACTATCCTTTCCTTCCACCATCACTCGCAATAACGGTTCAGTACCTGACTCCCTGATCAACACTCGATATTCAGAGCCTAATTTAACCGACAATTTTTTACCAAAGTTCTGCGCGCAGGCAAGCTGACTGTCGGTTAACTTGCTCTCTAGCTGAATGTTGTTAAGCACTTGTGGATAGAGAATAATGGACGATAGGCATTGAGCTAAAGACTGTTGAGATCGCCTCAAAACCGCAAGCACTTGAAGTGACGAGACAATGCCATCCCCTGTCGTGTGTTTATCTAGACAAATGATATGCCCAGATCCCTCACCACCTAAAGTCCATTCTTTTTGGCGTAATTTTTCATGGACATAGCGATCACCAACAGCAGATCGTAAAAATGGAATGTTTAACGTTTTGAACGCATTTTCAATTGCTAAGTTCGTCATCACAGTACCGACAACACCTCCGGTCCGGTCCGCCCTTGGATTAGCCGCTATCACATACAGTAACTGATCACCATCGTAAATCAACCCCTCTGAATCAACCATCATGAGTCTATCCCCATCACCGTCAAAGCTGATGCCTATATCAGCGTTCTCCAGACGGACACGATCTCGAACCGCATTCGGATACAAGGCTCCACAGTTATCATTAATGTTAGTTCCATTGGGCTCATTACCTATCAAGCTAACCGAAGCTCCCAACTCTTTAAATACGGTTGGTGCAACTTGGTACGTTGCGCCGTGAGCGCAATCCAAGACAATATGCATCCCTGATAAATCAAGATCCTGAGGAAATGTACTTTTACAAAATTCGGCATATCTTCCTACCGCGTCTACAACCCGCTTAGCCTTTCCAAGATCCCTAGAAACCTTCGAACCAGGGCTGTGATTGAGGTTTTCCTCGATCTCTAATTCCACAGAATCTGCTAACTTATCACCGTGGCTAGAAAAAAATTTAATTCCATTATCTTGATATGGGTTGTGTGACGCAGATACCACTACCCCAGCATTTAAACGCATGACACGAGTTAATAATGCTACACCAGGTGTCGGCAGAGGCCCCGCTAATAAAACATCCACTCCAGCTGCTGAGAAACCAGACTGAAGTGCTGACTCAAGCATGTAACCTGACAATCGAGTGTCCTTACCGACCAGAACTTGCGGACGCTGGCCGTTATCTACAGCCGAATTTTTTGAAAATACTTTACCTGCGGCGTAGCCTAATCTCAGCATAAAATCTGGCGTTATCGGATCTTCTCCAACTCTACCTCTGATGCCGTCAGTACCGAAGTATTTTCTAATATCTGTCACTGAATCTGCTCCACTAATCTTCCTTCAGAAAAAAACTGCCAAGCTAGGAGAGCATCTCTCGTTTCATTGACATCGTGCACACGAACGATGTCAGCCCCCTGACTTACAGCAAATACTGAAGCGGCAATACTGGATCCGAGTCGGTCTGCCGCATTTTTTTTACCGGTAATGCTCCCTAACATCGACTTACGCGATAACCCTACCAGTAACGAGCAACCGAGATCACCAAATTTTGCTAGGTTTTTCAGTAACAACAAATTGTGCTCTAAGGTTTTTCCAAAACCAAACCCCGGATCAACTATTATTTGTGAAGCACATACCCCAAATTCCCCAAGGAATGTCACCCGTTGTTCTAAAAAATCATACACTTCTTGCACTACATCAGTGTACCTAGGATTAGTTTGCATCGTTCTGGGCAAACCTTTCATATGCATCACGCAAATACCGACGTTGGCTCTTTCAACAAGTCGCGCGATCGCCGGATCTTGGGCCCCTGAGATGTCATTAATTAAGCAGGCGCCGCAAGCAACAGCCTCCTTCATCAACGCCAGCTTTTGAGTATCGATTGAGACAGGGATGCCCAATTTGACAAGTTGTTTTATGACGGGCAATACCCGGGATCGCTCAATCTCAATGTCGGCTGGTTTGGCGCCGGGTCTGGTTGACTCGCCACCAACATCAATAATGTCAGCTCCAGACTCAAAAAGGATCTCGCCTCTCCCAACGGCACTTCCTAAATCAAGATAGCGACCTCCATCCGAAAAAGAATCAGGGGTGACGTTGAGGACCCCCATAATCACTGGCTTGGAAGATTGGGATCGAACGTGATCCCACGAGGTCCTAGATGACATCAAAAAAAAGACCTCGTGACGTGAAGCTTACCATTCGGCGGCACCACCTTGGAGAGCGAAAGCTAGTGGCCGAGGGCCAAAAAAACTAGGCTTCCTCAGCTGGACGATTTGTTGGCTCTGGCTTGACGATGTCTGGGGGAGTTTTCGGATCCTCCGGCCTTTGGGTTGGCTTAGGGGGCCTTGGCTGTCGCCCATCCATGATATCGTTGACTTGGTCTGCATCAATCGTTTCCCATTCTAGTAGCGTCTGCGCCATCAACTCGACCTTGTCTCTGTTTTCTTCGATCAAGCTTCGAGCCAGCTTGTAGCGCTCATCAATAATTTTCTTAATTTCGTTATCGACTTGCTGCATCGTGGCTTCAGAAACGTTTTTAGTTGTGGTAACTGAACGCCCAAGGAATACTTCACCCTCATTCTCACCAAAAACCATCGTTCCAAGCTCTTCGCTCATACCCCATTGTGTGACCATCCGGCGAGCCATATCTGTAGCCCGCTCAAAATCGTTGGATGCGCCAGTTGTCATTTGCTTCATGAACACTTCCTCCGCAATTCGACCGCCGAATAACACCGCTATGTTTTGAAGAATTTGTTCCTTATCCATGCTATATCGGTCTTCCTGAGGCAGCTGCATTGTCAGACCCAACGCGCGCCCCCTAGGGATTATAGTGACCTTATGGACAGGATCTGTCTTTGGTAGCAATCTCGCAACGACGGCATGTCCAGATTCGTGATAAGCCGTGTTCCTACGCTCCTCCTCCGGCATTACCATTGATCGACGTTCAGCGCCCATCATGATTTTGTCCTTCGCATTCTCAAAATCAAGCATGTCCACTAATCGCTTGCTCGCTCGTGCCGCGAACAAAGCCGCCTCGTTTACCAAATTGGCCAGATCCGCTCCAGAAAACCCCGGCGTACCTCGAGCGAGAATATCAGCCTTAACGTCTGCTGCCATCGGCACCTTCCGCATGTGTACCATCAGAATTTGTTCTCTTCCTCTGATATCAGGCAGAGGCACCACCACTTGTCGATCAAACCGCCCCGGTCGCAAGAGCGCCGGATCAAGGACGTCAGGGCGATTGGTCGCCGCTATGACAATCACCCCATTACCAGTCTCAAATCCATCCATTTCGACAAGTAATTGATTAAGGGTCTGTTCCCGCTCATCATTTCCTCCACCCAACCCAGCACCTCGTTGGCGTCCAACCGCGTCAATTTCGTCAATAAACACGATACACGGCGAATTCTTTTTGGCGTTCTCAAACATGTCTCGAACTCGAGCGGCTCCGACACCAACAAACATTTCAACAAAATCAGAACCCGAGATGGAGAAGAATGGGACCTTAGCCTCGCCAGCGATGGCTTTAGCAAGAAGTGTTTTACCCGTGCCGGGAGAGCCGACCATCAACACGCCACGAGGTATTTTGCCGCCTAGCTTTTGGAATTTTCCGGGGTCTCTCAAAAAATCAACCAGCTCAGAAACCTCTTCCTTGGCCTCATCACAGCCGGCGACGTCAACAAACGTGACACCATTATTTGTGTCATCTAAAAGCTTCGCTTTACTTTTACCAAAGGAAAATGCTCCGCCCTTACCACCCCCTTGCATCTGGCGCATGAAAAATATCCAAACACCGATGAGAAGCAGCATTGGAAACCAAGACACGAAAATACTCATTAGGAAGGAGGGCTCATCCTCTGGCTTGGCCTCAACCACGACTCCAGCCTTCAACAGATCAGAAACAAGCCAAGGGTCTGAGGGCGAATAAACGCTGTAGCGTTGCCCATCAGACTTTTGTACGGTTAGGTTCTTTCCATCGATTGTCACTCCTGCTACGCCTCCGGAGTTAACATCCTGAATGAACCTGGAATATGGAACTGATGACTGTTGCTGCTGGCGTGCGCTGAATTGGTTGAACACTGTCATCAACACAAGTGCGACAACCAACCATACTGCAATATTTTTAAAAGTATTGTTCAAGTTTAGCTCCTACTTACCAATCGGCCGGATCACCTCCGGATTAACGTTTAACTCACTATTCTAGACCGAATCAACAGACTACAAGGCCTTTATATGGCCTCTCTCAATCGATTTTGTTCAATCCGATAAGAAAAAATTCACTGGATCGGTTCCTGGATGCCTTAGGCTTTCTTCTGATTACGCGTTGGAAGCTCGATTTCATGCTTTCGCGATAACCTTGTGCGCCCTCACCCTCGAAACACTTCACCAAAAAATCACCACCTTTTGTTAGGTTCTTCACAACAAATTCCAACGCCAATTCCGCCAAATTTAACCAGCGTGCCTGATCAATTGATTTAATGCCACTTATATTGGGGGCCATATCCGAAATTACAAGATCAACTCGACGATTTAAAAGTTGGCCCTCCATGGCGTCAATGGTACTTTGGTCGTTGAAATCACCCTGAATATAGTTTACCAGCGGTAATTCTTCCATCTCTAGGATATCTAGCGCGAGAACTAGACCGTCACCGCACAAACGCTGAGACACTACTTGGCTCCATCCACCAGGAGCAGCCCCAAGATCCACTACCACCATACCCGGCCGAACCAACCTATTTTGTTCAATGACTTCTAGCAATTTAAACGCAGCACGAGAACGCCAACCCTCATCGTTTGCTCTCTTTACGAAGGGGTCAGAGACGTGCTCTTGCATCCAAGTTTTTTTATGTTTCGACATTTTATGACA
>CBFIFN010000016.1:0-21589 GCA_965661885.1 uncultured Burkholderiales bacterium | reverse complement strand
AACTGTGAGTTTATCCTCATCAATAAGTTGTTGGATGAAACGCCATATTCTTCTGCGACTTGGGAGATCTAAACCCACTGTGGGCTCATCTAGAAACAATACTTTGGGGGAGTGCAGAACCCCGCGAATGATATCTACAGCTCTCCGCATACCGCCGGATAGACTGCCAACCGGAGATTTTCTTTTTTTCTCAAGCTCGAACAACTCGAGCATTTCGCTGATGCGCTCATTGATGAAAGTCTTTCGGAGCCCATGGAGACCCGCACAAAAATATAGATTTTCTTCAACCGACAGCGTCCGATCTAATGCGGATTCTTGGAATACCAATCCAAGCTGCTGTCTGACCAGTTGTGGAGACTTTTGAATGTCGACACCGTCAATGGTTATAGATCCGCGTGTAGGCTTTATCAGGGTCGAAAGCATGTGGATCGAGGTTGTTTTTCCTGATCCATTTGGCCCTAGCAGGCCGAAAAATTGACCTTTTGGTATATCAAGGTCGAGTTCGTCTACCGCAATTTGGTCTCCGTAGGTTTTTGTTACGCTTTTCGCTAAAATCATGAATGAAAATTTAACAAAAGGAGATATGGCGGAAAACCCGACACGGACTATCTAATAAACTAGCTATTCTCTGCAATGAGTGATTTTGAATTTTTGTCATCTCGGTAAAAAATGATTGGTTTTATCTCCTCGGCAGGTGGTTGAGGTTTTTGCGCTAATTCCACTTGCTCTGTGATTAAGTGGTGGTGCTCGGATTTATCACAAACAGGGTCAGCATTTGCCGGATCCCCTGTTAATTGAAATGCCTGACACCGACAACCACCGAAATCTGTTGTTCTCTCGTCACAACTTTTACAAGGTTCTTTCATCCAGGAATCGCCCCGATAGGCATTAAATGCGGGCGACTCATTCCAAATCCATCCGATATCATTTTCCCTAACATTTGGGAAGGTTAGGTCTGGTAACATCCGAGCCTCGTGACAGGGCAGAGCAAGGCCATCTGGAGCGACATTTAAAAACACCGATCCCCAGCCATTCATGCAGGCCTTCGGTCTATCAGCGTAGTAATCTGGGACGATAAAATATAACTTCATTTTATTGCCAATTTTCTCGCGGAAACGGTTTGTTGTTTCTTCTGCTTTCCTCAATTGCTCCGCACTTGGCATCAGATACGACCTATTTTTTAGGGCCCAAGCATAAAATTGGCTATTCGCCAGTTCTACGTGGTCAGCTCCCATGGCTTCAGCCATTTCAAGTATCTGACCAATATGATCTATATTTAGCCGATGCAGCACAACGTTCAGCACCATAGGGTAGTCATGGTCTTTAATCAGTTTGGCAACTTTAGATTTCAATTCAAACGTTTTAGTGCTTGACAAAAAATCGTTGAGTTCTTTTGTGGAGTCTTGAAAAGATAATTGAATTTGACCGAGTCCGCCCTCTTTGAAAGCGGTAATACGCTTTTCTGTTAGACCGATTCCCGAAGTTAGCAAGTTAACGTAGTAGCCCATTTGGGTTGCCTCAGAGACCATGATTTCGACATCATCTCTCATGAGCGGTTCACCGCCTGAAATCCCCAACTGTACAGCGCCCAGTTCCCTTGATTGCTTAAATACTTTTAACCAGTCTTCAGTTGACAGTTCAGATTTGAACGTCGACGCGTAGTCTAGCGGGTTATAGCAAAAAACACAGTGAAGGGGACACTTATAAGTGATCTCCGCGTTAACCCACAGAGGCCCTTTGGGTTTAATCGTCGGTACAGATCCAATTTTTTCCATATGCATGCTCCAAAAAGTCTAAAACGTCATTTTTAAGGTCCACTCCTGGGAATTGTTCCTCCAAGTGGGCAATGATCATGTCAACGCTCTTTGAACCGTCTATTAATTTCATGATTTCACCCGAACTGCCTGGTAACTTAATTAATCCCTCTGGGTATAAAAGCACATAAGATTCCTGAGCTTGTTCCCATTGGAACCTGAACTGCTTTTTTAGAGATAGGGGTTTATCTCGTATTAAAGTCGGTTCACTCATTTTTGCATTCTCTCTATTGCGCCCACTCGACCCGGACCTATTCCGTAGGTAACGTGAATTGCGTCTAGCATCGTCCATAAAACATCGATTTTAAATTGCAGGATGCCTAACGCCTCCTCTTGTTCCTCGCGAGTTTTAAAGTGAGCTAAGGTGACACGTAATCCATGCTCTACATCTCTTCGTGCCTCAGATAATCGCTTACGGAAATATTTGTACCCCTCCAACTCGATCCAAGGATAGTGCTCGGGCCAAGAGTCCAGTCGTTTCTGATGGATCTTAGGCGCAAATAATTCAGTCAGAGAGGAGCAGACAGATTTTTGCCATGGGGATTTTCTAGCGAAATTGACATAAGCATCGACTGCAAATTTGACCCCAGGCGCTACGTGCTCTAAGGAAATTATGTCGTCGCGTTCGAGACCAACGGCTTGACCCAGCGCAATCCACGCTTCGATCCCACCTTCATCGTCATCAATTCCGTCATGATCTAAGATCCTCTGAATCCACAATTTTCTGTGCTCTTTGTCCGGCATGTTGGACAAGATGGCTCCATCCTTAATTGGAATCATTATTTGGTAATAAAACCGATTTAAAACCCAACCTTGAACTTGTTCTTTTGTGCATCCCCCGCTGTTCATGGCTACGTGAAAAGGGTGATGAATATGATAACTCTGGTCCTTCGATCGAAGTTTTTTCTCGAAATCTTCGATCGTCCAAGGTGCATTATCTTTTATTGTCATAAAAAAACTTTCTTAAATCTTTTTCCGTATTAGACGACGAAATCCATCCCGTCATAGGCAACTTCAATTTTCTCTTGAGTTAATTCTTCCCGTTGCTCAGAGTCTTCTCGCAAAATTGGGTTTGTATTGTTGATATGAATGAGAACCTTCTTTTTGGCTGATAATGGCCTTAACACTTCGATCATGCCACCAGGCCCTGACTGGGGGAGATGACCCATATCAAGTGACATTTTATTCGCAATACCTAAAGACTTCATTTCGTCATTGGTCCAGCAAGTTCCGTCAACGAGGAGGCAGTCAGCCTCTTCCATATAAGGCTTAATGTGTGGTTCAATCTGTCCCAATCCAGGAGCATAAAATGTTTTTCCACCGGTGGTTAAATCCTCAAGTAAAATCCCAAGATTGTCGCCCTCATGCGGGTCATGTCTGTGAGGCGAGTAAGGCGGAGCTTTACTGGACAACGGGATGGCTTTCACTTTTATGTTGGAGATTCCTTCTGGAACAAAAGCGTTATCTTCGGTGGTATGAATCTGATGCCAGTTTACGCCACAGTAATGCTCCAAAATCTTAAATATAGGATTTCCAGTGGTGAGGTCCTCGTAGACCATGTCTGTGCAGTAGATGTTTAAAGGCGTCTTTGACTCCCGAAGCATAAAGAGGCCAGTGGTGTGATCAATTTGAGCGTCCAGCAACACGATTGACTTAAAGGCGGTATCTCGTATCGATCTGGCAGGTTGTGACTCAGGAAATTGTTGAAATTGAGCAAGAATATCTGGCGAGGTGTTGAATAAAAGCCAGTCAACATCGTTACTGCTGACCGCAATGGACGATTGTGTACGGCGTTTTGCATTAATGGTTCCTTTTCGAACTCCATCACAATTTGGGCAATTGCAATTCCACTGAGGAAATCCACCGCCAGCCGCTGATCCAAGGACTCTTATTCTCATATTTGTCGCTTTCTTTTTTATTGTTTGTTAATTAATAAGGAAAGCCCCTGTAGGAGGGGCTTTCCTTCACATACATTCGAAACAGATATTATCTGTTTGCGATGTACATGGTGACTTCGAAACCGAAACGCATTTCGGTATACTCAGGCTTTGTCCACATATTAAATACCTCCTAATAAGATTAAAACAGACTAGTAGAGAACCTTTCAGTTGATTACTAGCCGCCATCTCGCTAAAGTTTCGGTGCTCACAAGGTAAGCGTTTTTGTTACTGTAGCTTTGCGGCAATAAAAGTGTGACTATGTTTGGAAGTATGCTCTGCAGAAAATTCAGCAAATCGCTCTCATGATTATCATTAGTTTAGTGCCCAGTTCATGGACAGTTTTGAAATTTCAGGAAAAAGAGTTCCTGATGATTGATCGGTTATGTTGATAGAGACTTCACAGAATCATAGTTACAATCTGATTTGGGTGCTTTTAGGCTCTGCAGTGTTTCATATGGCAATAGTTGTCATCACACCAGACTTCAAAACACAGGTTGAGACGAATAATGATTTTCTAACGGTCCAGATTGAGTCTAAACCGCCAGCAGAGCCACCAAAGCCACCCCTTGAAAAAAAAGTTGAGCCCAGCATCCCCTCTCGCTCATCGATTTCCGTGCCCGCGCCACAAAAGATCCAGCCTCAGAGGCAAAAGTCGCAGCCACCGAAAGAGATCGTTCCCCGGTTGCCAAGTATGCCCGAGGAAGCTATAGCGCAAAAAGCGCCCAAGCTCGATACACCGAGAAGAAACGTCCCGAATGTTGTAAGTGCAAGTTCACGGAAACCGGTTATTACAAGACAGTCGAGGCTGAGGCCGAACTTCGTGAAACCAATAGTTCTACCTCCTCAGCCGGAAATTCGAGCTCGACAAGAGTCGAGTTTGGAGTCAATCGCCCCTCCATCCTTGCCCACTCAACCAACCATCACATCGAAGCGGTCAGAATCAGCGCCGAACCTTCGGCCTTTGGCCCGCTCAAGGCCGCTGTCACGCGCGAAGCCTGTGACTCCCCAGATGTCGTCCCCAGTGGTGGTGCCAATAACCCCTGTTGTGCCGCCCCAGCCAGATGTGCCGCCCCAGCCAGATGTGCCGCCCCAGCCAGATGCAACATCTCAGCTTCGCTCGGATGAAGCCATCCGTTCGCTGACAGCGGAGGGTGAAGCGGAGATACAGGTAGTGAATAGTTATCGACGGGATATTCGTGCTTCGTTACAAAAATTGCTTACCTCACATCAAAGAAGGAATCGCTCGCCCCTCAAAAAGCAACATTCAGGAGAAAAACTGACGATACGCCTCGTGTTTGATGAAGCAGGACAGTTTGATTTTTGTGAGATCTCTGAGAAGAGCGGATTTATACTTCTTGATACTTACTACGTGAAGCTAATTGATCAGTTAGCTAGGAAGGGTAAAATTCCCGCACCACCCGGCGAAATAAGAATTTTGACCGTCCCGATAGAAATCAATGTAAATTAAGGCTTGGAAAAAATACCTATACTACTGTGCCTACATACCCTGAAATAGAGCCGTACCGTACCCAGTGGATTGATACCGACGAAGAACATCGAATCTACGTAGAACGCTGTGGATGCGAGGGAGGTGTGCCAGTCATATTCCTTCACGGGGGCCCAGGAAGCAGCACTAACGCGAATCATAGACGATATTTCGATCCCGGCTTCTTTGATGTTGTGCTGTTTGATCAAAGAGGTTGCGGTCAGTCAGTTCCAAGTGGGTTAACTAAAAGTAATACCACTTCCCACTTGATTGAGGATATTAATCTTATAAAAACCACTTTAGGGATAACTCAGAGGGTAATCATTTTTGGCGGTTCATGGGGTAGCGCATTAGCGCTAGCTTATGCGGCTGAGTTCGGGGAACATGTGGAGGCTTTGGTGCTCCGTGGTATTTTTTTAGGTTCGCGCGAAGAGGTGCGTTGGTACACGAATGAACTGAAACGTTTTATGCCTGATGCGCACGATCAACTTCTCTGGGATAGTTCGGGCGATCTGGTCAGCCATTACTACGACCGTATCAATTCATCCGATCGTTCATTAGCTAATGAAGCATGTTGCCGATGGAACGATTACGAAATTCAGTCAATGATGTTGGGGAGTGACGTAACGCATCAAGCGAGAGAAAAGACGCGAGAAGTTTCTGAGGCCGAGTTAGCTCGTGCGCGAATTCAGCTTCATTATCTCAAACATGATTGCTTCTTAGCTGGTAACGAACTCTTACAAAAAGCAGAATTAATCACAAATCAAACTGTTATTGTGCAAGGGGGGATGGATATGATTTGCCCTCCGTTAACTGCTTATCAGTTGCATGAGAAGCTATCCCGCTCGAAATTAAGGGTGGTTGGCTCCGGCGGGCATGGGGCTTGGCAAACAAATATCGCCAGCGCGCTTGCGGAAGAGATGGAGCTCCTCAAAACACAGTTGCAAATGTCCCATGGGAATTAAATTAAGGGTTAATGCCGCGATTTCCTTCATCACTGTTATCTTTTTATTAGTGACGGCATTTATTCTTTTTGATGATCGCCGCAAGTCCATTAAAGAGGAGATTGACGCCGGCACCAAAGTTACAGTTCAATTGTTAGAGTCAGTTGCTTTTGGTCGGCGTTCATATCTGGGTGGGGCAGATGCAGTTGACGAGTTGGCTGAGTTTTTAAGGAGAGCAGGTCGAGTTCGAGCTAATGAGATCAGACTGTATGACCAATCGGACGTGCTTGTTTATGAGTCACCTCCGTCGGTATATAAACAAGGGCGCTGGGCACCTGACTGGTTTTCCCAGTTGATGGCTCCAGGTGATCGAGATTTCCAATTAAATATGGCTTCTGGTTACATTGTCATCACTCCAGACTCATCGAGGTCAGTCTTAGATGCTTGGGACGAGCTCAGTCGGTTTGGTGCGATGCTGCTCATATTTTTTGTGAGTCTAAATTTGGCTATATTCACTTTGTTAGGGCGCGCGATGCGACCACTTAAGGGGATTTTGTCTGCGATGTCGCTTTTGGAAAAGGGTGACTTATCGACGCGTTTACCGGATTATCGGCTTCCCGAATTCAATGCGATTGCACATACGTTTAATCGTATGACAACAAATCTTCATGAAGCGTTGACTCAGAATGCGCGACTCGCCTTGGTTGCCCAGCAGTCGAGCGACGCTATTTTGATATCGGACCTTCAAACTAATGTATCGTTTTGGAACCCATCGGCGGAAAGACTTTTTGGGTTTTCATCGGATGAAATACTCGGACGACCAGTCACTACGATAGTCCCTGAGGAAAACCTATCGATACATGATTTAATTCGTGATCGCGTTTCTGAATCTCGTGTGATTGAGCATTACGAGAGTCATAGGATCAAGAAAGACGGGACGGTCGTAGACGTCGAGGTGTCGCTAGCACCTCTCGTCGACCCCGAGAGTAATCTATTACTTGGGCACATCAGTGTGCTCAGGGATATGACAGATTACAAAAGTCGCATTTCTGCCGAAATGCAATTACAACAAAACAAGCGATTAACTCAGCTTATCCAAGAAAAGTTGGAGGAGGAGAGAAAGTCGATTGCGAGAGAGCTTCATGATGAAATGGGTCAAAATGTCACCGCGATAAAAACGATAGCGACAGCAATTGCAAATCGTGATCTCGATGAGCAGTCAATCACGCGTCAAAATGCGCTCACTATCGTTGAGGTTACCTCCCGAATCTACGATATGGTTCACTCAATTATCAGGGAATTACGACCCAGTGCATTAGATCATTTAGGGCTGAAGGATGCGCTTACAGAATTATGCGATCGTCATCGAAAGTCTAATCCGGGTCTGACTGTGGAGCTCGACCTCACTGGTGATCTTAATCGTTATGATGAATACGTCAACATCACTATTTATCGGGTGGTGCAAGAATGTTTGACAAATGCAGCGAAGCACGCAGCTGCAAAGAGCATCAAAGTGTCAGTCGCTGCTGAACGAGAAGCGTCTGATCTTGCTCGAATTTTCATAAGGGTTCAAGATGATGGGCAGGGGCTAGATGTCAACCTATCAGAGTCGAAACGATTTGGCCTACTCGGAATGAGAGAGAGAGTCCAAGCATTTAATGGGGATATTAATATCGAGTCAAGTCGCGGTTCTGGAACGCTTATTACGGCTGATATGACGGTATTCCTGGAGGGAAATAATGAAAACTAAAGGGTTTTCGGGGGATGTATGGCTAATGCTATGGTGGGAGTGATGCTTGTTGACGATCATGCGGTCGTTAGGATGGGTTTTAAGCTTTTATTGGAGGGGGCTGAGGATATCTCCGTAGTTGCTGAGGCTGAAAGCGGAGAAGAGGCCTTGAAAACTTTTCAGGCCCACGCTCCAGATGTTCTAGTAATGGATATTTCTATGCCCGGTATTGGGGGGCTAGAAACTATCGATAGGGTACTCGCAAAAGAGGGAGGGCAAAAAATATTGGTGCTCTCTGGTCACGAGGATGTTATGCATGCACGAAGAGTCCTAAAAGCCGGTGCAATTGGCTATCTCACGAAACGAAGTGCGGCAGATGCTCTAATAGAGGCAGTAAGGACAGTTTTTCGTGGCAAGACATATTTAGAGCCACAAATTGCTCAGGAGATGGCTGTTGAGCAGGTATCTGGCAACAAGGATCCCGTCGATAGTCTCAGCGAAAAAGAATTTAAAGTATTCATAGCGCTTGCTAAAGGCCAATCTGTGCAGGAAATAGCTGAAGTCATGAGCTTGAGCCCGAGGACTGTTGGCACCCATCTATACAACATTAAGCAAAAACTGGGGGCGTCTAACAGTGCGGAGTTAGCAATTATTGCAATGAGATCAGGGTTGATTGATCTTTAAGCGACGATCTGAATAGTTAGTTTTTCTATGATTCAATCTTTTTCTAATGATTTTCCTTAGGGTTTATTAAGAAAACCCGAATTGAATTACTAAACGGCATGTGGATAATGGGGATTGTTAGAAGAGCTTATATTAATCACAAGGAGAAAATTATGTGGAGCAAGCCTGAGTACACAGAAATGCGTTTTGGTTTTGAAGTAACAATGTATATCGCGAATCGTTAATCCGATTAGCAAAACGTAAAAAAAGCCGCTTTTAAGCGGCTTTTTTTACGTTTGACGTCTGCGTAGGCGTCGCTTTAGTGGGGTATAGTAGTGGGTGATTTTTCAGTATTTGTAGCGTCGGACGAGAGACGCATGAGGTGGTTTGCATGATTTTTGGACAAGATAGATATACTAAGTTTGCGATATTCTTGCACTGGGTAGTTGGTTTACTTGTGCTCAGCCTCATCGCGTTAGGGATCTATATGCATGATATTCCCAAGGGCGATCCTGACCGAGCCTTCTTTTTCAATTTGCATAAATCGATAGGAGTAACTGTCGGTTTACTTATGCTCATTCGGTTATGGTGGCGACGTAAAAATTTACCACCTGCTTTACCAAATTCCGTACCTGGGTGGCAGAGGCGTCTCTCAAAGCTGTCACATGGCCTGCTCTATGGAGTCTTAATAGCAATGCCAGTCATCGGCTTCGCTGCATCACAATTCACAAAGTATGGTGTAACGTACTTCGGTTTGTTTAAAATTTCTCCGATGGGCTCTAATAATCCAGAAATCCGTGATTGGTTGCAGGCAATTCATCATGATTTGTCGTATGTGATTATGGCACTGATTGCGATTCATATTCTTGCTGCGATGTATCACTGGATAGTTCTTCGTGACGGAATTATTCGACGTATGTTGCCCTAGGTGTTTAAGCGCGGCGCACCTTGGAGGTGAAGATGGCGCAATCAAACATCAAATTTTTGAGTTGAATTTTGCGAATCGTTAGGATTACAACATTACTGCTGATGTTCTCGGAAAATTAGGAGATGATTAGCTAGCAAAAATGAGAGAGACGCGCATCACACGGAGGGTGTGTAGCGCAGTAATCAATGCTTCGGTTACCTTATTAAAAATAAAAAAGTATAAGTCTTTCCCGTGAATGGTAACTCCTGGGCGTTTACCCAGGAGTTTTTAATATTTGGTGGAGGCGGGGAGAATCGAACTCCCGTCCGCAAGCCCTCTGCAGTCGGTACTACATGCTTAGTCAGATCATTAAATTTAATCTACGTCAGGTTGATCGACAACCCTGAATAAGACGAGTTACCTTAGATTTAATGATATTCGAAGTAACCCCGAATTTCACGATCCCTCGTTTATGACTCCGCTGTTGGTTACCCAACCCAACCCGAGAGAAAGCTGGTGCGGAGTCTAGCCGGTATTAGGCGGCTAGAGAGTAACGTTCGTCGTTTGCGACTATACGTTTTCCAGCTGATTTACAAGGTGACTGGACCTTGGCATGCACCAAGCTGTTTCGCAACCCACGTCGAAACCGGGTCGCCCCCAACTAAATGTAGTTTAAACTATCTGTGAATGACTGGCCAGCTTTCTTAAGTACCACAAAAGCGCTCTATTGAGTGTCTAACGCCTTGAACAATGCGTTGTCGTTAACAATTGATGACAGTGCTTCCGTCATTGCTTCGTTTACCAATATTTCGCTGTTCTTAGACGATGATACGCTTCCGTTCTTTTTTTCGGTTCCGACGATATATCGCTTAGAATATTTTTTGTTAACGAAGACGACAGATGCCACAATTTCCAAGTCAAGATTAGTTACATAGCCGAAGCCCTCTGTTTTGATCGAATTAAGGGTGAGTTTTTGTAAATCGATTAGTAACGTGGGTTCATTTTTTGTTTGACTTAAATTCACCTGGAGTCCTCGTCCCTCAAGCGCTGGCCCTATATTGGCTTGCAAGGTGTTAGCTGCATCTTCTTTAAGAGTGATGTCAAATTGAGCAGAATTATCGCCAGAAACGCCTAACACTTTGCTTTTGCGTGAATCTTTGACTTTCAGGACGACTGCCGTTTGATTGACTAAGTCGTAGCTGTCATCCCCAGACGCAATTATTTCAGGATTAAGCGATAGAAACTGAGGACCGTATGCGCAACTGGATAACGTGAGGGCTAGAAAGGTAAGTGCGAAGCATGAGTGTTTTTTAATGACTCCATACATTTTTCGATCTCCTTTAGGTAATTCCAACCATCTAGGCGTTTTTTCGACCGACCAAGATGTAATTTACGTCTAACTTGTCGTTCAGCGTGAAACTCTCTGTTATTGGGTTATACCCCATCCCCCTTGTTTTTTCCACTTCGAGCCCAGAATTTCGCATCATACCTGACAGTTTAGAGGGTTTGATGAATTTCCTATATTCGTGTGTCCCTTTGGGAAGGAGCTTAAGTATATGTTCGGCGCCGATGATGGCGAATAAAAATGCTTTTGGTGTTTTTGAAATGGTTGAAAAAATCGTCCAACCTCCGGGTTTAACTAGGTCCGCACAGGCCCTTACAACTTTAGCGGGCTCTGGGACGTGTTCCAGCATCTCCATACAGGTTACGACATCGAATAATTCGGAGTTTTGCGATGCAAAGTCTTCGGCAGACGATTTTTCATACGTGACGTCCAACCGGCTCTCATGAAGATGAAGCTTAGCGACTCGCAACGCTTTATCTGCCAAATCTATTCCGACAACACGTGCCCCTTTGCTCGCCATGGCTTCCGTGAGAAGACCGCCACCACAACCAACATCCAGAACGTTTTTGTCTTTCAAGCCAACAATCGACTCGATGTATTCTAGTCTTAAAGGATTTATCCGATGTAGAGGCTTGAATTCACTATCGGGGTCCCACCAGCGATGAGCTAGTGCTTCGAATTTCTTAATTTCTGACGGGTCAATATTTTTTTCCATTTGGTCACGGCTCATATTTCATTTACTCGATAATTTTCGACATTTAGTACCACAGATAATAAGCGTTAAATGTGGGTTAACTGGGTGTATTTCTGAGTCCATTATCGATACTACTTAATACTAACTCAACCGACAGTAAGAGTACTGGCTGTGGTATCCTATAAAGTAATCAATAGAGAATCAAAAATGTGTGTTTTGTATGTATTCAGTCGGCATATTTTTAAGGTTCATTCCGGCATTTAGGAGCCCAATTCATTAAGAAAGTTCGCATGGAGCAATTCGCAAAAGAGACGCTACCAATCAGTATAGAAGAGGAAATGCGCAGTTCCTACCTAGACTACGCAATGAGTGTGATCGTAGGTCGCGCCTTGCCGGATGTGCGCGATGGTCTCAAGCCGGTACATAGAAGAATTTTGTACGCTATGCATGAGGCGAGTAATAATTGGAACCGTCCCTACGTCAAGTGTGCTCGTGTTGTTGGGGAGGTCATGGGAAAGTACCATCCTCACGGCGATAGCGCGATCTATGACACTTTAGTCCGTATGGCGCAAGATTTTAGCCTCAGGTACACATTAATTGATGGGCAAGGAAATTTTGGGTCTGTTGATGGAGATAATGCAGCGGCAATGCGGTATACCGAGTGCCGTCTTGAAAAACTCGCATCGGAGATACTGGCTGACCTAGACAAGGAAACTGTTGATTATGGTCCCAATTATGATGGCAAAGAACTTGAGCCGCTTGTTATGCCGTCCAAGATACCTAATCTGCTCGTCAACGGTTCATCGGGTATTGCTGTGGGTATGGCAACGAACATACCTCCACACAATCTTTGTGAGGTCATTGATGCTTGTTTAGCGCTGATTGATAACCCTGAAATTTCTATTGATGAACTGATCGAGATCGTTCCTTCGCCTGACTTTCCGACCAAGGGCATAATTTATGGGACAGCTGGTATCAGGGATGCCTATCGAACGGGTAGAGGTCGCGTGTTAATGCGTGCGAAAACCCATTTTGAGGATGTAGATTCAGCGGGTGGTCGTCAAGCGATCGTCATAGATGAATTACCTTATCAAGTTAACAAATCATCGCTACTTATACGTATTGGAGAGTTAGTAAGAGATAAGCGCTTAGAGGGAATATCCACTTCGGGCATTCGGGACGAATCAGATAAGTCCGGCATGCGGGTTGTTTTAGAGTTGAAGCGGGGTGAGATTGCCGAGGTAGTGCTTAATAATCTTTTCAAAGATACTCAACTGCAAGATTCGTTTGGTATGAATATGGTTGCGTTGGTAGATGGGCAACCGAAACTTCTTAATTTAAAAGATTTTATTAGGGAGTTCGTTCGTCATCGAAAAGAAGTGGTGACACGGAGAACAACTTTTGAATTACGAAAAGCAAGGCAAAGAGCGCATATTTTAGAGGGTCTAGCGGTCGCACTTTCCAATGTGGACGAGATTGTAAGTCTAATTAAGTCGATGCCCACCCCACCGGAAGCGAAGTCGGCACTCATGGCGCGAGTGTGGCGCTCCAAACTTGTTGAGGAGCTATTAGCGAGAGGGTTGGATGAAAATGTGGAACTGGGTGCTAGATTTGGACTCAAGGACGACGGATATCACTTGTCCGAGGTCCAGGCGCAACGAATTCTAGAGATGCAGCTTCAGCGACTCACGGGCCTCGAGCAACAAAAAATCGAGCAAGAGTATCGGGACGTGATTGACACAATTGTCGATTTAGAGGATATCTTGAAAAATACTCACCGAGTGAGGGAAATCATCAAAGGCGAGCTCAGCCAGACCAGAGCTGATTTTGGAGATGAGCGTAGAAGTGTAATTGAGGTCAACGCGCAAGATATTTCCCTGGAGGATCTTATAACCCCAGAGGACGTTGTAGTCACTTTGTCGCATACAGGTTATGTCAAATCTCAGCCCCTGAGTGACTATCAAGCGCAGCGTCGAGGTGGCAGAGGAAGGCAAGCGACTAAAACCAAGGAAGATGACTTTGTTGACAACCTATTTGTTGCGCATACGCACGATTATATTTTGTGTTTCTCGGATTTGGGGCGAATGTATTGGTTAAAGGTTTATGAGGTACCTCAAGCAAGTCGGACGAGTCGCGGAAAACCAATTGTGAATCTTCTGCAGTTAGCCGAAGGAGAAAAAATTACTGCGATATTGCCGGTAAAGGAATTTGATGACGAGCATTTTGTTTTCATGGCAACCAGTCGCGGCGTCGTTAAGAAAACGCCGTTATCTCATTTTTCACGTCCGAGGCAGATGGGGATTATTGCTGTTGATTTAGAGGTTAGTGATCACCTTGTTGGAGTTTCAATCACCAATGGTTCAAACGACGTCATGCTGTTTTCAGATGGTGGCAAAGCGGTGCGCTTTGCTGAGAGCAATGTGCGAGCGATGGGGAGAACTGCACGCGGGGTCAGAGGGATGCGTTTGCCTGATGAAAATGTATTGATTTCATTAGTTGTCGTAGATAACGAGGAACAAAGTGTGCTGACTGCGACAGAAAATGGTTACGGCAAAAGGACCAAAGTAGTCGAGTACACGAGGCATGGCAGAGGAACAAAAGGCATGGTTGCTATACAAACCAGTGAACGGAACGGTCGAGTCGTGTCTGCAAAGTTGGTTACTGAGACAGATGAAACAATGTTAATCACGACAGGGGGCGTTTTGATTAGGAGTCCTGTAAGTCAGATTCGTGAGATGGGTAGGGCGACGCAGGGAGTGCGGCTGATTAATCTTGGCGCTGATGAAAAATTAGCTGGATTGGTCAAGGTGAAAGAGCAGGACGAAGTTGCAGAGGAAATAGATCCGAGTGGTTCGGCGGACTAATTTCGGCATGCGTTAAACGGCTTGTGGCTGTCTAGTCCAAGAGATAAATTAAATTTAAGAGGTTTTTGTGAGGGAAATTTATAATTTTAGCGCCGGACCAGCGGTGCTTCCTAGGTCGGTTTTAGAGCAAGCACAAGAGGAATTGCTTGATTGGTCAGGGTCTGGGATGTCTGTGACTGAGATGAGTCATCGTGGCAAAGAGTTTTTAAGTATTGCTGAGGATGCCGAGTTAACTCTGAGGTCCCTTTTAGGGCTCACAAAAGACTACGAGGTTTTGTTCTTACAGGGTGGAGCCACAACACAGTTTTCCATGCTTCCGATGAATTTAATGCTGGAGGGCCTTCCTGCTGACTATGTCTGTACCGGTCAGTGGTCAAAGAAAGCCATTAAAGAAGGCAAAAAATTAGGGTCAGTCAACGTTGTAGCTACCTCTGAAAGTAGAAATTTCGCGGATATTCCTCAGTCTGATGACTGGGATCTAAGTGCTGAGTCTAGTTATGTTCACATCACGTCGAACGAAACAATTGGTGGGGTCGAATTCCATAGTTACCCTGATGATTTGCCAGGACCACTGGTCGCTGACATGTCGTCGCATATTTTGTCCAGACCCGTTGACTGCTCAAAGTTCGGCTTGATTTATGCTGGTGCGCAGAAAAATATTGGTCCAGCCGGATTGACAATCGTAATCGTTCGTCGAGATTTGGTTGAGCGAAGCGCGGTCGAGCTCCCATCAATGTTCAGTTACGCGGTTCAGGCCGAGAACCAGTCCATGTTTAACACGCCACCAACGTATGCTATTTACATGGCCGGTTTGGTGTTTAAGTGGCTGGAGCGGCAAGGTGGGTTAGGTGAACTTGAGCGGCAAAATATCAACAAATCGTCGATGATTTATGACCAGATCGACTCGACCGCTTTCTACCATAGTCCTATCGACAAGAATGTTCGCTCTCGTATGAACATCCCATTTAGGATTCATGACGAAAGTTTAGAGGGCTTGTTCTTGAAAGATGCTGGTGACAGTGGATTACTGCAGTTAAAAGGGCATCGTTCGGTAGGGGGTATTCGAGCGTCTGTATACAATGCAATGCCGCTAGAGGGAGTTGAGGCTTTACTTGGGTTTATGCGGCAATTTGAACAGAAGCACGGATAGGGAGTTTTTATGTCTCAAGATATGGTTTTTAAAGTACAGACTTTGAATAACATCGCTAAAGCCGGACTTAATAAGTTTCCGGCTGGCAGTTATGTTCACGGTGATAAGTTAGAGGACCCGCATGCGATATTGGTGCGATCTGCAAATTTACTTGACTTTGAGCCGAGTGATAGTTTGTTGGCCGTGGGCCGAGCCGGTGCGGGTACCAATAACATCAACATAAATCGGATGGCCGCTGCGGGCATTCCGGTCTTCAACACTCCCGGAGCAAATGCAAATGCTGTCAAGGAGCTAGTGCTGTCAGGACTGCTGTTATCCAGCAGAAATTTAGTTGGTGCAATGGATTTTGTTAGGGAATTGAAAGTCGATGGACAGCTCGCTAAAAATGTAGAGTCAGGCAAAAAAAAGTTTGCCGGCCGTGAATTGCCTGGTCGGACTCTGGGCATTATTGGTCTAGGCAAAATTGGCAGTTTAGTGGCCGACGTTGCCCTGAGGCTTGGCATGCGAGTCGTCGGTTATGATCCAGGAATCACTGTTGACGCGGCTTGGGGGTTGCCATCGGGCGTGGTAAAAGCGGGGTCTATCGAGGATTTAGTGCGCGAGTCTGATTTCGTTTCGTTACACGTTCCACTAAACGATGCAACCAAGAATTTAATTAATAAGCGATGCCTGGCCTTGATGAGTCCAGATGCTGTTCTTTTGAATTTTTCAAGAGGTGCTGTTGTCGATAATGCAGCACTCGTTGACGCTCTTCGTGCTAATAAATTAAAGCAATATATTTGTGATTTTCCGAACGACTCCCTCATTGGTGTTGAGGGTGTTATTGCGTTACCTCATTTGGGGGCCTCTACGATTGAAGCAGAGGAAAATTGCGCACTAATGGTAGTAGATCAAATTCGCGGCTATTTGGAAGATGGCAACATTGTTAATTCCGTTAACTTTCCCAATGTGTTGATGAGTCGGGAGTCACCTTTTAGAATAGCCGTAATAAACGAAAATGTGCCTCACATGGTGAGCCAAGTTTCAACAGTGTTAGGGAATGCTAAGCTCAATATCCATAACATGATCAACAAATCACTGAATCAGATCGCAGTAACGTTAGTTGACGTAGATGATTCTGTTGGCGATGATGTGCTGGACACGATTAAAGCTATTGAGGGCGTGACGCGCGTCCGTTATTTGAATGGAACCTAGGCCTAAGTATGAGTGATGACTTAATTGACTTCAGGCGAGAGATCGACTCCATTGACGAGGCGCTCTTAGAGCTTTTAAACAAACGAGCTCATATTGCTAGGCAGGTGGGCGAAGCAAAGAAGCAAGGGGTCGTTTACCGACCGGAGCGTGAAGCGCAGGTCCATCGTCGGTTACACAAAATCAACCAAGGGCCTTTATCTAACGAGACCATATCACGCTTGTTTACAGAGGTGATTTCCTCGTGCCGTGCACAGGAAGAGAAGCTCGGTGTGGCATGTCTGGGACCAGCGGGAACGTTTAGTGAGGAGGCAGTGCTCAAACAATTTGGTTCCGTTGTTGACGTGGTTTATTGTGCGACGATTGATGAGGTATTTAAGGCGGTATCGTCTGATGCTGCCGACTACGGCGTCGTACCGCTCGAAAATTCTACAGAGGGTGCTATCAGTAGAACTCTTGATTTGCTTTTTGAGAGTTCATTGGTGCTGTCCGGAGAAGTGGGTTTGCCGGTACGCCATAATCTACTCAGTAATGAAGAGGCCGAAAGCATCGAGAAAATCTATTCTCACTCTCAGAGTTTGTCTCAATGTCAAAAGTGGCTTGAGCAACGCTACCCAAGAGCACAATTAATACCGATAGGTAGTAACGCTGCCGCAGCAAAATTAGCCTCTAAAGAGGAGCGCTCAGGCGCGATTGCGAGTGCCTTGGCTGGAGAGCATTACGGTTTAAAAGTAGTTAATTCTTCGATTGAGGATCGAGCGGATAACACAACACGTTTTGGTGTGATTTCAAAGAGCGAAGTCGACTCATCTGGGATGGATAAAACATCCATTGTTCTAGCGGCGCAGCATACGCCTGGAGCGATTTTAGCAGTGCTTGAGCCTTTGGCTGCAAATGGTATCCAAATGACTCGGTTAGAATCCAGGCCCTCTGGCGTAGGTCTTTGGGAGTACATGTTTTTCATCGATTTAGAAGGGCACCAAAACGATGAGAAAATGAAAATGGCGCTTTCTGAGGTGCAGGCGAAATCTGGATTTTTTAAATTGCTTGGCTCCTACCCAAAAACAGTCTAGAGAATACAGTATTGAGTTTTGCGATGAAAAATAGTCCGTCAGCCTTAAAGTGTGTTCAAAAGTTAGCGCCTTACCAGCCCGGTAAACCA
Source organism: uncultured Burkholderiales bacterium (assembly GCA_965661885.1). Taxonomy (GTDB): domain Bacteria; phylum Pseudomonadota; class Gammaproteobacteria; order Burkholderiales; family Eutrophovitaceae; genus Eutrophovita. The sequence goes on along the minus strand of CBFIFN010000016.1, from coordinate 3,700 downwards.
ATTGATGAGTTAGCCAGAGAGTTTTCATTCAAGCTTGAAGACATTGTAAAGTTAGCGTCGAACGAAAACCCTTTAGGTTGTAGTCGTCTTGTCGGCCCATCGTTGGCAAGTCAGTTGGGTGAAGCGGCGCGCTATCCCGACGGTAGCGGTTTTGTACTCAAGAATCAGATCAGCGACAAGTTACAGGTGTCTCAGGATTGTATTATCCTCGGTAACGGATCCAACGATATTTTAGAAATGGCTGCAATGGCATTTTTGAACGGAGATCAGTCCGCAGTTTACTCTGAGTTTTGTTTTGTGGTTAACAAGTTAGCGACGCAGGGCCGAGGCGCTGAGGGTCTTGAGGTGCCGTCAAAAAAATATGGCCATGATCTTGGGCGCATGCTCGAGACAATTCAGGAAAATACTAAAATTATATTTGTCTCGAATCCAAACAACCCAACTGGGACTTTTATTGCACCAGATGATATTTTGAGGTTTATTGAGCAGGTTCCAACAGACGTGGTGGTTATTCTTGATGAGGCTTACTACGAGTATTTGCCCTTAGAGTTACAGTCAGAAAGCATCAGTTGGGTTGATCGCTTTCCCAATTTATTAGTCACCCGAACTTTTTCAAAAATTTATGGTTTGGCGTCGCTGAGGGTGGGGTATGGGATAGCGAATCGAGAGTTAGCAAATATCTTGAATCGAGTGCGCCAGCCTTTTAATGTTAATAGCTTTGGGTTAGCTGCTGCGGCAGTCGCCTTAAAAGATGATGCGTTTGTGTCGGAGTCAGTTGCTGTCAATAATGAGGGAATGAAGGCGTTATCGTCATCGATAGATCGGTTGGGGCTAAGATATATCCCATCCTACGGTAACTTCCTCACTGTTGAGTTTGAACAGGAGGGGATTGAAATTTATCGAAGACTTTTGCGACGTGGAATTATAACTCGGCCGGTAGGCGGATATAATCTCCCCAATCATCTCCGAATAAGTATCGGGCTTGAGACTGAAAATGCTCGGTTTTTAGAAGCTTTACATGCTGTCATGAGAGACGTTCGTCTTTGATTAAAAATGAATAAATTTTATATAGATCGAATTGCAATCGTCGGTGTGGGCTTAATTGGCAGTTCGGTTGCTTCTCGTTTGAAGCGGCAGCACTCAGTAGGCGAAATAATTGGAGTTGGCCGAGGTCAAGAAAATCTAGAGCACGCTCTTGATGCTGGGTTGATTGATGTCGCGGTTACTGATGTTCGCGATGCATTGGACGTTAATCTGATCATCATTGCGGTTCCAGTGAAGCAAGTTGAGTCGGTGTTAAAAAGAATTCGAACCGGTCGTAGCCAAGAAACACTAGTCACTGACGTGGGCAGCACAAAGGGGGACTTTGCTAAATTGGCGAGAGAAATTATCCCTGAGCGGTTGGGGTACGTGGTGCCGGGGCATCCCATAGCTGGATCGGAAAAAACCGGCGCTCAGGCTGCAGATCCTGAGTTGTTCGATGGCAAAAATGTCATTCTTTGTCCTACAGAGGAAACGCATGGTGAGGCACTGAGTGCCGTGAAAGGTTTGTGGGAGAGCTGTGGCGCCCGCGTAGTGACCATGCCTGATGCCGCACATGACAAAATTTTTTCGGCGGTTAGTCACCTTCCGCATGTTGTTTCCTACAGTCTAGTAGAGATGATGAATAGAAGAAGTGACGCATCAAAATTGTTTGACTATGCAGCCGGTGGTTTCCGAGATTTTTCCCGAATTGCGGGCAGTTCGCCAGAGATGTGGACAGATATCTGTCGTGCAAACCGAACCCATATACTTGAGGATCTAGAGGTATTTATCGACAACCTTAAAAATATTCAGAGTTTGTTGAACTCAGAAGATTTCGAGGCGATAGAGCGAATATTTAATAATGCATCAACTGCTCGCAATAATTGGGCATCTAAACAATGATCGCATCTCCGGATGATCAAAAGATCGTCCTGACAGCCCCCTTTGGTTCCGGTGGGACGGTTGTAATCCCGGGTTCAAAAAGTATTTCTAATCGTGCATTAATGCTAGCGGCCCTCTCGCCCGGAACGACAGAAATTCAAGGCTTACTCCAATCCGACGATACGGCTGTGATGGTTGGGGCGTTGAACGATTTAGGCGTCATCATCAAACGGAGAGGTGAGAGCACGATAGTTCATGGTTGCGGAGGAAGATTTCCTAACAGTGCGGCTGATCTGTTTTTAGGAAATGCGGGCACCGCGGTTCGTACGCTAGTGCCGGTACTGGCATTGACGAAAGGTCAGTATGAGTTAAGTGGGATACCTAGAATGCATGAAAGACCAGTTGGCGACTTAGTTGACTCGTTGACATCAATCGGTGCGAACATCAGTTATCTAGGACGAGAAAATTATCTACCATTGAGAGTCGGAGAGTCGGATCAGACTGATCTCAGCGCCCCCATTCAAATTAGAGGCGATATATCAAGTCAATATTTAACCGGTTTGTTACTCGCCCTGCCGTTAACCAGGCAGAAGATTTCTATTATGGTTTCCGGCGTTCTAGTTTCTAAGCCGTACGTTCAGATTACTATAGATTTGATGCGCTCTTTTGGAATTGAAGTGGTTAATAAAGATTGGAAAGAGTTTCATATCGACGCATCACAGGGTTACCGAAATCCGAGCATTTACGAAATTGAGGGAGATGCGAGCAGTGCCTCGTATTTTTTTGGCGCGGGCATGTTAGGGCGAGGCCCCGTTCTAATTCAAAATGTTCCTGAAAATAGTATTCAAGGTGATATTGAGTTATTGACGGTATTGCGTGAAATTGGTGCGAATGTCGTGTGGGATGACAGGGGGGTGTCCGTTAGTATGCCGAGCGACAGGAGCGTTAAAGCATTTGATTTGGACCTTAATCACATTCCTGATGCAGCGATGACGCTTGCCGTCATCGCATTATTCGCGAATGGCACGTGTCGGCTTCGAAATATCGAAAATTGGCGCGTAAAAGAGCCCGATAGGCTGTCAGCTATGGCTACCGAGTTGACGACGCTTGGAGCGACTGTTACTGAGCACATGGACGGATTAGAAATTGTACCTCCAAAGCATTTCAGAAAAGGTGTCGCTATTGATACATACGACGACCATCGCATGGCAATGTGTTTTTCCTTAATTTGCTTCTCGGGTGTCGACATCACGATTAATGATCCATCGTGCGTTAATAAAACCTTTCCAAATTTTTTTGATGTCTTGAACACCACATTGCAGGCTCCAGTCATAACTATTGATGGTCCCAGTGGTTCTGGAAAAGGAACCGTTGGAAAGAGGGTCGCCGAGCGACTGGGCTTTTCTTATCTTGATAGTGGAGCTTTATATAGGGTCGTTGGATTAGCTTATTTGACTGATGGTGCTAATTTCGATCTTGACAATAAGGACATGGTCAACGTTTTTTTAATGGGCCTAAAAATAGAGATTGACGCTGAGGAAATTCTGCTTAATGGGCAAAATGTGACGCTGCGCATTCGAGACGAGATGGTCTCGATGGCGGCCAGTCAAGTCGCTAAAAGTCAGTTTGTTCGAGATAAAATGTATCGTATTCAACGTAATGTTTTAAGGGCCCCCGGTTTGGTAGCTGACGGTAGGGATATGGGCACAACGGTTTTCCCGAAAGCGCAGTTAAAGATCTATTTAACAGCTTCTCAGCAAGAGCGTGCGAGGAGGCGGTATGTGCAGTTGGTAGA
>CBFIFN010000015.1:0-22382 GCA_965661885.1 uncultured Burkholderiales bacterium | reverse complement strand
AAAGTTTAAATCTAAAAGAATATCGACGTCCGGCCCCACCTCCTCACGGATTATCTCAAGGTGCTCACGGAGGCCTGTTAAAATTTTCCGATCAATATTAAGCTCTGGCGAAAAGGGGCTTCCAAAACCAGGTGCCCATCCCTTTATTTCGTTATTCTCATACCGCCAAATATTGGTCTTTAATGCCGTGAAACCCCTTTCACCCACCTCACGAGAGATTTCCCTAACTCCCTCTTGATTGGTGATTACTGGTTGATAATGAGGAATGCGACCAGCGCGCCAGCTAACGAAATGAGACCAATAAACCCTCAATTGATCACGAATCTTTCCACCTAAAAGGTCGTAACAGGGAACTCCAAGAGTCTTTGCTTTAGCATCTAATAAGGCATTCTCAATTGCGCCTAACGCCTGCCCGACGACACCCCCCGCGCCTGGTCGAGTAGCACAGAAAAGTTCTTCCCTTATACGTTCATGCTGCATAACGGAGTGGCCAACCACTCGAGCAGAGAGCTCATTAATAACGGCGCCCACTCCCGGCGAACCAAAACCCTCGTCAAATTCACTCCAACCCGTGACACCATCATCTGTAACCGCCTTGACAAAGTAGTAATTACGCCACCCGGCGCTACAGGATAAGGTCTCGAGAGATACGACATTGGTGCTCTTAGCCATTAATTTCTCCAGTTCACACAGTGAATCAAAGATACCCTAACATCTAACTTCTTTGGAATAAAATACGTTTGAAACTCACTATCTGTGGACAACTGAGACATTACTAACGAAAAATATAAAACATATAAAATATGGGTTTAAATAGTGATCACAGCACTGATAAGACGTGGAACATAAAGGGTAATTTGTTTTTAAAGTCTACCTTTCGTCTGAAATTGGCAAGAAATCGGAGACAACATGAAACATTCCATTAGTCACGAAAAAGGTTCAGTCATAGTCTCAGGAGTGGGGTCCTCTGACGGATTGGGTGCTGCGATCGCACAGAAATTTTCAAAGGGTGGTTATCCGGTGCTAATCGCCGGTCGTGATGAAGACAAACTTCATCACACGTTAAACAAACTTAAATCCGGTGGAACCAGCGTAGAAATGATTGTGGCAGACGTCACTGAATCTGATGCTGTGGCGAAAATCGTAAAAAAAGCGGAGAGCTTAGCGCCAATTGAACTGGCTGTTCATAACGCGGGAGGAAACAATCCAGCTCCATTCCTCGAAGTTACACAGGAATCATTCACAACACATTGGCGTGAACATACTCTAGGCGCATTTTTATTGTCACAGGCGACGCTTCCACAATTGCTCGCGCATGGTGGAGGAACAATTTTATTTACTGGAGCATCTGGCAGCTTACGCGGTAAAGCGAAATTTGCTCCGTTTTCGGCAGCAAAAGGCGGGATTAGAAATCTCGCTCAGAGCCTCTCGAGGGAATTTGGGCCTCGAAATATACATGTGGGTCATATCATTATTGATGGCGGGATTGACGGCGAACGACTGAATAAGCGGCTACCAAAATTGAGATCCGATCGTGGCTCGGATGGAATGCTCCAAATTGACGCCATAGCAGAAGCCTACTGGACATTGCATCATCAGCATAGAAGCGCGTGGACTTTAGAAATAGATCTGAGGCCTTGGTCTGAAAATTTTTAATCTTGTGCTTCGATTTATAATAAATTACGTCCACTTTAAAACGCCGGCTTAAAACCAAACGTCCTAATGCGCATATTTGCCTTTTTACTCAGGAAATTCCTACCAATCATCATTATGCGATTAATGCCCAATATCGTAAGATTCATCAAAACGATACTTCGAAAATAGACTACGAGAGGAACGGCATGCCGATTGTTAGGATAGTGGTCCCTGAGAGCACACCAACAAATACAAAGTCCAGGATTCGCGACGAAATAAAGCGTGCCGTTTTGTTAACTTTAGCGCCCAAGGAAACTAAGTACGACTATGTATCCGTTTCTGAGGCATTTGGCGTAATTGGTGACGGATTGCCGATAGTCGATGTCGATTTGAGACCTGGTCGATCTCCTGAGAGGAAAAAGGCTTTAGTCAATGAGGTATCCCGCATATTTTTCGACACACTAAATATTAAATCTGAGGATATATATGTGTTGTTTCGTGAGAATCCCGCGGAAAATCACTACACCGGAGGAGCGCCACTTCCGGAATGGCAGCCGGCTGGCGATCTTGAATAATACCTTTAAAACACTTTTAGAAAAGCACTCCATCGCCTTGACTTGCGCTCCAGGGACTCAATTTTTCCATAATTTGATCAAATTGACTCGACGCGAGAAACCCCTGCAACCAAATATGTAATTTAGGCCAATCTTGAGCATCGAACCAGTTCGGATCAGCAATTCGAAATTGTCGAACGAAAGGAAGACTTGAAACATCAAGGAAACCCTGATGGGAACCAGATAGATATGCGTTTCCCACCAACCGTTTGTTTATTTTTGCTAAAAATGTACTCCCTAAATCTCTAAAATCTAGTGCTGATTTTTTATCTAAATGATATCGGTTAGCGTATTTATACCGATCTAAAGCCTGTTTAAACTCCCCATCTAATTCACGCAAAAATTGAGATGAATAGTCCGGTTGGTTGATCAATATGTCTTGCCATTTTTCAGGATCATTTTCACTTAAGGCCCATGACATAATTTCCAAACTTTCCTCTATTACTGTTCCATCAGGGAGCTTTAAAACTGGGACAGTAGCTTTCTCACTGTCTTGAACGAAGGCCTCAGGTTTTGACTTGAGTTGAATCTCTCGAAGATAAACCTTAACCCCACTCGCCTTTATCGCTAAGCGCGTCCTCATTGCGTACGGACAGCGGCGAAACGTCCACAAAATGGGTTTGCTCGGGCTCATCATGTTTTTATCGCATCGGTTTGTTAAGCAGTTTTACGGTATATTTTAGAATTAAAGGTACGGCAATTTGTTACTTATATTACGACAACAATGCGCACTCTGCACATACAAAACGCTTCAAAAGTATGCTATGGCATCTGATTTTGAATATGACCCTGTAACGGTGACAGACGAGCTGACCGCTACCGGAAGGACAGCGGAGATATTTGAAGAAATTCGTCAAGCGATGAATCTTCCCTTAGTGACGTCAATTTGGAGAGCGCTCGCATCTTGGGATAATTGTTTGGAAGAGACTTGGCAAGCACTCAAACCGATATATTTAAGTGATTTGCCTTTAAAAAAGTTGGAACAATTTATTGGACAAAGTAGTCCGTCAAGACCGAAATTACCGTTCAAAAAATATCATCCAGATATCAATCTTAATGGGAATGATATTCGCCAAATTAAAAACATTATCGAGACTTACAACAAGTCGAATGGGTTGAATTTTTTAACACTAGCAGCATTACTTTCTCCATCAAGGGGAGAGCAATCGATGAATGATTACTCTGAAATTAAAGATCAAAAGCCTTTAACAAAGCTAAAGCCTCTTTTATCGAGACAAGCAATAGATAGCGGAGCTTGGGCAATGGTGAAGCAAGCAAACAGCCTGGGCTCTGACAATCAAAGCAGACGGTCTAGCTCAGGCCTTCACATCGCAACGCTTTGGAGACATCTTGCACATTGGCCCAATTTTTTAAAGGCCGTTCACACAAGTTACCTCCCCTATCAAATGTCAGGTGAGATAGAACGCAGCAGCCGAAAGGCTATTGAAACTGCATTGATAATCGGTCAAGAGATCACCAATGTTGTTCCTCTAGAAACTAATCGTATCCCGTTAAAAGCCGTCAACGTAATCACTAGTTATGTCACTAGTCCGCAACAGGTGGCTAGAATGGTCGTCTTGGGAATCGGGATGAGCGATTGGCTGAACGATAAAACAAGAGCTTAGTAGATGCTTACGCTGCCATTTCGTTGGAAATTCATTAGGGCAAGCATGCTGGCATGCATGGGATGGTCGCTTATAAGCTTTGCCAGTTACGCTCACGTAGCCAATTGGTCCCCCGTGTTAGTACTTGATAATGGGGATGAAATTCTTTGGAAGCTAAATCCTCTAGTGCGGCCTAATCAACCTCTTCTCGTTGAGGAATTAAGAGAGCTATCAAACGTTCGGGATGGTATTAAGTCTTTCATCACACAGTTCGAAGTGGACTGCGATCAGCATCGAATCCGTGAATTATCCTATGAGTATTACGCTAAAGAAAATGGTGTCGCTATAATTAAAACAGCAAATATCAAACCTGGCCAACAGAGATGGAGTTATGCGGGCTGGAATGAATACGTAAAGTTCATGACTGCATACTTTTGTGATTAACGAGAGAGGAACACATGTCAAATCAATTAAATTATTTTCCCATTTTACGAAAGTTTCTGATAGGAGCCAGTATCGGAATGTTAAGCCTGACGATAAGTCCCGCGTTTTCAGCTTGTGATGAGGCCACAGTAAGATGCAAAAACCAACAAATTGAAGTTTTAAAAAAACAGATTGCTAAATTAGAGATTATTAATGCGGAGTTGCAATACGATGTTGATGATCTGAAAACTAAATTTAGGTCCTCGAGCAAGGGCCTTAAGCTTTGTGAGATCAATCTTAAAAATGTAAAAGTCGAGATAGAGTCCTGCGGAAAGCGGTAGATCGTCCAAGGCGTATTTAAGAATGAGTAAGCCTCAAAAATTTCGCATAACTTGAAAGGGGTGTTAACATATGCAATAGAGAAATGATCTAGCGCGAGATGACCGTAACAATTAAAACCAACGATGAGATAGAAAAAATGAGAGTTGCGGGCAGGCTCGCCTCCCAGGTCCTAGACTTTATCGCACCCCACATCCGCTCTGGCATTACGACTGAAGAAATTGACGCGCTGTGCCACGACTACATGGTTAACGTGCAAGCGACTGTCCCAGCTCCTCTAAACTATGCTCCGCCAGGCCATACGCCTTTTCCAAAATCGATATGCACGTCTGTAAACCATGTCATTTGCCATGGAATACCGGGATCAAAAAAACTCAAAAATGGAGATTGTCTAAACATAGACATTACAGTGATCAAGAATGGTTATCACGGGGACACGAGTCGCATGTTCCACGTTGGGGAGCCATCAATTCAAAGCAAACGCTTAGCCGCCCTCACCTATGAATGTATGTGGGCAGGTATTGGTAAAATCAAGCCCGGCGCGCATTTGGGTGACATTGGCGCTGTAATTCAAAACATGGCTGAATCTGCTGGATTTAGTGTCGTCAGAGAATTTTGTGGTCACGGAATCGGCTCTACTTTTCATGAAGATCCCCAAGTGGTTCACTACGGAACAGCTGGCAGCGGGCTCCAACTCGAAGCGGGGATGATATTTACCGTAGAACCCATGATAAACGCGGGTAGGCGCGAAATAAGAATGTTATCTGATGGATGGACAGTCGTCACGAAGGACCATCAATTATCAGCCCAGTGGGAACACACCATTTTGGTTACCGACACAGGTTATGACGTTCTCACAGTTTCGGACGGGACACCTGCACCACCAAATGGTTTATCGTTCACGAGCTGATATGCCCTCGTATACAGTTGATGAGATTAATAGTGATCACATCGCCAACCTCAAGTCCAAAATTAAAAGAGAAAAAAAACGTTTATTTTCCAACCTGACTCGGAAAACTGACTACGAGTTCCTACTGTCTAGTCACTCCAAACAGGTCGATTTACTTTTAAGGTCGCTTTGGAAAAGTCAACTGGCGTCAACAAATTCATCCCTAATTGCCGTAGGGGGCTACGGCCGAGGATCTCTTTTTCCTTTTTCAGATATAGATTTGCTTATTTTGACTCCTGACACAGTAAGCAAATCTGATGAGAAGCTTATCGTTTCATTTGTTAGCACCCTTTGGGATATCGGATTAGACATTGGTCACAGCGTTAGAAAAATAAACGAATGCGTTGAAGAGGCAAAAAAAGACATCACCACACAAACAACCCTAATGGAGGCGAGGTTTTTGTGCGGATCTAAATCGTTATTCAAGAGCTTTGAACATGTAGTGAAGTCCGAAATTAATGTGCGAGATTTTTGTAATGCGAAATTAGTTGAGCTTCGTCAGCGTCATAGTCGCTACAACGACTCCTCTCAAAATCTAGAGCCTAATTTAAAGGAGTCCCCTGGCGGCCTGCGCGACTTGCAAACCATTTTATGGATCACTCGGGCTGCTGGCTTTGGCTCCACATGGGCTGAGATTAGCGAAAATGGCGTGATAACAAAAATTGAAAAATCCCAGCTTGAAAAACATGAAAGAGCGCTAATTTTTGTAAGGACGCTGTTACACATTCAAGCTGCTAGAAAAGAGGATCGATTGCTTTTCGATTTCCAGCGGTTATTAGCTGCTGAAATGGGATTTAGAACCACAAAGGCAAGGCCTGCAACTGAGCAGTTGATGCAAGTAGTGTTTAAAGCCTCAAAATCAGTCAGTCTCCTATCTTCTATAGTCCTTCAACATCTGACTGAATTAATACATGCTCAAGAAGAGAAATCGACAACCTCTATTAATAAATATTTCCAAATACGGAATGGCTTCCTTGAAACGAAAACCCCAGGTCTATTTAAGAAGCAACCAGAGACCATTCTAAAATTTTTTATGACACTACATGAGTACTCGGAAATTAAAGGAATCTCCGCTCAAACGCGCAGGGAACTCTGGCACTCAAAAAAACTTATAAACGAGCAGTTCAGAAATGACGCCATCAACAAAAAATCATTTATCACCCTATTTCGAAAACAGGTGGGACTTACGCATACTCTAAGACTGATGAATCAGTACGAATTTCTAGGACGATACTTGCCTGAATTCGGAAAAATTTGTGGTCAGTTACAACACGACTTGTTCCACGTTTACACCGTCGACGCACACATTTTAATGGTGGTTAGAAATTTAAGAAGATTTGCCGCGCCCGAAATGTCACACGAATACCCCCTGTGCAGCAAACTGCTTGGATCATTCAAAAGACCAGAGGCTTTGTATATTGCAGGGCTTTATCACGACATCGCTAAAGGACGTGGAGGTGACCATTCAATTCTGGGCATGGAGGATGCGCGGAAGTTTTGCGCGGGCCACGGTATAAATGACACTGACACTGAGCTAATCGTTTGGCTTGTCGAAAAACATCTGTACATGTCGACAGTAGCGCAGAAAAGGGATATTTCCGATCCGTTAGTCGTCAATGAGTTCATAAAATCAGTTAAGACACAGCGGCGTTTGGACGCTTTGTATTTGTTAACTGTTGCAGACATTAGAGGAACGAGTCCAAAAGTATGGAATGCGTGGAAAGGTCAATTACTTGAAAATTTGTATTACCTTGCGTTGGAGAGACTTAAAAAAGATTCTCGAAAACCAACAAATATAGTCGAAACAAAGAAGGTGAATTCGACGGACAAGCTACGCTCATATGGATTATTAAAGGCAGATTATATTAATTTTTGGAATAAGCTAGATGATAGTTATTTCATCCGGCATGAAGAGAATGAGATCGTCTGGCATACGAGAAAAGTAGTTCATCAAATGGATAATAAGGATCCAGTAGTTAAGGTTAGACTTTCACCAGTTGGAGACGGGCTACAAGTTCTAATCTACGGGTTGAATGAGCCTTTAGTGTTCGCGAAAATCTGCGGCTTTTTTGAGAATACTGAATTCACTGTGGTAGAGGCTAAAGTCTTTACAACGGCTAACAATCGTTACTTAAATACGTTTGAGGTGCTTGCTAACCATCATGTCTCTTTGGACCAAACTAATGCCATCCAACATATCGAACGAGAGTTACCCATCGCACTACAAAAAAAGAGGTTATCAAAATCAATTCAAGGGAGAGTTAGTCGTCGGCTAAAATACTTCCCAATAAAACCAGAAATTGAGATTCGCCCTGATGAAAGCGGACAAAATTATTACCTACAAATCACCTGCGCTGATAGACCTGGTGTATTGTTCGCAATCGCAAGAATCTTAGCCGAACACCGCATTGACATTCAAAATGCCAAAATTAACACCATGGGTGAGCGAGTGGAGGACACACTGGTTATCTCTGGAGATGTGTTGAGCAGTTCTCGAGAAACATTGCGGCTTCAAAGTGACCTTTCGATTGCACTAGCTTTAACTAAGAGCGATTAAAAGACTACTCGACGAAACCAAAAGTTGTGAAGTCTTTAATCCTTGCAGGATATAAAACTCCGTCTAAATGATCACACTCATGCTGGACAACGCGCGCGTGAAACCCCGATACAACTCGTTCTATGACCCCACCCTCTTGATCACGCCCCTTATATCGGATATTTAGAAAACGAGGGACTGAGCCGCTAAGGCCTGGCACCGATAAACAGCCCTCTATCCCCTCTTCCATCTCATCATCTAGCGCTTCAATTACTGGATTAATTAGAATTGTATAAGGTACCGCACTCTCGTCTGGATATCTTTCATTGCTCTCAAAACCGAACATCACCACCCGTTTTAGTTCACCAATTTGTGGAGCGGCTATTCCAGCCCCGTTCATGTGCATCATGGTATCTTTCATGTTTTGGATCAACTCATGCAACTCTGACGTATTAAATTCCATTACCTCCTGAGACCGCTTAAGCAATGTAGGGTCACCCATTTTTAGAACCGTTTTAATACTCATAAAGCACCCTTAATTCTAGTAACCAATCGTAGTAGGATTTCTTAGTGCGTGGATATCTTTTAAGTTTCGCCACATGCCATCTATATCCATCCCAAAACCAAATACAAATTCATCGACAACGGAGAAACAAGAGAAATTTGGCTTGATTCTGTTTACTGAATTTGCAACCTGTTTTTCTATTAATACCGCCGTTAGTACTTGCGAAGCACCATTGCCGATCGCCCATCTTCTCGCAGATTCTAAAGTTGCACCTCGATCGAGTATGTCATCCAAGATTAAAACTGTCTTGTTCCGGACCGAAATTGTTGGGTAGGAGAGGTGTTTTAACTTTCCGCCGACAGTACCCTTAGGGTAACGTGACATAGAAAACACATCATATTTCAAAGCAAAATCTAGTCTTGTTAGAAGCTGGCCCGAAAAACAAATAGACCCATTCATAATGCTTAAAACAACAGGAAATTGATTGCCAATACTGCCTTCGATTTCATTTGCCACTCTATCAATTTCCGCCATGATTTGGTCTTGTGGAATGATAATCCGCGCGGACTGTCGAATATCATCATAAGATGCTGTACTTGTACTCATGGAGCAATACTTCGAAGATATGAAGCAAACTTGACCCCAATTTCTGAATGCTCGAGGCCGATGGCTACATTCGCCATGGCAAAGCCCAGTTTAGTCCCGCAGTCAAATCGAGTTCCCGTAAGCGGAACCCCCAATACTCCTTCACGCCTTGCTAATACCGCTAGGGCATCTGTTAGTTGAATTTCTCCACCAGAACCCAACCCTAGGCTGTCGATCGCATCAAAAATCGAATTAGGTAAGATATAACGACCAACAACACCCAAATTAGACGGCGCCGCGTCAGATTGAGGCTTTTCAACTAAGTCTGAGACAATCACATGTTTATCTAGTTTTTCTTTTACAGCCACCACTCCATACGCTTCCGTTTGGTGGGGCTCGATAGCTTCCAAGCCAATAACTGCTCGGCTGCTATTTTCACGAGCGCTAATCAATTGCGCAGTTGCCCCAACCTGACCTTTTATAAGGTCGTCCACTAACAAGACGGCAAAATCCTCATCAAATAGTGCTGACTTAGCACATCTGACGGCGTGACCTAGGCCAAGGGCTACACTTTGCCGAACGCACACAAACTCGCATCCGCTCGGCACAACAGAACTTGCTATTTTGAGAAGGTCCTCCTTACTCTTTAGAGCCAGTTCAGTCTCTAATTCGTAAGCGGTATCAAAATGATCTTCAATACTACGTTTATTGCGACCAGTAACAAAAATCATTTTTGTAATACCCGCCTCTGCAGCTTCCTCAACGGCATATTGAATCAAAGGCTTATCCACGATAGGTAACATTTCTTTAGGAGTTACTTTTGTAGCCGGCAAAAATCGGCTGCCAAGACCCGCCACCGGAAATACGGCAGTTTTAATCTTATTGTTCATCATTCATTCCCATTAATTCGATAAATTCGTGTTCTTTTAATATCTCAAGACCTAGTGCGCTAGCCTTTGTAAGTTTTGAACCAGCTTTCTCTCCACAAACAAGATAATCGACATTTTTTGAAATCGAACTGGTTACAAGCCCTCCCCGAATCTGAATCAGGTGCTTCGCCTCGTCACGCGAAAAACGTGAGAGTGTACCAGTTAGAACGAAACTTTTTCCGTCAAGGATATCACTCTCTTTCATATCCCTTTCCGGCTTTAACGTAACACCCAAATCTAGAAGATCTTGGATCACTGCTAAATGGAACTCATCTCGAAAATAGTCAAAGATACTTTTAGCCACGATTGGACCAACGTCAGGTAACTGAATAAGATCGTCTTCAGAAGCTTCCATTAACGGAGTCAGCAATTTGAAATGGCGTGCTAACTCTCTTGCCGTTTGCTCCCCGACGTTTCGAATACCCATTGCGTATATGAATCGACCTAAAGTCGTTTCTCTGGACGTCAATACTGCCTCACAAAGATTATCCGCTGACTTTTTACCCATTCGTTCTAATTGAGAAACCTCGATAGCTTTTAACCGATATAAATCCGCAAACGATTCAACTAATCTAGTCTCGACCAGTTGATCAATCAATTTTTCACCAACCCCATCGATATTCATTGCCTTTCTAGAGCAAAAATGCCAGATAGACTGAGCACGTTGAGCACGACATTTAATTCCAGCAACGCATCTATAAACGCTTTCGCCGACTTCTTTTTTTATAGGGCCATTACATTCGGGACAGGTCCTTGGCATATTGAAAACATGAACGTCTGTGCGACGCTCCAGGATAGGTCGGACAACTTCTGGAATCACATCACCAGCTCGACGAACTACTACGATGTCTCCGATTTTAATTTGTTTGCGGTCGATTTCGTCTTCATTGTGTAGTGTCGCGTTGGTGACAACGACTCCTCCTACATGAACTGGCGCTAGTCTGGCTACAGGCGTTATCGCGCCGGTACGTCCCACTTGCACCTCAATATCTAACAATTGAGTAATTGCCTCTTGCGGAGGAAATTTGTATGCGACGGCATAGCGCGGTGCACGAGCTAAAAACCCCAATGCTAATTGATCATCAATTTTGTTTACTTTGTAAACCACTCCGTCTATTTCATAATCCAACTTAGAGCGTACGCTCTGTGTTCGATTAAAAAACGATTGAATGCCACTTGTCCCCTGAACAACCTCGCTGAATGAAGAAGTTCTGAAACCTAATTTATTCAGCCGAGTGGACATTTCAAGTTGAGACTTCGCTCCCACACTGTCACCCTCCTCGAACTCGAGACTGTAGGCAAAAAAAGATAACTGTCGAGTTGCCGTAATTTTCGAATCAAGCTGTCTAAGTGACCCAGCTGCTGCATTTCGCGGATTGGCAAACAATTTTTCGCCAACCTCAGATTGCCGAATATTCAGATCATTGAAGTCTTTTTTCATCATGACTACCTCACCGCGAACCTCAATTGCTTCTGGCGCGTCATCTCCTAATATCAAGGGAATGGATTTTACGGTCCGTATATTACTCGTTACTAACTCCCCAGCGCTGCCATCTCCTCTAGTTATTGCTTGATCTAGAGCTTTATCAACATATCGCAAACTCACCGCTAAACCGTCAAACTTCGGCTCTGCAAAGTAAGATATCTCACCTTCATTGTTTAAGGCTTCGCGTATTCTACGATCGAAATTCTTAACATCGTCCTCATCAGTCGCATTATTTAAGGACAACATAGGACTTAGGTGCGATACAGTTTCAAAAGAGCTTAACGGATTTGAACCGACTCTTTGCGTTGGAGAGTCCTGTGTAATCAGGTGAGGGTGTAATTTCTCGATGTCAATTAACTCTTGAAAAAATACGTCATACTCTGAGTCAAGAAGAACCGGAGCGTCATGTCCATAATAATCGCGATTAGCTTGATTGAGGGTTTTCCTTAACCAATTAACACGAGTTTGTGCCTGGAGTTCCTCATCGGACATCACGAAAATAATTGTTTAGCTACTAACGTACCCGGGCGTATTTCTTGCTCATCCATTAGTTTAAATATTTGTCCTAATTGTTTACGAATTAGATCCAAACCACTGTCGGTTACGACCAAACTATTGTCGTCACAAATAGTTGCATTCATTGCGTCCGCGAATTGCTTCGCCACGCCAGCCATTTTATTGAATGTCTTAATACCATCCTCCACCATTGTGACATCGAGCAGAAACGTGATGCCAGGAATTTCTTTGTCGTTCATTTCCTGCTCTATAAATGGCGTTGAATCCCTATTCTCAACAGTGAATAATTCAGCGCCGCTTTCATCACTCATAATAAACACACCACGCCGATTCAGTCGCATACCTAGAGCCGCCGATAGGCTTAACACCTCCGCACCAGACATAAGCGACCCTCGCGGACGTTCTACCGTTAAACCAAACAATAAATCCACTTCATCGCTAAAGTCTTTGAGTACTCTTGCCCGCTCCGCCTCAACCTCGGGTTTTATCTGGGTCGCAATTGCTCCTGTCGGAACCGTCTCAGCATTGATATCATTTGTTATCACCTCGATTTGCTCTCGAGTCAAAGGGCCGTTCCTATCTGTCAGTTGCACGGTTATTATCAATTTTTCGAATATAGAATCAGGGTTTGAGACGATCACTGGCTCCTTATGTTTGCGCGTACTCCCCCAAATTTGATGACGTTTCGGTATTGTTTCGAGAACTTCTTGAAGACGGCCTGTGGTGCTAATGCAAAGACCTTCTGTCGCGGTTATCACCACTTGAAAAGTAATTTTCGAATCTAATAATTCTAGATCCAGCGTCTCTTGGGAGCCCTCATCAATTACCAGCACACTAGATTTGATTTCTGGATTTGGTTCTTGATGAGAAATGATCGATTCAGCGTTGGGGTCACTCATCGGAACGACGTCTATATTATTAATCTGATCTAGGAGCGGATCTTGTCCATCCTCCTCACTTTGATGGTTTAGCTTAGACCTAAATCGTCGTTCCTGAACGCGATTTGCGACGAGCACACCAACGATAATGAAGGCGCCAAACGCTAACAAGTAAACCTGTAAATCACTCATCAAATCACCTCGTATATCAAACCTTGGATTTCATATCAGCGACTAAACAACCGCTTCCTCATTTAATTTCATCGCTTCTTCTATATCAACTGCGACAACCCTTGACACTCCTTGCTCCTGCATCGTGACACCTATTAACTGCTCACCCATCTCCATCGTTATTTTATTATGGGTAATAAAAAGGAATTGCGTATTTTGGGACATTTTTTTTACTAAATCACAGTATCTAACGGTATTGCTGTCATCGAGAGGCGCATCCACTTCATCCAATAAGCAAAACGGTGCAGGATTCAACTGAAACAAAGAAAAGACTAGCGACAGAGCGGTGAGTGCTTTCTCGCCGCCTGACAATAAGTGAATTGAGGTGTTCCTTTTCCCAGGGGGACGAGCGACAACCTCTACTCCGGCGTCAAGAATCTCTTCTCCGGTCAATACGAGTTTTGCCTCACCGCCGCCAAACAGCGCAGGGAACATCTCGGCGAATTGATTGTTAACCTGTTCAAATGTTTCAGATAGTCTCTCTCTAGTTTCTTTGTCAATGCTACGAATCGCATTTTCTAACGTCGAGACAGCTTTTAGAAGATCTTCAGCCTGAGAATCAAGATATCCTTTACGTTCTTTTGATTCTGTTAACTCCTCTAGTGCTGCTAAATTTATTGCACCTAGTCTCGTAATCCTATTTTGTAATGTATTAATCGAATCTGTCGCGCTCTCGACATCAAAATGCTCAGTCACAATGACGAGTAGCCGCTCCTCTTCCGCATCAGATTCGGTCAACTGCTGCGAAAACGCATCACGGGCTAACCGATGCTCCTGCTCGCTGAGATTCATCGTATTTACTGTTTCTCGAAGAGGCTGGACAGTTTGTTCAGTTTCCTGGCGCCGAAGCTCAGCTTGTTTCAACCGTTGCTCCCAGCCGGACAAAGTCTCTCTAGAAGAGCTCAGACTCAACTCTATTTCCCCCCTTCGGATCAAATTCTGCTGAAGCTCCTCAGACTGCATTCCATCTGACTCTTGATTCAATTGTGAAGTTAGTTCATCGCACTCTTCATCCATACGAATAAACATTTGATATATATTCTTAATATTTTGAGATAAATCTCTGATTTTATTTGATAATGTTCGGTACTCAAATGAGAATTCTGAATGCTTTTCATTTAGTCCACTAATCAGCTTGAGCTTTATGTCTCGCATATCGTTAGTGGTCTGCAAGGTAGACGTCATTTTCTCCAGCGAGGTTGAGGCGGAAGCAAGTTTAATCTGTAGGGCCTCAATCTGCGCACTCGCGTCCTGATGACGCAGGCTCTCACTTTTTTGCAAACCAACAATTTCAAGCAGCTCCGTGTCTATCTGAGCTAACCGCTCGATGGTGCGCTGATTAAGGTCAGACAAACGCAAGTAATCCACCCTCTCTTGATGTAATGTTTCTTTCAACTCAACATATCGCTCTCTCGAGTCACCCAGAGCGACTTTGGCATCGCTTACCGCCGCGAAAAGCGTTTGAAACTTCTCAGAAGAGTCGACAACGTCCCTTTGAGCAGACGAAACCAGATGATCAAGTTTTTCTATTTCCAGCTGACGAGCAAGAACACCATGAACTTCTTGATCTGCCGCAAAAAGGGCTATACCGCCGGGATAGTAAAGATCACCTCGCTGAGTAATACACATCTCTCCCGGTAACAACTGATCAACTAGGCGACGCGCTTCCATGTCACTTTCAGCGATTAACACGTGGGATAGCCACCGGTTCATTAGATTTTCAATTGCCGGATCACTCGTGTTTATGACCGACGCCAAGCTTCGACGATCGGATTGCTCTTTTTTATCACGTAAATATTTAAAGTGCTTATGGAAAAAAGAAATTTTAGACGGCGGTTTGTTGCTGTCGGCAAACGAAATTGCGTCGAGATCATTTGTCGCGATCGACATAAGTCGTTCTCTTAATACGGACTCAACCGCATCTTCCCAGCCCTCTGCAACTCTTATCAGCTCCCAGAGACGCTCTTCACTGTCAAATCCGCTGCCTTCGAGCCATTCTTTCATCCGATCAGATTGCGAAACCCGAGATTGAAGATCGGTTAGTGCACGCTTCTTCGCATCGTACTCTGAATGTATTTTTTTATGCTCATCCAACAAATCACCAGCAGCATCCTTTTGTTTCTCTATAGCCGCGAGGTCACTATCCATCCTTGACAACGCTTCAGCGTGCTCTGAGACTACGTGATTTAGTCGCTGAATAGAAGCGTCCATCGACTCGATTTTAAGCGCATCCGCAGGATTCAATTCAAGACGTTCAGCCTCTAGTCTCTCCCTCCTGCTCGACAATTGAGATGACATGTCCGTGGAGTGCTTTTGATGTGTTTTATTTAAACTTAATTGATTCTGTACGTCGAAAATTAACTCTTTTTGAGTATTCACTGCGAGCTCAGCAACAAGAAAATCTTCCTCAAGTGCTGGCAGCGCTTTATTTGCCTCATTTAAGTGATGTGCATTTTGAGCTTGCTCGGCATGGATATCAAGAATGTGAGCTCTCGCATCCCAAAACTCTTGTTCGAAATGCTTCAAGTTCGAGCGCTCTTGTTCACGGTTGGAGTGAATACTGCTCAACTGCTGTTGAGTCCGCTTACGTGTATCTCTCAGATGCTCTATCGTTTGTTCAACACGAGAGATGATTGAATTGACCTCGTAAAGTGTTCCTTGCACCTCATTCGTAGCCTTAGAACTCTCATCTCTAGCGATTTTTAATGTCTCTATTTCAGCCTCAGTTTTTCTTAAATGGGCTATTTTTTCTTCAATCTCATTTTTCGTGTGAGTAATCTTTGTCTCATACAATGCTCTTGTTTTTTCCGCATCGCGTTTACCAAAAAACCATACGCTATGTTGCGTCTCTTTGAGTTCACGCTCATATTCGTGGAATTTCTCTGCTTGCTGAGCTTGCTTTTCGAGCTTTTGAAGCTGCTTATTTAATTCAGACTGAATATCTTCAACTCGCGAGAGGTTCTCTCTCGTGTCTTGCAGCCTGAGTTCGGTTTCCCTTCGCCTCTCTCTATATTTCGACACACCTGCCGCCTCCTCAAGAAAGGACCGCATGTCATCTGGCCTAGCCTCAATGATCCTGGAAATCATCCCTTGTTCGATGATCGCATAACCCTTGCCTCCAAGACCCGTACCAAGGAAAATATCAGCGACGTCGCGTCGTCTGACATGTTGATTATTTAAGTAATAAGAGGACGTACCCTCCCTTTCGAGTACTCGCTTAACGGAAATTTCAGAGTACTGAGCCCACGGTCCAGTTAACTTTCCAGCAGTATTATCAAAAATCAATTCGACGCTTGCGCGAGATGTCGGCTTACGATCAACTGAACCTGCGAAAATGACATCTTGCATATTGTCGCCTCGCAATTGTTTGGCAGATGTCTCTCCCAACACCCAGCGCACAGCATCAATCACGTTTGACTTACCACAGCCATTCGGTCCCACGACACCTACGAGTTTTCCAGGTACGGGAATGTGTGTCGGATCTACGAAAGACTTAAAACCTGCTAATTTGATATGTGTGAGGCGCAAAATAATATCCGTTGAAATCGTTATAATCTCAGGTGAACGAAACCAATCGTCAGCCTAGCGTACTAACTTAACTATTTTATCTTAATAACATTATTCACGAATGCCTAAATCAACAAAAAACGCTCTAGAAACTTTTCCCAACCCTGCCCCCAACAATAATTTTTTGATTCGTATGCAGGTGCCAGAATTCACATGCTTGTGCCCGAAAACAGGACAGCCAGACTTTGCAACCCTGTACCTTGACTATATACCTGACAAAAAGTGTGTAGAACTCAAGAGTTTAAAGCTCTACACAGTATCCTTTCGGGAAAAAGGAGCATTTCACGAGGCCATTACGAATCAAATTTTAGATGACCTAGTCACCTTAACCAAACCAAAATTCATGCGCCTAACAGCACGGTTTTATGTCCGGGGAGGAATATTTACAACGATCGTTGCGGAGCATAAGAAGCGCGGATTTAAATCCCCAATATCTATCCAACTACCTGAATTGTCAGAGCAGCGATCCACGTATTAATCCATCATAAGGTCGCGCCACCTCCAACCTCAATAATGGCGCCATTTATGTATGTCGCCTCATCAGAAGCAAGAAAAGAGTATGTATTGGCGACTTCAGACACGTCGCCCAGCCTACCCATTGGAATGTTTGAAACGATATCCTTGAGGACCCTCTCTGGAATGTCTTTCAAAATCTCCGTGTCAATCATCCCCGGGCAAACACAATTCGATCGAATACCAAATTTTCCGAATTCTTTTGCCCAAGTCTTCGCCATTCCGATGACCCCAAATTTACTGGCGGCATAATTTGTTTGTCCAAAGTTTCCGTAAATACCCACAATTGAAGAAGCGTTGAGAACCACTCCTGATTGCTGAATCATCATTTGAGGGAAAACCATCTTTGAAAAATTAAAAGTGCCCTTCAAATTCACGTCAATGACAGCATCAAACGAATCACTCGACATATTAACCATGCGAGCATCCCGAACAATACCGGCATTGTTAACGAGAACATCGATGCGACCGTAATGGTCAATAACTGTTTCGACTACTTTTTCGACTGCCGCCGGGTCGGTCACGTCTACAAGAAAAGCCATTCCCCTTTGATCAAAACTCAGTTCCTCTTCTAATCGCTTAACAAGCTCTGGGTCAATATCACAAGCCACCACGACGGCACCTTCCTCTAGAAATTTTTTTACAGTCGAATAACCAATTCCTCGCCCTGCACCTGTAACAATAGATACCTTGTTCAATAACCTCATTATTGACGTTCCTGTCATACTAAAAAATATTAACAATATCTCCTGCTGTAACCATCTCAAATAACTCAACTATCGCTGCGTTTGACATGCGGATACACCCGATTGAGCCCGGAACACCTAACTGAGTGTCCTCAGGGCACCCGTGTATGTATATAAAACGTCTCATCGTATCAACTGAACCCAGACGATTTATTCCAATTTGCGTACCGGACAGCCACAGTATCCGAGTTAGGATCCAGTCCCGCTCAGGATTAACGGTACCTAAAGTCGCGTTATAGATTTCCCCCGTCGGCCTGCGTGCAATAAAAACACTGTTGACTGGCTCATTGGAGCCGATTTTGGCTCGAACATAATGAATCCCTCGTGGTGTTTTGAAACTATTATTTTCTTCGCCTAATCCAAACCTGGAAGTCGATATCTCATATACCTTTAATACAGCCTCATTTGGATGCTCCATTACCGAGAGTGATTGACTGACAGTATTCACATTTAGATACATGATTATCGGCGACTTTTAAAGAATGTTTGCAGCACTTCGGAACATTCGGTTTGCAACACGCCACCTAATACAGTCGTGTGATGATTTAAATTATACTCAGAAAACAAATCTACAACCGAACCACATGCACCAGATTTAGGGTCATATGCACCAAATACCAATCGAGAAATCCTAGCGTGAATAATTGCTCCTGCGCACATGACACACGGCTCTAGAGTGGTGTACAACGTAGTTCCCACAAGTCGATAATTACGAACAACGCTGGCTGCAAGGCGAATCGTATTTATTTCTGCATGCGCGGTGGGGTCACTTGAAAATATCGGTGAGTTACCCGCACCGCTGACCACATGTCCATCTTGAACTAGGACAGCCCCGACCGGCACCTCACTCCTTGACGCGCTTTCCCGAGCGAACTTCAAGGCTCTGGACATAAATTCATGGTCACTCTGCAAGCTTTCCGATCCTCCCAAGACTGCTAGACCTCAATAACTAATTTACCTAAGTTACGTCCGTTTAAAAGACCAATAAACGCGTCTGGTGCATTTTCAATGCCGGTCACCACATCTTCCTGGTACTTGATAGATCCTGACGCCACCATAGGCTCCACCTCAGATACAAAGTTTATATAATTGGACCAATGGTCCGAAATAATATAGCCATTGACGGACAGTTTCCGGACTAAGATGTTGCGCCACAAGTGTGGGGTTGAGAGGGATTCCGTACTTGCTCCGACGCCCATTCCCCCATCGTTATACCAACTGATCATTCCACACACTGGTATCCTACCAAATTCGTTCATCAGCGGAATGGCTGCCTCAAATAATTTTCCACCGACATTTTCGAAGTAAATATCAATACCCTGTGGGGCAATTTCTTTCACAGCGTGACGAAGTAACTCAGGCGTTTCATAGTCCTTGTGATTCAGGCAGTGGTCTAGGCCAAACTTATTAATAGCGAGTTCGCATTTCTCCCTCGACCCAGCAACCCCAATAGTATTGAGCCCTGACTGCTTCGCTAATTGCGCGACCATTGATCCTACCGGACCGGTAACCGCACCTACTAACAACGTCTCCCCAGGTTTGGGTCTTCCATGTTGATTTAATCCCCACCAACCTGTAAAGCCAGGCATTCCGAGAACGCCAAGTGCTAACGATTTCGGTTCCATTGAGATAGGAATTTTCTGTATCAAATTACCCTCAATGACAGTGAGGTTACCCCAACCCAATCGACCGTAAACTAAATCGCCAACTTCAATTCCAGGACAAGCACTGTCCTCTACGCGCCCCACTCCTCCCGCTTCCATGATCGATCCAACTTGAATGGGGGGAGCGTAAGATTGCACATCATCCATCCGTCCTCTCATATATGGATCAAGAGAAAAATGAGATAGTTTGACGAGTACCTGACCAGAGGAAAGCGAAGGTGTCTCAAATTCTTCCAAACTAAAGTTTTCTGACTTAGGCATACCATCAGGTCTGCTTGCGAGGATAATTCTTTTACCGTGTCTCAAGTTATTAACTCTCCGAAAATATGTAAATAGTCTAAATTGCGTCAATAATGGAGTTCAATGTGCTACTCGGTCTCATGACCTTTGCAACTTTCGCTGCATCCGGCCGATAGTAACCACCTATATCAACCGCGCGACCTTGAACACCACGAAGTTCCGCGACGATCTGTTTCTCTTTATCCTTGAGTGTACCGAAAATTTCACGACATTTTGACGATATCAGTACATCTTCCGATTGATTGGCTAACGCCTCAGCCCAATACATCGCAAAATAAAAATGGCTCTCTCGATTATCAGCCTCTCCTGCCCTTCTTGATGGAGACCGATCGTTATCAAGAATTTTTTGTGTTGCGACTTCAGCAGCCTGACCTAAAATTCGAGCTTTAGTATTTCCAGAGGTCTCAGCATAGAATAACAAGCTCTCGCCAAGGGCGCAAAATTCGCCTAGCGAATCCCATCGAAGATGATTTTCAGCCACTAATTGCTGCACGTGCTTAGGGGCTGATCCGCCTGCTCCGGTCTCAAACAGACCACCGCCTTTCATCAACTTTACGATGGAGAGCATTTTTGCTGAGGTTCCGAGCTCAAGAATAGGAAATAAATCGGTTAGATAGTCTCTAAGTACATTACCCGTTACAGCAATAGAATCCCGCCCTGTTCGAATTTCCTCCAAAGTTGCTCGTGTTGCCTCTCTTGGAGCTAGAATCTCAAAGTTCTTAGCCATTGATCGATCTAGGAGAGCGGGCTCGACATAGGCTAATATTTGCTGGTCGTGAGCACGCTGTCGATCAAGCCAAAAAACAGCATGCGATCCGGTGGCGGAAACTCTATCAATTGCTAAATTTATCCAATCTGCAATAGCAGCTCGCTGTGTAATTGACGAACGCCATATATCTCCCTTTTCAACTTTATGCTCGTGCAATAACTCGCCGCTCGCGGCGATCATCTGAACCACACCGTCTGCGGGGATCTCAAACGTTGTTGGATGGGAACCGTACTCCTCTGCCTTTTGGGCCATTAACCCTACGTTAGCTACAGCACCGGAACTAGTTGGATCCAAGGCCCCCGTCTCTTTGAAATATTGAACAGTTTCGTCGTAAACAGGAGCGTAGCAATTGTCAGGAATTACGCATTTAACGTCCCGTTCCTTTCCCTCTGAATCCCAGCCTTTTCCGCCTGCCCTAATTACCGCAGGCATAGATGCGTCAATGATCACGTCGGACGGAACATGAAGGTTAGTAATTCCCTTATCACTGTCCACCATATAAAGCTCAGCGCGATCATTTAAGCAAGACGTAATATCACCTAATATTTCAGGCTCCTCGCGAAGTTGAGCCAGCATTTCCCCTAAACCCGAATTTGGACTGATACCCAAATCCGAAAATTTTTGGCTATATTTCGTAAAAACAGGAGCGAGAAAAACAGAAACTGCATGCCCAAAAATAATGGGGTCAGAAACCTTCATCATCGTCGCTTTAAGGTGAAGTGAGAATAAGACTTCATTTTGTTTAGCGTTAGTAATTTCGTCCTGTATAAATGTTCTCAACGCATTCACGCTCATGAATGTCGCATCGACAACTGCCCCCTCATTCAAAGCGATTTTGTCCTTGAGTATCTCGCTCACACCATTGTTTGCGACAAAGTTAATTTTCGCGCTACCTGATTGTTCGGCGGTGATAGTGACTGACTTTTCATTCGCATAGAAATCATGACTCGGCATTGAAGCAACATGAGTCTTCGAGTCGCTACTCCAAACTCCCATTGAATGCGGGTGGGCCTTGGCGTATTCCTTGACCGCTCGTGCAGCGCGTCGATCAGAATTTCCCTCCCGCAGAACTGGGTTAACCGCAGAACCTTTTATCGTATCGTATTTTTTTCGGACGTCCTTCTCCGCTTCAGTTTTTGGGTAATCCTCATAATCAGGGACTGAGAACCCTTTCTGTTGTAGCTCCGCGATAGCGGCTTTCAATTGAGGCACTGATGCTGATATGTTTGGCAGTTTGATAACATTCGCTGACGGTTGGCTAACCATCACACTTAGCCCATTCAAGTCGTCAGGTTGACGCTGCGAACTGTCCAATAAATCTGGAAAACTCGAGATAATTCGGCCCGATAGGGAAATATCTTTGGTCCCGAATTTTATATCCGCGCAAGAGGAAAATGCGCGAATAATAGGCAAGAAGGATCCGCTAGCAAGCTCAGGCGCTTCATCCACAATTGTATAGACAATATCCATCTCTTCGCTAGAACTCATAATTCAGTCACTCCTTATATAAAATCTTAAAATTTTTCCAAAATCACTCAAGAATTAAAAGGCAATTACTCTATCGCCGCATCATTCTTACTACTTTCAAATAAT
>CBFIFN010000014.1:0-22943 GCA_965661885.1 uncultured Burkholderiales bacterium | reverse complement strand
CTATGGATGGGCGTAGGTTTCTCCATTATTCAATTTGGCGCCCCAGCACACAACGTAGTGATTCCACTCCTTACAATTTTTTTTATATCAACGATAAATTTCCGGTATCGCGGTCTCAGATTTGCGAAATCCCTTCTAATCAGCACTTTCGTAATCTTAGGCCTCACTGGAATTTGGTTAATTATTCTCTACGTGAATGATCCGTCATTTGTCAGCGATTGGGTTAATCTGTTTTCAGCAGCCATAACTAATCCATTCAGACTGCCAACGTTTGACAACATCGTGTATCCAATGTCCGTATTTCCCTGGTTTACATGGCCTACTTGGATATTTTTATTTTGGTCGCTATGGATTGCTGGACGTGATGGACTGAAGCATAAAGAATTGCAACTGCCCCTTTTTCTCTGGGCGGCAATTACGTTGGTGTTAATTTTCACCGAACTCAATAAAGAGTCAGGACTGACGCCGATCCTACTGCCATTCGCATTAATTGGATCAATGGCCGCTGGGCGCATACCCAGAGCTAGTGGGAATATTCTTTATTGGTTCGCCATAATGACTGCGGTTTTGTTTACCATTACAGCATGGGTTTATTTCTCAGCCTCGTATTTCGGAATACCACGCGAACTATCTGAACACCTTTTAACACTTCAGCCGGGATATGACGCCGACAACAGGCATCTCGAAGTGATTTTCGCAGGCTTAATTTCGATAGCGTGGTTTATTTTATTATTCAATATAAAGCGTCGACCGGAGAGATCTGTGCTTGTATGGGCTATAAATCTGACGTTCGGATGGTTCATAACCGCAATGCTTCTTTTTGATTGGATTGATGAAAGAAAAACATATGCACCGATGATCGCCTCAATGATGACGCACATAGACCCGATACACAACTGCGTTATTGCTCAAGTAGGTCCAGCCCAGAGGGGGCTAATTCACTATTATGGAAACATAAAGACGACTAAAGTTTATTTAGAAAACGATGGTCACAGTTGTGACTATCTCATTTACCAAGATCGGTGGGGCGCCCCTAATGACATTGGACTGCCTTGGTCCTTGCTATGGGAAGGCGGGCGTGTAGGAGATCGTTCAGAGCGCTATCGACTATACAAAAGAGAGGCAGGCAACAATTAGTGAGTAATACACTGCAGCGATTTGTGTTTGAAAACTCAGATGTACGCGGAGAAATTGTAAGTTTAGATAGCTCTTGGCAAAGCTTGTTGGAACGCCGAGCCTACCCACCTGCGATCAGAACATTACTAGGCGAGATAACTGCCGCAACGATGCTTCTTTCTGCAACTATAAAAATAGATGGCACTCTAGCGATTCAATTTAAAGGTACATCTAAATTGCAATTGTTGCTCACAGAAAGTACGAATTCAACTACCTTCAGAGCTATGGCTAAGTGGCAAGAAAATGGCGAGCTTCACCAAAACGTTGGTGATCTTTTAGATAAAGGGGTTCTCGCCGTAACGATAACGCCAAAAGACTCGGGACAGCCTTATCAGGGATTAGTAGAGGTCGGTGAAAAATCCATACAAGAAGCTCTGGAAAACTATATGGAAAAATCCGAACAACTGACGACGCGACTCTGGCTCGCATCCGATAATCAAAAAATAGCAGGTATCCTGCTGCAGAAACTACCGACAAATTATAATGCTCAGTCAGACGTCTGGAACCGAATTACAACACTGGCGTCCACAATCACGAACGAAGAGTTATTAACCCTAAGTTCAAAAGACGTACTGAGAAGATTGTTCCACGAGGAAACTATTCGCATTTTTAAAGAACAAGAAATTGATTTTTCCTGCTCTTGTTCAGAAGAAAGAACCGAACAAATGCTCCAATCGCTCGGAGAGAGAGAAGCACGATCAATTCTAGCGGAACAAGATTCAGTGGACATCACTTGTGAATTTTGTGGAAAAAAATATATTTATTCATCGTCAGGTGTTGACAGAATCTTCTCCGACCGGACTGGGGAATCAATACAAAAACCAACTGATGCTGTTAACTGATTATTTAATGTCACCTGTTACTCGAGTACATGAGGATTAGCAATGAGCAATGAGTCACAAATCCGAGTGGATAAGTGGCTGTGGGCGTCCCGATTTTTCAAAACGAGGGCACTTGCTGCTAATGCTGTCACAATTGGTAGGGTTAAAGTTAACGGTGATCGTACTAAACCTTCAAAGCAAATCAAAGTTGGAAATCGACTTAGTATCCAGTTGTCTCCATTCACATGGGAAATAGAAATCACGGGACTATCCTTACAACGCTTGTCGGCGGAATTGGCAAAAAATCTATATGAGGAGTCCATGAAGAGCCAAGAGCGACGAAATGAACTCAACACTCAGCTTAAATTAGAAAAAAAACTTCATAACCCTCGTCACAAAGGACGACCGACAAAAAGAGATAGGACTCAAATTATTCGCTTCAAGCAAAATGAAGAATAAGGAGGGCAACCAGAACGGTTGTTAGGCAAAAAAATATCAGATTATTTATACTCAGGACCGTCATGGAAAATCTTACATTAAAACCTTTCCAGCGTATCATCGCGATAGATAATTAATCCAACACCTCAGTAATCGAAAAACAGTCTAGATCGAGACAAAACAACACATACTAAAGGGAAATAATGGGAAATGATCGAGAAGTAGTAGTAGTTTCAGGCGTGAGAACAGCGATCGGAGATTACGGTGGGTCTCTCAAAGACATAGCACCAACGGAGTTAGCATCTAAATGCATAAAGGAAGCACTAACAAGAGCTGACACTGACTCTAAAGACGTAGGGCACGTCGTGTTTGGAAACGTCATACATACAGAGCCTAAAGATATGTATTTCGCTAGAGTGGCCAGCATGAATGGGGGCATACCTAAAGAAGTGCCAGCGCTAACTGTAAATAGGCTCTGCGGTACGGGCTTGCAAGCAATCATAACGGCTGCTCAAATGGTCATGCTCGGGGATG
The DNA here is from genome assembly GCA_965661885.1 of uncultured Burkholderiales bacterium. Classification (GTDB taxonomy): domain Bacteria; phylum Pseudomonadota; class Gammaproteobacteria; order Burkholderiales; family Eutrophovitaceae; genus Eutrophovita. The sequence continues at coordinate 19,974 of CBFIFN010000014.1, read as the reverse complement.
CGAAAATCACTGTGGCTGGAGGGGGTGAGTCGATGAGTCGTTCTAACTATTGGTTACCTTCCGCCAGATGGGGTGCAAAAATGGGGGATCAAGCCATTGTTGATTCGATGGTCGGAGCACTCTCAGATCCTTTCGAAGGAATGCACATGGGAGTCACGGCGGAAAATGTTGCGTCCGAGTATAAATTGAGCCGTGAAACACAAGATAAATTTGCTTTGGAGTCACACCAAAGAGCGGCTAAAGCAATTGAAAATGATATCTTTAAGGAACAAATTCTTCCCGTTGAAGTTAAACATGGTCGAAACACGCGAATGTTTGACACGGATGAACACGTCAGAGCCGATGTCTCCATGGAAAGCTTGACCAAGCTACGAGCCGTGTTTAAAAAGGAAGGTACCGTGACCGCAGGTAACGCCTCCGGGATCAACGATGGCGCGGCAGCCCTTGTACTCATGGATAAAGAAGAAGCCGCGCATCGCGGAATTAAACCCCTTGCCCAATTAGTCAGCTATGGCCACGCCGGGGTTGATCCCAGGGTCATGGGCCTGGGTCCCATTCCCGCTGTCAAGTCAGCACTAGAACGGGCAAAGCTAAATATTAGTGATATCGACATCATTGAATCCAACGAGGCTTTCGCCGCACAAGCATGTGCTGTTTCACAAAGTCTTAACTTTGACCCCCAAAAAACCAATCCAAATGGGGGTGCTGTTGCCCTTGGACACCCGGTTGGGGCCACCGGTGCGATCATAACTATCAAAGCGCTTTACGAGCTAAATCGTACAAAAGGGCGACATGCACTTGTCACAATGTGCATCGGTGGCGGTCAAGGAATAGCAGCGATATTCAAAAGCGTATAGAAAATCTTTTTTAACTAATTTAAAGACCCATTCTAAACAACCTAAAATCCTGCATTACTGGGGGTAAATAAATTTTATTTCTTCATAATAGAGAGCCCTACAGTCAGCCGAATTATATGACTGCCCGCTTTTAAAGCGGGTAGTATAGGAATGGCAAGGGTTTAATAATCTCAACGACTTAAAGATCTCTTTTAATGATATGCCCAGACTTTGCGCCTCAGAAACCTGGAAGAATTTGGAAGAACACGCCAAAGACCCGAAGCTTGAGTCTATTGAATTACTTTTTAAAAAAAACCCAGACCGTAGTGAGCAATTCCACCTTAAATTAGGTGGCCTATACCTAGATTACTCTCGAAATCAAATAGATGATAAAGCACTGAATTTACTTCTAGAACTTGGTGAGAGAACGCATTTGAAAGAGCAAATAGCGGCGATGCTTACGGGTAAAAAAATAAACGTTACAGAAAACAAGGCCGCTCTTCATACTGCACTTCGTTCCAATAAAAACCGGCTTCGTGGTAGCTCCCTACGTCAAGAGCAAGGACTAATTCAAAAAACTCTTGAACAAATGCAGATTTTTTGTCACGAATTTCGATCTGAAAAAATGCTCGGTGCTACTGGAAAAGTAATTAATACTGTTATCAATATTGGAATCGGTGGATCAGATCTAGGTCCCAAATTAGTTTACTCCACGCTTAAAAAAAATAACGACCCTCAAGTACTATTTGCATCTAACCTCGATGTGTCGGATCTCGATCCAAAACTCCAAGAAGTGGACCCCGAAAAAACTCTCTTTATCGTAGCGTCTAAGACTTTCACGACAACTGAAACTATTACGACTGCAAACGTCGCAGTAGACTGGTTATGTGAAAAGTTAGATATAAGTAAGACAAGGGCACTCCGTCATCATTTCGTAGCGACTACTGCCAATCCTGGCGTTGCGAAAGAATTCGGCATTGAATCTAATAATATTTTCCCATTTTGGGATTGGGTCGGCGGAAGATACTCACTTTGGTCTGCAATCGGCCTACCCATTGCGATGGGGCTAGGTTATGAGGAGTTTGAGGCTCTTTTGGAAGGGGCCGAGGAAATGGATCTCCATTTTGAGAACGCGCCAAGTATTATGAACATGCCAATTATGTTGGCACTAGTCGGAATTTGGCATACCACCTTCAAAGACCACGCATCACTCGCAATCTTGCCTTATTACGAGCGTCTCTCCTTATTACCGGAATACCTCCAACAGCTTGAGATGGAGAGCAATGGCAAAATGGTTGATAGGTCAGAGACTGCCATCAGCTACCGAACTGCACCAATCATTTGGGGGTCTTGTGGGACCGACTTCCAGCACAGCTTCGCGCAACACTTACATCAAAGTCCCACCGTAACGCCCTGTGACCTCATCGCGATTATAAAAGACAATAAAAACCAAAAGGTCCCTAAATCATTATTGGCTAATTGCCTCGCTCAAATGGAAGCTTTAGCGTTTGGAAATCGGATTCGAGTAAGAAGCGGAGAAGAAATGAAGGCGTCACGTATTGCCGAAGGCAATCGGCCTTCAAACCTCATAATGATAGATAAGTTAGACGCAAAAACGTTGGGCAGTCTATTAGCCTTGTACGAGCACAAGGTATTCGTACAGGGTGTTATTTGGAATATAAACTCATTTGATCAATGGGGCGTTGAGCTTGGAAAATCATTAGCGAAAGCTATAGAGAGTGATCTAGAGGACACCGGTAATAGCAGCAAAGGTGTCAAGTCGACCAGAAATATCATTGATCGCATAAAGACGGTCGATAACAGGCCTAGTTGACGATAAAGTGCTCTCGATAGTGTTTGAGCTCTTCGATTGACTCGCAAACATCCGCTAAAGCTTCGTGTTTTCCATGCTTGACTAAGCCTTTTGTTACTTCTGGCCGCCAACGCTTCGCAAGCTCTTTTAAAGTCGAAACATCAAGATTCCTATAATGAAAATAAGATTCTAATTTTGGCATCCACTTAGCCATGAAGCGGCGATCTTGGCAGATGCTATTTCCACACATTGGAGAGGTGCTGGCCGGAACAAATTGATTTAAGTATTTAAGTGCGAATTCTTCTACGTCACTCACATCAAGGCTGGAATTTTTAACCCGCTCAATCAAACCGCTCTTACCATGAGTTCGCGTATTCCAATCGTCCATTTGGTCAAGAATGTTATCCGGCTGATGGATAACCCATACAGCACCATCGTCCAATTGGTTTAAGTCGGAGTCGGTGACAACGATTGCAAGCTCAATGATATGGTCGCTATCAGGGGCTAGCCCAGTCATCTCCATATCAAGCCAAATTAAATTTTCAGTACTTTGAGGCATAATTCATGATTATAACTATCAAAAGTATAAAGTTCTTACATATAATTAATAAATATAAACAATCACCACATCTTAAAGAATCGATATCAAAATATGATGAGTAACTCCTTCTCTTACATCTTTCTATTTTTTGTTCTCACATCAGCAGCAATCCGGGTTTGGCTATCTTTCCGTCAGATCCGTTCAGTCAGATCTAACCGAAATGAGGTCCCAACGGCCTTTTCAAAAGACATCTCTCTGGAATCGCATCAAAAGGCGGCTAGTTACACAGAGGCGAAAATGCGACTGTCGAATATTGCCACCGCCACCGACACAACACTCCTTTTAATTCTTACTTTTGGCGGCTTACTAAATGAGTTTCATCAGATAGCCTCTTCGTTATCAAGCGACCCTATCATCTCTGGTTTAGTATTTTTTGGCCTAATTGGTTTATTTTTATCTCTCGTTCAATTGCCCGCAGATTTATATAAAACATTCGTACTCGAAGAGAAGTTTGGATTCAATAAGATGTCAGTTGGGTTGTTTTTTAAAGATTTTCTGATCGGCCTCGTCGTGGCAACTATCATTGGATCTATATTTATAGCAGGCCTTTTATGGGTTATGGAAATGGCGGGGGTTAATTGGTGGTGGTATGCCTGGGCTCTCGCAATGTCTTTTTGGTTTTTCATTCAATACTTATCGCCGACATTGCTTGCACCCATGTTTAATAAATTTTCACCTCTTGACAATGAAAGCCTTAAAGACCGCATAGAGAGCCTTCTCAAAAAATGTGGCTTTCAATCTGGAGGCCTATTCGTTATGGACGGTAGTCGGCGGAGCAGTCACGGGAATGCTTACTTCACGGGCTTCGGAAAATCCAAGAGAATCGTTTTCTTCGACACACTTATAAACAAGCATAGCGCAGATGAAATTGAAGCGGTTCTAGCGCATGAATTAGGCCATTTTAAAATGAAACACGTGTTCAAATTAACGTGCTTTTTAGTTTTAGTCAGCTTGATATTTTTTGCGTTACTTGGAGTCCTACAACAATCTCCGTATATTCATGATGCACTTAATCTTGATGCATTTGGATCATCTCACTTACTACTCGCAGGTTTTTATTTCGGTCTACCACCTTTCTTGTTCCTATTCAGACCGCTATTTTCAGCGTACCTGAGAAAAAATGAATTTGAAGCAGACGCCTACGCTGCGCAACAAGCGCCTGCGAAAGATTTAATAAGAGCGCTCATAAAACTTTACAAGGATAACTCGTCAACCCTCACACCTGACAAATGGTACTCAGCGTTTTATGATTCACACCCGTCGGCCTCAGCACGCATTTCGAAGCTTGAAGTCTCGATAAACTAGCCTTTAATTATTCCACTCCATATGAACAAAATCACTGAAAACTTAGTAAGACAAAAATGCAAACCTTGTGAAGGTGGCGTCGATCCAATTCCAGAAACACAAGTGACATTAATGCTTAATGGCCTCGAGGATTGGGCTCATGTTGAAGCTCAGATCACGAAAACGTATAAATTCAAAGATCACTATCAGACATTAGCATTTGTAAATGCCGTCGCTTGGGTCTCTCACCGAGAAGACCACCACCCTGACGTTGTAATTGGATATAACACTACTACTGTTACCTATACGACACACGCAATTAACGGACTGAGTGAGAATGATTTCATTTGCGCAGCAAAGCTCGATCATTTGTTTGACTTATAAAGTTCTAATTTTTATACGACTTTTGTCTATTAAGACGACACAAAGTTGAACCCTAACTCACCAAGTACCAAGGGTACGATCGTATCCGCCCACGGCAGGCACTACTCGGTCCGGTTAGCCGACGGATCGAACATTTTGGGTTATCCCCGAGGAAAATCGACAAAATATGCCTGCGGAGACGAATGCTTCATAACTGTCAAAGGATCAGAAGGGCGGATCGAAAGCATTGAAGAACGGTCATCCATTTTCTATAGATCTGACACCTATAAACAAAAATTAATAGCAGCTAACGTCACCATGCTGATTATGGTTGTCGCCACTGACCTACCAACCAACTATTCCTTAACGACTCGGTGCCTTGTTGCCGCTGAAGAGCAAGGTATCAAATCAAAAATTCTTGTTAACAAATCAGATTTAGGAATAACGTCCTCCTCAATAGAGTTTATTAGTCATTTCGCCAACTTAGGCTATGACCCTGTTACTGTTTCCGCTATGAGCGACACACAACTGATAACTGAAATTATAAAAAATGAGAGAGTAGTTCTTATCGGCCAATCAGGTGTTGGGAAATCAACCATCGTTAACAACATAATAAGCGATGCAGACGCCAGAACTGCCACCATCTCGACAAAGCTTCATTCGGGGCGACACACAACTACTCATGCCCAACTCTACCAATTAAACGCTAGCACCTCCCTAATTGATTGCCCTGGACTGCAATCATTTGGCCTAAATCATATTGATCAAAAACACTTAGCTAACTACTTTACTGATTTCCGTACCTTCCTAAATGACTGCCAATTTGCCAATTGTTCGCACACAGTCGAACCCCATTGTCAGGTGATCAACGCTGTACACGATAAATTAATCTCTCTATCTCGGTGGGAACAATATAAAAAAATATTATCTGAAATCAGCAGTTAGGAGGAATAATAATTTGCCCTTATTAAGCTATCGTATCTATGGTAAAAATTATAATCGTCCATAATAAAAAGACTCTTAACAGCAAGCCGGTCACACGAGGGATAATAACTTTCGTCACCGGATAACCGGGAGTCCCGAATTCAGATCGAAACGCCTCTTTAGAGTTGTTTTGGCTGCCGTGAAGAATATTGAGTGCACCTCCACTGGACGCTAAAAGACCACTCCATGGTCCTGCTCCTGACCTAGCCCCCTGCTCACGCCAACATCTCAGTGATGTCTCGAAATCACCTACAAATGCGTAACCTAAGCTAAGAAGTTTATGAGGAAGCCACAACAAAATCACATACAATTTAATGAATGATCTCGCTGAGTGAATCAAACCTAGTGAGTTGCTTCTGACTATCGCATCAAAGACTAACAACACAAGGAAAAAGAATATGGCGCCAGACAATCCGGGGGTTAGGGAGTACCAAAAAATTAGGCCGAAAATACGAGATGCGGTTCGAGATAACAACTCGCTAACTTCAATCGGCAACTGCGTACTTTGAATTTTATTTAGCGACTCAGGGTCAGATATCACCCGCTTAACATCATGAATATTGAACATAGTCGCTAGAGCAATAATATTCAACATGCATACTAACGGGAGGCTATTTTGCAAGACCAAATAAGTCACTATCCAAATCATTATGAATAGGCCAGAACACAATGTACTTATGAATAAAAATGGTTTCCATTGGGCTCCTGAAATAAAATCTGAGGATACGAATTGGTCGAATAATTTAATGTTCAATTCATTGAATTTATTAAACTGGCCTGAGAAGGCCCAGCCAAAAATTACTGACATGATGATTACAAATGATTCCATTCAACTGGTTCCTCTACAGGCAAAACTTATCTCTGAACATCTGCTCTAATTTATGACAACATGCGACCTTAAGTATACATTTGTTGATGCTTTAATGAATAAACCAAAGCATCGTCAAATTTAGTAATAAGAACGTTGCCAATGGCAGCCAAACTACGGAGCAAAATGATATGCACTCGAACGGCTATGTACACCTCAATATTACCCAAGAAGAAAATGTTACCGTTATTGCAATTGATCGGCCTGACAAAAGAAATGCTCTATCACCTGACGTTCTCAAGGAGCTAACAAAGGCGTTCACCACTATACCGACAGACCATCAAACGCGTGTAATAGTCCTGACTGGTGGAGAAAAGTACTTTTCTGCAGGTTTCGATCTAAACGAAATCAGAAAACTCGAGAAACTTAACAACGAGGACTATACTGCTTTATTTCACCAAACGTACCGTTCCATTCTTTTCTGTCCCTTACCAGTGGTCTGCGCGGTGGGAGGCCCCGCAATCGCTGGCGGATTCGACCTGACAATGATGTGCGACTTCCGTTACGCCTCTGAAAGGGCGAAATTCGGTCAACGAGAAATAGCGCTATCGCTCACGCCAATACTTGATCCTCTGTGGAGAATCATTGGTCTTGGGCGCGCTAAAGAATTAACTCTTACGGGCCGTATTTACGGCGCTCAGGAAGCCAAGTCAATTGGTTTTATTAACGAAGTCTACGCAAATGGTGAGCTACTTGATAACGTGTTGACAATCGCAAAAAATATGGCGATGTTTGATAGACAGTGTCTAATCGAAACCAAACAATTATCTAATCAATTACTTGATCAAGGTCTTGAAGGGAGCATGCGCATTCAAGAGTGGTTATTCAGAAGCTATATCGGATCAGAAGAAAACCATAACCGAATTGATTCGCTTTTAGAATCATTAAAAAATAAATAAAATCTAGGATCACTTTTGAGTAAACATGTGGTGTATGAAGCCTTAATAAATAAAGTTCGGTCGTCTTTAACGATATTTCTGATACTTTTTATCTCTTTTCTGTTTGGGGGGTTGTTATATCTAAATGCAGCAACTGATCCAATTAAGGTTGGACCAAGACCCATAGCCCCAAGAGGGTCGTTGACTGAAGAAGAACTTTCGACAATATCTATTTTTGAACGGTCGAAAGAATCAGTCGTCTTCATCAGCACGAAACAACGTGTAAGAGACTATTGGACGAGAAATGTATTCTCTGTTCCAAGTGGTACCGGCTCTGGATTAATTTGGGACGAGCAAGGACACATCATCACTAATTATCATGTCATCAAAGGTAGTAGCGAGGCTACTGTCCGGCTGGAGGATGGGCGAGACTATAAAGCATCAATGATCGGAATTAGCCCCTCCCATGACCTTGCCGTTTTAAAAATATCGATAGCAACACAGGCACCCCTCCCCATACCAGTTGGAGAAAGCGACAATTTGAAAGTTGGGCAGAAGGTCTATGCAATTGGTAACCCATTCGGTCTAGATTGGACATTAACGCTCGGTGTTGTATCAGCTCTTGATAGAAGCTTAAATAACGAGGGGGGTCAAGACATTGAACACTTAATTCAAACAGATGCAGCGATCAATCCCGGAAGTTCAGGTGGACCACTCTTGGACTCAGCAGGCCGTCTCATCGGCATTAATACTGCTATATATAGTCCATCAGGGGTTTCTGCTGGAATAGGCTTTGCAGTACCCGTAGACACAATAAATCGAGTAGTCCCTCAATTGATACAGCATAAAAAATATACGCTACCAAATATTGGTATTCACCTTGACCCGGCAATAAATAGACGAATTACTCGTACGATGGGTATTCAGGGGATTGCAATCTTAAACGTATTTCCTGGATCATCCGCTGCTAACGTTGGGCTCCAACCTGCCAGGTTGAGAAATGACGGCGTTATTGTTCCAGGCGATATCATTACTAAAATAAACGGCGTTTCGGTACCCTCCGCTAGGAAATACTATAGCTTGATGGACAACTTCAAAGATGGTGATGACATCACTATATCGGTGCATCGCCATGGAGAAACCTTAAACTTCATTGTGAGTGTCGCGACAGACTGAGCCACCGGAAAAACTATCAATCTCTGTCATTTGCCACACTTACAATAATCGTATTCATCGTCTCAGCCAATACTTTTGGAATGATGCCTACTAAGTACCCTCTAGCCCCACCGTTAATATATATTTTAGGGAGATCAAGAATCGTTTTCTCCATATAAATCGGCATAGCCTTACGCAAACCAAAGGGTGAGGTGCCACCGACAACGTAACCTGAATGTCGCGTTGCCACGCTAGGCTCACACGGAGTGACATTTTTCGTATTAATACGCCGTGCTAGGTTTTTAGTAGATACCTTTTTATCGCCGTGCATCAAGATCACTAAAGGTTTGCCGTTTTCGGTTTGCATTATCAGCGTCTTGACAACAGCATGTTCCGGGACTCCTAATTCACGAGCAGAAATACTGGTTCCTCCACGCTCTTCATAATTATAGAGATGCTCTGTGAACTGTATCTTGTACTTTCTTAGGAATCTTACGCCAGCGGTTACGGGCAACTTCATGAGGCACCATGCATCGAGAGCGCAATCACAAAATTGCGTAACATCCCCGCAGTTGCCCCCCAAATGTTGTAATTATCATGTCGAAGCCGATAAAAATATCTCGTTACAGGATCCTCCGACAGGGACTCCAACTTATAGTTGCTTAACTCGAGCACGTGATTAATGGGAATCTCAAATATTGACTCTACCTCAAAGGGGTCTAACGAGAAATTTACTGGAGAGTCTACCCAAGCCACTACGGGTGTAACTCTGAAGCCAGTTCTGATGTCATATTCCGGCAATCGTCCCAACACATCTGAGTCAGAGAGATCCAAGCCTATTTCCTCCCTAGTCTCCCTTAAAGCCGTCATTTGTCTATTTCTATCCCCCTCAGCAACTCTACCACCAGGAAAGCTGACCTGGCCTGCATGGTGCGTTAAATGGCTTGTTCTCTTGGTTAAGAGGATAGAGAGTTTCCCTTCACGGCATACGATCGGGATCAATACGGCGGCTATCATCGGAGTCACATCGTTAGGCAGCACAAAACCCGATCTATCTTTCACACTCGATATCGATTTGGATAAGGCTAATTTTTCAGATATTACCTGACGACTAAGCACCAATGACACTTTAGAGAAATTAAAATTAAATATGAACCCATTTAGTATTGCATAATCTGATTATCCTAAGACGTAGAACGCCTTATTCTTAACACCAATTGAATTTACTTATGCACCGTTCGAGCACCTTTCAAATACTTTTCACCGTCTCGTTTCTGTTTGCGGGTTCCCAACAGCAAACTCTAGCAGGGTGTTTGGATCAACTCCGCATTCTCGGAGACGATCTAGCAAACATAGAACTCTCTTCCCAACAAAGTCATGTCTTGCGGGAAAAAATTATACAGGCCAAACGTTTTTGTATCCAAGGCAAAGAAATCGACGCCATAAAGAAAATAAATACCGCCAGGGAAATCGCGGGTTTAGAGCACACTAGCGGAGAATTCGACTGGGAGAACATACCCATAGAAAAACTCAATCGACTTCCTGAAAATTGACCATAGTCAACGATCGCTGTTCGCGTCGACAGAACATAGTGCTGACATATTTACGAGGCGCCTCACCGTCGCTGTAGGAGTGAGTATGTTGACTACTTTCTTGGAGCCCAACAATATAGGTCCCACAGTAATGCCCTCACCAGCGGTAACCTTCATTAGATTAAACGCAATATTTGCCGCATCTAAGTTGGGCATAACCAATAAATTAGCCTCACCACTAATCTGGGAATTAGGAAAAATTGATTGTCTAATTTTTTCATCCAACGCGGCGTCTCCATGCATCTCACCCTCGACATTCAATGTGGGGTCTCTTCTTAATATTAGCTCTCTAGCTAAAGACATTTTTTTTGCCGAGATATCTTTGGAGGTTCCAAAATTAGAATGCGATAACAACGCAACATTTGGTACAACTCCGAACCGTCTAACCTCTTCCGCAGCCATAATAGCTATGTCCGCTATCTCGTCTGCATCGGGATTGATATTAACGTAAGTGTCGCAGACAAAAATTGTCCGGCCAGGAAGAATCAGAACATTCATCGTTGCATAACGGCCCGCATTACTGCGTAAACCTATAACTTCATTTATATACCGGAGGTGTATATCGAAATTCGCGATAGTGCCGCAAAGCATGGCATCCGCATCGCCGTTATTAACCATCAATGCACCTATAAGTGTTGTTCGCCTCGAAGCCTCTCGGGTGGCATACGCCTTCGAAATACCTTTACGTTGCATGATTTCGTAATACTGCTTCCAATACCCCTCAATGCGGGAGTCTGTATTAGGGTCAAACACTTCAAAATCTTGGTGCGGCCTAATTCGGAGTCCGGCTTTCTCAATTCTCTCGTTCAACACATTAGGACGCGCAATTAAAATAGGTCGAGCGATACCCTCATCGACCACAATTTGTACCGCACGCAACACTCTTTCATCCTCACCTTCACAATAGACAACTCGCTTAGGATTTTGTTTAGCCGCTAGAAATACGGGCTTCATGATAATTCCAGAATGATATACAAACTGGGTCAACCGGTCCGTGTAGGCATGAAAATCATCAATTGGTCGCGTCGCCACACCGCTACTCATAGCAGCTCTAGCCACCGCAGGAGCGATTCGTACTATGAGTCTTGGATCAAACGGCTTAGGGATAAAAAACTTCGGACCAAACTTCATCTCAAGATTTTCATACGCCATGGCAACGACGTCCGATTGTTCTTCTCTCGCGAGTTCGGCGATCGCTCTGACCGCCGCCAACTTCATAGCGTCGTTTATCTCCGTCGCACCAACATCAAGAGCACCCCGGAAAATAAAAGGGAAGCACAATACATTGTTAACTTGATTGGGAAAATCAGATCGCCCAGTCGCCATAATAGCGTCAGGCCTCGCCTTTTTAACAATATCTGGATGAATTTCTGGATCTGGGTTAGCTAAAGCTAGAATGACTGGTTTATCAGCCATCTTCATCACCATATCCTCGCTGAGGACATTCGCTGCGGACAGCCCAAGAAACACATCCGCATTTGTCATCAAATCATCGAGCGTACGGTCGGAAGTATCTTGAGCAAATTGAGCCTTTATTTCGTCCATCTCAATTTCTCTTCCTTGATAGACGACTCCATGAATGTCAGCAACATAAATGTTCTCGCTCGGCAAACCCATTTGAACCAATAATTTAAGACAGGCTAGAGCAGCAGCACCAGCTCCTGAACAAACTAACTTAACGTCATGTAACTCTTTCCCGACAACCTTTAGCGCATTGAGAAAAGCCGCAGCAACAATGATCGCTGTCCCATGTTGATCATCATGAAACACAGGTATGCTGAGTCTCTTTCTAAGCTCCTTCTCGATCCTGAAACACTCAGGTGCTTTTATATCTTCTAAATTGATACCGCCGAACGTGGGTTCCAGAGACGCGATTATTTCGATTAATTGTAATTCATCGGTCTCATTGATTTCTAAATCGAAAACATCTATTCCTGCGAATTTTTTGAATAGAACCGCTTTACCTTCCATTACTGGTTTGGAAGCAAGCGGACCAATGGCTCCTAAACCTAGGACTGCAGTGCCATTTGTGACCACACCAATCAAGTTGGCTCGGCCAGTGTAAATGCCTGCATTAGCAGGCTCATTTACAATTTCTTCACATGCTGCGGCAACGCCCGGCGAATAGGCTAAGGCTAAATCACGCTGGTTTGTCAAACCTTTTGTTGCTGTTATCGAAAGTTTCCCAGGCGACGGATGCCTATGATAACGAAGTGCAGAACGCCTCAATTGTTCATCCATTACTTATTTTTTCCTTTGAACTTTATTATTCATTAATTAAACGAAAAACAGGACGTCAAAGCGATTTTGACATTCTAATATGCGGCAAGCTTTTATGATTAAATTCGCTTCCACATTCATTAAAACCTAATTTTTGATAGAACCCTTTCGATGCGACGCGAGCATTTAAAGTGATCTGACTAATCCTGTTAGCATGACACCAAGCTTTGACGAAATCAAAGAGCTTTCGGCCCACGCCGCGCCCTTGCAACCTCGACTCAACCGTCATTTGTCTCAACCTTACCTTTGAAATGTCTTTGTCAATCGATAGGGAGACGCAAGCACACAATCCCAAAACGGGATGGAGGACGCCAAAATGCGCCTGACAACGTTCATCTTTCACATCTTCAGCATCTAACGTCAATCCAAGTGGAGAACGAAGTTGTCGCTCCCTTAGTTTAAGAGCGTCCTCATAGTGACTGCTACCGTACTTTATCTCTAAAATTTTCGTAGCAAGTCTCCAAGTTGCTCTTACGAATAATCACACCCTTCCTAATCGTAGACCTTTCATCGTGGTCCTAGCACTCAACTTCAGTTCTCAAGTCATAATTTACATTTCGTTTTTTTCTTACATCGTCGGACCGAGAACCCAAGGAGCAAACTCGTCCTCACCATAACCCCACTGCTCACTCTTCGACTGAGATCCAGAAGCCACCTCAAGTATGTGATTAAAAATTTCTTGGCCGACCGCCTCAACTGTAGACGTGCCATCGATAATCGAGCCACAATTAATATCGATATCATCCTCCTGCTTATTAAACAGAGGCGTATTAGTCGAAAGCTTGATGCTCGGAGATGGCTTACAGCCAAACGCCGAACCCCTACCGGTTGTGAAGCAAGCAATATTGGCTCCGCCAGCGACATGTCCCGTGACTGATACTGGGTCATAACCTGGAGTATCCATAAATACAAAACCTTTCGCCACAACCTGCTCGGCGTATTGATAAACATCCATCATTCCTTGAGTCCCCCCTTTTGAAAAAGAACCCAATGATTTTTCTAAAATTGTCGTCAAGCCACCGGCTTTATTACCCGGGGACGGATTATTGTTCATGTCTCCACCAAGTTTTGAGGTGTAATTCTCCCACCATTTAATACGTTCAACGAGCTTCTCTCCAACCTCCTTTGAAGCGGCTCTACGAGTAAGAAGATGTTCAGCACCGTAAACCTCTGGTGTTTCACTTAAAATTGCAGTGCCGCCATTTTGAACCAGAATATCGGCTGCAGCACCTAGTGCGGGGTTAGCTGAAATTCCTGAATACCCATCCGACCCGCCACACTCAAGTCCTAAAATTAAATGGCTTGCAGGCACTGGTTTCCGCTCGACTCGGTTGGCATCAGGCAGCATTTCCTTGATCATATCAATACCCTGCTGAACAGTCTTGCGGGTACCCCCGACATCTTGAATCGTAAACGCCTTGAGGCGTTCACTTCGCTTCAGTCCCTGAGCAGCGAGCAAATTATTTATCTGATTTGCCTCACAACCTAAACCAATTAGAAGAGTCGAGTAGAAATTAGGGTGTATAGCGTACCCCCCGAGGGTTCTCCGTAAATATTCAATTGGCTCGCCTTCAGCTCCCATGCCACACCCTGTTCGATGATGTATGGGAACTACCCCGTCAATATTAGGATAATCCTCAAGCACCTCATCACTGAAGTATTTTGCAATCAAACGACACACGTGCGCGGAACAATTAACGCTAGAGACAACTCCCAGGTAATTGCGAGTTGCCACTCTGCCATCCGATCTTTCAATTCCCATGAAGGTAGCGGGATTTGGATTGATGTCTGTAGGCACAAAGTCTTCGCAAAAAGCGTAATCTCTCTCAAAATCACCCATTGCTAGATTATGGGTATGGACGTGATCGCCAGCAGTAATTGCTTGATTGACAAAACCAATTATTTGGTTATATCGACGTACTGGATCCCCGACCTTTAGTGGTCTAGTCGCCACTTTATGGCCCGCAGGTACCGCGCCTGTAGTCCTAATTTTTTCCTTGAGAATCTCTGTTCCTTTTGGAAGTTCGGTCCTGGCGATCACCACGTCATCCGCAGGGTTTAATCTTATTGTTAGATCCGCTGTTTGAAGCATTACAACATTCCTTTTATATTTCGAGTATTCATCTGCCGGTGCACATTCATCAATACTGATTATTCGGCTTGGCTAAATGACTACATATTTAGTTACCATCCAGCTGTCACAACCAGCTCACGTTAAAACAAGTAAAAACAATAGTCGTTAGATTAACGTAATTTTGTGGCAAAATGTTGCAACATTGCGGAAATTAAAGAGGATAAACAGTATGCCTTCTGACCGACTCGCCGGTAAGAAAATATTTGTTACAGCAAGTGCTCAGGGTATAGGCAGAGCTGCTGTTGTTGCCTTCGCGAAGGAGGGAGCGACTGTCATCGCAACTGATATCGATGAAAAAAAGCTAAGTGCGTTAAAGGACGTTAAAGGAGTGACGACTCAAACTTTGGACGTCTTGGACCAGCAGGCTAGTCAGGCCGCAGCCGACCAACATCAGAACATTGACGCTATTTTGAATTGTGCCGGCTATGTTCATCATGGAACAATTATGGACTGCACTCACAAAGACTGGACGTATTCCTTTGACCTGAATGTGAAGAGTATGTTTATGGTGACTAAAGCGTTCCTTCCACAATTACTAGCTCAACGAAATGGATCCATCATCAACATTGCTTCTGTAGCCGGTTCCATAAAAGGGTTCGTGAACAGATTCGCTTATGGCGCAACAAAAGCAGCAGTAATTGGAATGACTAAATCACTAGCAGCAGACTACGTAGAGCACGGTATTCGTGCGAATGCCGTCTGTCCTGGTACCGTAGATACACCGA
Organism: uncultured Burkholderiales bacterium; assembly: GCA_965661885.1. GTDB lineage: Bacteria > Pseudomonadota > Gammaproteobacteria > Burkholderiales > Eutrophovitaceae > Eutrophovita. The sequence continues at coordinate 4,461 of CBFIFN010000014.1, read as the reverse complement.
GCCTCTTGGACAGAATGGAGGCAACAGGGGACATCGATACCGCACGAATTAAATTCGAAGCCCGTCAACCAATGAAGCGACTTGGGACGCCTGAGGAAATTGCTAGCTTAGCAGTGTATCTTGCGTCAGACGAATCTAAATTCATGACCGGGCAGACACTAACCGTTGACGGCGGCATCACTATATAAATCAATAATTAACGAGGGATAATCACAATGAAACTTGTACGATATGGCGATATTGGAACAGAAAAACCTGGATTGATTGATAGCAGTGGCAATATCCGAGATTTATCTGCAGTTGTTTCTGACATTAATGGAGATGCTCTCAGTGAAAAAAGCCTAAAGAAGCTGAATGACATTGAGATCGACTCCCTAAATGTGGTGCCAGGAAACCCTCGTCTCGGTCTGCCAATATCGGGTACGCCGAAATTAATTTGTATTGGGCTAAACTACTCTGACCACGCCAAAGAATCCAACATGCCAATCCCAACGGAGCCCGTTGTGTTCATGAAAGCTATCAGCGCGCTCAATGGGCCGAACGATGATGTTGTTCTCCCTGACAATTCAGTGAAAGGCGACTGGGAAGTAGAGCTAGCGGTTATTATTGGCTCCACAGCAAAGAAAGTTAACGAATCAGAGGCTTTGGCTCATGTGGCTGGTTACACAATTTGTAACGATGTCTCGGAGCGCGAATGGCAACTAGAGCATGGCAATCAATGGTCGAAAGGAAAGAGCTTTGATACATTTGCTCCAGTAGGACCATGGCTAGTTACAAAAGATGAAATAACTGATCCTCAAAACTTGGCGATGTGGTTGGATCTCAATGGTAAAAGGATGCAAACTGGTAACACCAACACTATGATATTTGGCGTCGAAAAACTAATCTCATATCTTTCATATTTCGTCACATTACAGCCGGGAGATATTATATCCACAGGTACACCACCAGGAGTGGGAATGGGGGTCAAACCTGAACCTGTGTTCCTTAAAATTGGCGATGAGATGCGACTTGGTATCGATGGCCTAGGAGAACAAAAGCAGAATGTTATCACTGGTAAATAAGACCTACGATTAAGCACTCATCATAGGTATATTGACGCGTTGAAACTAGAAGTAGTCTCTTAGATATGTAATCCTCACAATATTAGTTACTTCAAATTAGACTATAAATAATTATTTAGACACCGTTCACCGGTTTCGCCAATGACCCACAAAGTTGAAAATAGGCACCAGCTGTGCACTGCACCAATGATGGACTGGTCAGATAGACATTGCCGGTTTCTATTTAGATTATTCGCCCCTCACGCAACCCTGTACACGGAAATGGTCACCACTGGCGCCATTATTTTTGGAGATCAAAAACGCCATTTAGATTTCTCAAGTGAGGAGCATCCAATCGCTCTTCAATTGGGCGGTAGCGCCCCAAAAGAATTACAACGCTGTACCGCCGTAGCTTCGGATTGGGGATACGATGAGATCAATCTAAATTGTGGGTGTCCATCTGACCGCGTTCAAAAAGGGAACTTTGGTGCATCACTAATGCTCGAGCCGGAACTGGTAGCTCAGTGTATCCAATCAATGCAGGAAACGACGGATGTGCCAATAACAGTTAAACACCGCTTAGGAATTGATAATCACGAGAGTTATGATTTTGTTTCAAATTTTGTCGGGACAATTCGCGATTCCGGCTGTAGAACCTTTATCGTTCATGCGAGGATTGCTATTTTAAAAGGCCTATCTCCGAAAAAAAATCGAGAAGTACCACCATTAAATTATGAATTTGTCTATCGCTTAAAAAGAGAGTTTCCAGACTGCTCTTTTATATTGAACGGTGGACTAAATGAAAGTACTGATATTAACGAAATCATGAAAAAGATAGACGGCGTCATGATTGGCAGGTCTATTTACAACTCCCCGGAGTTTCTGGGCAAATTAAGCCAATCCATATACAAGCAAAGCAGTAGTGAGATGAACGTTATCATAGCTAAAATGCATGAGTATGCGTCGAATCAGGTCAGCGAGGGCATTCAACTCAAGTCGATTACGCGACATCTACTAGGCTTATTTCACGGACGAGAAGGCGCTCGGAAATGGAGAAGATCGCTCTCTAATCCAGAATTTTTGAAAAAAAATGACCCAGACCTTATCCTAAGAGCCTTCCGAGAAATTGCCTAATTTTCAATCCCTTTTTTGTAAACAGGACGCCTTCGTACATCCAGGTGTGCAACCGAATCCTTAAAAAAATATATGCTCCAACTTCACTTCCAGTGAGGCGGCCGTGTGGTTTGAAATAATTTTAATCCTTCTAGCGAAGTTACCCATTGCCGTGACGCATCACTCATAGACTGAGAAAATCCAAGATCTGGTTTTAATTTCTCTAATCGCAGAACCAATGCAATAATAGGAAACATCGAGAACTCAACTGAGGATAAGGCTCCGTTTGCGACGCTCAATTTGAAATAATCGTCAAAATACTTAAGCTCGCGAATTAAACTTTTTACTGCCTTTGATATCTTTTCTTCATTCCACTTTTCCTTAGGAGTAAAAAAAGTAGCCATCAACAGTCTCCGACTCGCAGGGTCCAGATAAACATCGATCTCATTAATAATCCTTCGACTAATCGCTCTTTCACCTACATCCTTTGGAAGGAGATTATTCCCGCTATCTCGGTACTTATCCTCCAAATATTCAAGAATTGCCGGAGATTCGTAAAGCGTTACACTCCCGTCGATAAGAACAGGGACTTTGCCACGGGGGTTAAGCGCAAGGTATGTCTCAGACTTGAAGTCTCCGTTTTCAAAAGACAAATCGATTCTTTTATACTGTAGCTCTTTATGTTCTAGGGCAAGTAATACTCTCCAGGCGTATGGGGACCCTGACAAATAATATAAATCAATCATATTTTGACTCCATTAAAATTATATTTTTCTCTATGCTACCACTTGGATCTGATAATAAATGGCCTAACGTCCCTGATGTATACAACTGGCTGGAACTTGATAATCGCGGAAATTGGTGTATTAAAAACGAGAAAATATCACACCAAGGGTTAATCAAGTTCATCAACAACCATTACTCCAGCGACGAAAAGGGTAGGTGGTTCTTTCAAAATGGTCCGCAACGAGTTTTTGTAAAACTCCATAGCACACCATACATTCTTTCCATAACGTTAAATGACGGCGTAATATGTTTTAAAACACAAACGAATCAAGTCATTCAGCAGATTGAGCAATTTTGGCTTGATAACAACGGACGACTGCTCGTTTCATGGGGCCAATATCTTGGATTATTATCCGATCGCGATCTTTCAATGTTGAGCGACTATTTAATAAAAGGCAACGTTAATGACCAACAGGAATTCAATCAAATCTTGGATTTAGATATCCCCTCATCATTTTTAGAAAATAAAATTCCGTTTAATCTTAAATTTAATAATAAGCTCTATGACATAAAACCTATACAAGAAAGAGATATTTCGCAGTTATTCAACTTCCAGCCTAACCCCGCACCACCCGAGGGAAGCCCTGATTGTTAATGCGTTTTCCCACCAATAAAATGAACTTCTTTACAGTGCAGCTTCCTCTACAATCGCCTCTAGTAAATCATCAATTTCCTTGAGAACGTTCCTGGTCGCAATATCTTGAATTCCACGCGATATTCGTTTGAATGCCACATAGGTCGTAAGCGGATCTTCGTTTAACGTATAAACGGAAATAGCATAAGGACAATATGCTAGCAGTGCTGGTGAAAACTTAGCCATCTTCCGGGAGTAAAGAGCGCTACAAAACTCTAATACCTCGGCGTTTTCATATATTTGGATAGTTTCTCCAAGGTCTTTACCGGTACGAGCTAACATACCGCCGACATCGGACGTATGATCCACCACAAGACCTTGACTCTCAACTGCAAAAATCACTCGCTCTTTAACGTCTTGAAAAGAACCTTCGATTGCGACTACTTTAACTAATCCTGAAACTTCTGTGGCTATCGTTAGATTTGAAGAGAAAAACAAGATAAATAAAACTAAAAATCCTATGGTTTTTTTCTGCTGCATAACTATTAAGTCTAAAGTAATATTTTGAAAAAATTAATTACGTGTCTAAACTACGCCATTAACGATTGGTGGCCAGGTTAAAACTTACAATCACATCTCAAATTAAATAAACTCGCAAATCAGCAACAACATCAAATATCCTGTCACTAACTTGCGAGTATTGAGGACTAGCTGGGTCGGTTACCAGCGACCGGAAATGGCCAAGCTGCGGGCGCAGCCAAAGGACGGGGTGCTGCAGCTGCTCGCCGAACTGGTTTTTTGGCTGGAGCTTTCTTAGCTGCTGGCTTTTTCTTAGCTGGAGCTTTCTTAGCTGCTGGCTTTTTCTTAGCTGGAGCTTTCTTAGCCGCTGGCTTTTTCTTAGCTGGAGCCTTCTTAGCTGCTGGCTTTTTCTTAGCTGGAGCTTTC
>CBFIFN010000013.1:19705-24375 GCA_965661885.1 uncultured Burkholderiales bacterium | reverse complement strand
TTTCTTAGCTTCATAACTGACCTCATCATTTTGAAGTGCTTCGAGCGCATCATTAATTTCCTCGATTTCTGTAGCATTTATAGGATCGAGATAAGATGCTGCTATTTCGCTAGAACTCGGGTCCACAATATTTTGGACATCTAATTTATTTTTTTTCGCTATAACTACATCTGAAACTCCGAGCCATGTCGCCAGGAAAAGCAGGATCGCCGCAAAAGAAGTGATAACAGTCGAGGGTATGGTTAAGGGGACAACATCCCTAAGATGAATGCTATTTGCACATTTCGCCGCGCGCTGCAGGTGAACATTAACAAAACCTTCCTCACGCTCAAAGGAGGTTGCATTTTTAAGCTCAATGAACCACAGCGCACTCTGAAACTCGTCTTTCAAATCTTTTCGGGTGTCCAAATACCGTGCTGCGTCTTTATCCTCGACGCTGCACCAGGCTCTTATACAAAGACATCCCAAAACGATAAACACCACACCACCCATTGCGAGCGATTCTAAGCGACTCAGATCAATATCGAACGGAAGCAATAAAACTAATAAGCTAGAGCACGCAAAAAAACAGATCGCCAAACCAAAACCAAGCTCGGTAATCGATCGGCGTAATTTAAGCCTTAACGATACGCCGTGAACAAGTTGTTTGATTTGACGTTTGTATGAAGATGACATAGCTCTCAATTGTATACCATGTGTTACCTTATAATTTGGTATACGTAAAAGGCCTGTTTAGACAGAAAATTGGGGACCATGAATCTTAATCGATACTTTAGAGCGCTTGCACATGCCTTGACATATATGGTTTGCTTCAGTACTTCAGCGCATGTTGGTTTGGTCAGCGCGAGCGACAAGCCACACATCATTTACGTATTAGCAAATGACTTAGGCTGGAAAGACGTCGGGTTCCATGGAGGCGACGTGTCTACGCCGAATATAGACAATCTAGCAGCTTCTGGCGCACGACTTGAGCGTTTTTATACGCTTCCACACTCATCTTCTACTAGAGCCGCACTCTTAACTGGACGGTATCCGTTCCGATTTGGGCTACAGACAAGTTCGATACTTTCTTGGAACACCTATGGTGTCCCCTTAAACGAACGACTACTCCCCCAGGCACTCAATTTAGCGGGCTACAAAACAGTATTGCTAGGATCCTGGTTATTAGGTCATGAGACAAGGAGCCAGCTTCCTACACAAAGAGGTTTTGACTATTTCTATGGTTCGTTGACTCCTACAGGAGATCACTTTAAAAAAATTAATACCATCGGCCTAACTGACTGGTTTGAGGGGGAAAGACAAGTGACCGAGTTTGGTTACGCCACTGACCTTATCGGCGAGAAATCTGAAAGTCTTATTAATAGTCATGACCCAACAACACCTCTGTTTATGATGGTGAGCCTTCCTTCTCCAGGCACACCACTTCAAGCTCCGGATAGACTTGTTGTAAAACAAACGGTAACCAAGGATCAAACTACAAAAACGTATTTAGCGATGGTATCGCAAGTCGACGAGGTACTCGGAAAAATCGTGGCCGCACTGGACAAAAAAGGAATGAGAGACAATACCGTTATCGTATTCCATAGTGACAACGGAGGAGCCGTCAAAAGAAAATATTCATCAGGTGATGGTGATACTCAACAAACTGTAAGCAACAATGGACCGTTTCGCTCTGGTAGTGGCTCACTTTATGAAGGTGGTATTCGCGTGCCAGCGATTATTTCTTGGCCTGAAAAAATCAATCACATGATTTCAACAGAACGCGTTCACGTCAGTGACATGTATACCACCTTACTTGGAATTGCTGGTGCTTCTTTGAGTAAAAATGAACAAATTAAACCGTTAGACGGTATCGACCTTCTACCTCTGTTATACGAAAACGAACTGTTGCCTAAAAGAGTCCTAGTTCTCAATGTTACCGAATTTGGAGGTGGCATCATGATGGACGATTGGAAATTGATTGTTATCAGCACGTTGCCTTCGCAAATGGAACTGTATGATATCGGCAATGATCCGTCAGAGGATACAAACGTTTTAACGAAACACCCTGAGATCGCGGATAAATTAATGAATGCACTTTCTGATGCCGCATGGGAAATGTCACCATCGCTCTACTTACAGGACCTCTCTAAGGCACGAATCCACTACACACCCATGATTTGGGGGGAAAACCCTCAGCGGCCGTAACTCATTACACTAAATCTCACTTCCTACTAAAATCTCAATGCCTAAAGATAGATCATCAGCATCAATGATTTGAAATTTCACACCAAGAAACGACTACCAAACGCAAGTTTTGGCTTCAATTGAAAATAATGGTGGCCGTATACCAGACGGATCGCGTTTTCTTGATGATATGGCCTCGCAGCCGTCCGAGAATATGGGACCGAGTCATTCACTAGGTTATTAAAAGCGTCAACAACACTAGACTTAAAGGGGCCACAAGCAAATCAATTTAGTGGCCTTTGAGCCCACCCACTAATCACGGATCGACGATTTAGACCCATTAGCTTCCGGGTCATACATAAATTGGTCGGCCAGTGCCCGATATAATGGTTTTCGGCAAACTACCTTCGAACACCCCGCCGCCAATAAAGACGTCGCCATCAAGGGAACGATCATGTCATGGTTATCTGTCATCTCCATCACAATCACAAAAGCCGTTACTGGAGCCTGTACAACACCTGCGAAATAAGCAACCATCCCTAATACGACAACTGCTCCCAGAGGAGCATAAGGCATCATCTGTGCGATGTTCTGTCCTAGCCCGGCTCCAACAGCCAACGATGGGGCGAATACTCCGCCAGGAATACCACTGATGTACGAAATCAAAGTGGCTAGTAATTTCAATATTCCGAAAGATTCCGGAATATCACCGCTACCCTCCAATATAGAACGCGCCTCATGATAGCCTGTTCCATAGGTTGTGCTACCCGATAAGGCGCCTATTACTGCAAGCATAAGTCCACAAATAGCCGCGAACATAACAGGGTTTGCCTTTGCAAAGGCTCCTAACCTACCGGGTATGCCACGAGATACAAAAATCAATACCTGACTGAATATACCTCCCAAAACGCCGCCGAGTACGCCACATACGATAACTGGCACCCAAGCGCTCGCGCCGTTCAGGATAGCGGACGTCGTTCCAAAATAAGTGTAATCCCCCAACCACCAAATTGACACTATTCCAGCGACAATTACAGATGTGAGTACAGTGCCACTGGTTCTACTTTCATAGTTTCGACTCATTTCCTCTATTGCGAACACGATTCCTGCTAGTGGTGTGTTAAACGCAGCGGCAACACCCGCTGCTCCACCCGCTAAAATTAATCCACGCTTTGTTTCAACGCGTGAAAACCGAGTAAATTTTCCAAGAGATTGCATAATGGAGGCCCCGATTTGCACGGTTGGCCCTTCTCGACCTACCGAGGCACCTGAAAACAAACCAATAACGGTCAACAAAAACTTACCGATTGCCAATCGTATTGAAAGGTAAACACCTCTGCGTTCTTCATTTTCAGTATTAATCGCTGCAATTGTTTGTGGTATGCCACTGCCTTGCGAGCCCGAAAAGAATTTTCTAGTCAGCCACACGACTAGAGCTAAACCTGCTGGACCAATTAAAAAAGGCAACAAAAATGAAAAATCAACCATCTTCTGATGAAGGGAATTCGCATACTCTGCACTAATAGCGAACGCGATGGCCACGATACCGACCAAAACAGCTCCTATCCAAAGCACAATTCTCCTAAGCCACAAGCGTGGGTTTAACCAAACATGGCGACCTCGCCTAATTAAGCTAGGCGGCACCACACTATTTCTCACGCAGTCTCCATCAAGAATATAGACATCAAGAAACCGTCCATTCGCTGAAATCGTGGTGCATAAGTACTGAAGGTATGGATGTACCCAGAACGATTCCTCATAACATCTCAGCCCAGCAACTGCTATTCACAAACATTCAATGAAATTACCTAATTAAATTAAGTTCAATACCTTACAGTATCTATGTTTTATTTTGAACAATGGATCCTTGGAAATAAAGCACCCGCTGAGTAAAGCTTTAAAGGCCTATTACTTTAATGGAGCCGAACCCAATAGAGCTCATAACCAATCGCACTGGCGCTCATGTTACTTGGCGTTACACGCTCACTCAATAATTTTCTAATTCTCTTACAAGTCGAAATCCAAGATCATGTGCTCGAGACCCAAAATATCTGAATCGATCTGATTCGTATAGGTAGTAGGGCTCGTTATTCAGCCAAGAACCACCGCGGTAACCCCTGAGCGAACAATCCCCGTCTAACCAAGCATCACCATTAAAAGGTGCTCCCCGCCAGTCTGGGCTAGCGCAATCCTCAGTCCATTCTGCAACATTCCCCAGCATATCGTGAATACCAAATTTATTCGGCAAAAACTGTCCTACAGGTGCAAACTCTGTAAAGTAATCAGCACAGGGTATGAACTGGAAACCGGATCCAGTACCAAAATGCTTATTCGCGACTTCATCATACACATTCGCGTATCTGCAAAGCTCCGTTGCTGGGACGTCGAAATACCGATTCATCCCTGAGCCTGCTCGTGCCGCATACTCCCACTCTGAGTTGGACGGCAATCTGTATGTAGAACCTGTTTTTTTTGATAACCATTTAGCATAATTCTTTGCATCT
>CBFIFN010000013.1:0-19699 GCA_965661885.1 uncultured Burkholderiales bacterium | reverse complement strand
TACTCCCACTCTGAGTTGGACGGCAATCTGTATGTAGAACCTGTTTTTTTTGATAACCATTTAGCATAATTCTTTGCATCTAACCAAGAAACGCTGAATATTGGTAGACTCGTGTTTTTCTGATCAACATTCCTAGGGTTTGCGCAATTTTGCGCTTCTACGCAGCGATTCCAGTCCGAGACAGTAATTTCGTATTTACCTATCGCATAGGACTGATCAAAAGTAACCTTATAAAAATAACCCTCATCATGTGGATGCCCAGGCCCCCACGGGGGCACCCTCAGTTCGAACGAACCTTTTTCAATTATCACCATTAATGGACATTCCCTACAATCAGAAAATTCATTAGCCTTACCCGAGACTAAAGTCCAACATGAAATACCCAACAACAATACAAAAATACGTAAGTTTAAAAAAGATATTAATTGATTAGGCATCTGATTAAGGCTCAATAAAAAGACTAAGATAGAGTCAACTCCCTAAAGACTAGCTTGATTATCTCAACGACGCTATTTAACATTACAAAAATCTTAATAAGGCTCTATGTGGTCGCCGATTAATTAGGTCGATTAAAAATATTTTTAGAGCCTATGTCAGCTTATATCTCCATTTTAAACAAAGAACATTCTTCAAATTTGGTCGAACAACTAGATATCCAAATAAAAAAAGCATCTACATATGTAGATGCTTTTTTTATTTGGTGGGCCCACCAGGATTTGAACCTGGGACCAAAGGATTATGAGTCCTCTGCTCTAACCAACTGAGCTACAGGCCCGTATAAACTTGAGGACAAGGAACACTTTACTGCCCGCCGTCACTATCTATGAAACTTTTGAGTCGTTCGGAGCGAGAAGGATGCCGTAACTTCCTTAGAGCCTTAGCTTCTATCTGCCTAATCCTCTCTCGAGTTACATCGAACTGTTTTCCTACATCCTCCAGCGTATGGTCAGTCGACATTTCAATACCAAACCTCATACGCAAAACCTTTGCCTCACGAGAAGTCAAAGTATCAAGAACTTCAGATGTTGCATCCTGCAGACTCGTATAAACAGCCGCATCCACAGGCGCCGTAGTACCTACATCTTCAATAAAATCCCCCAAATGAGAATCCTCATCATCTCCAATAGGTGTTTCCATCGATATCGGCTCTTTAGATATTTTAAGAATTTTACGAATTTTATCCTCAGGCATCTCCATTTTTTCAGCCAATGTCGCAGGATCAGGCTCCAGCCCAGTTTCCTGTAAAATTTGACGCGAGATACGGTTCATCTTATTTATTGTCTCAATCATATGAACAGGAATACGTATGGTGCGAGCTTGATCCGCAATAGACCTCGTAATTGCTTGACGGATCCACCAGGTAGCATAAGTTGAAAATTTATAACCGCGTCGATACTCAAACTTGTCCACCGCCTTCATCAATCCAATATTGCCTTCTTGGATAAGGTCAAGAAACTGAAGGCCACGATTTGTATATTTTTTTGCGATCGATATAACTAACCTCAAGTTGGCTTCTGTCATCTCTCGTTTAGCACGCTTGGACTTAGCCTCGCCCGTCGACATACGCTTATTAATTTCCCTCAGCGCCGTTAATGGTATACCGATGTAAACTTGGATATTTGCGAGATTTTTTTGACATTCTAAGATATCTGGGGCGAGCCTCAATAATGTCTCAACATAAGGCTTACGCACCTCCACTTCATGCTCAACCCACTCGGGGTTGACCTCGTTACCAGGAAACGACTTTATAAATCTGGATTTTGGCATACCAGCCTTATCTACTGCCAAATCCATAATACGGCGTTCGTACCTTCGTACTTCACTAACGACTGCCCGAACAGAATCACACATACTCTCTATGTGCTTCGCGGCAAACCTTATGTAGAGGAGTTCCTCAGAAATTGCAGTTTGGTGTTTGATGTATGCTGGAGATTCTGTACCGCCACGAGCTAACGCCCTGGTCATTTTCGTGTTCAATGCTTTGATCCGACCGAGTCGCTCTAAAGAGTCTATGCGAAGAGTTTCTAAGTTTGCCGCTTGAAGAGCTGCTAGCGCCTCCTCGTCGTCCTCGTCTGAATCCTCAAAGCTCGAAGAAGCCGGGTTAGGAGGCTGAGGGGTATCCTCTTCTTCCGGAGCATTTGGGTCTACCAAACCATCTATGACGTCGTCGACCTTAATCTCGCTATTCTCGATCTTTTCTGCGAGTTCTATCAATTCGGTAATAGTCAAAGGACAAGCTGATATCGCCTGAACCATGTGCTTAAGGCCTTCCTCAATACGCTTCGCAATTTCTATCTCGCCCTCGCGAGTCAATAACTCAACAGTTCCCATTTCGCGCATGTACATACGAACTGGATCGGTAGTACGCCCAAACTCAGAATCTGCAGTTGAAAGGGCTTGTTCAGCTTCCTCAACCGCAGCCTCGTCAGCGACCGGAGGCGCATTCTCGTTTAGTAGTAAAGCTTCGCTATCAGGAGCCTCATCGTATACGCGGATGCCCATGTCGTTGATCATGCTAACGATTGTTTCCAACTGATCGGACTGAAGCATATCATCGGGTAGATGATCATTAATCTCGGCATATGTTAAAAACCCTCGCTCCTTGCCCTGAACGATTAAAGTTTTTAGCCGCGTTCTTCGAATTTCCGGATCTATGGGTTGCTGACCTGCAGCTTTTTTATCTTTTTTCTTTCTGCCTCGCTTTTTTGACAGGGACCCGGTCGCCATAAAATGTAGCCTTTGAATATCATTAAAAGAAACATTGACAGAGCGTCTTTACTACCTGACCTCAGTCAACCCCATATTATATCGCGTTTTAGCATGTTAGTCTGATTTTGAGTCCGGTTGCGACCTTTCTAAACTTCTATAAAGATTTCGCTCGTCCTCTGACAATTCCGATAGTGTTTTATTTGCCAATAATTCCCTCTGTATGCTCAAACGGGATAAACGGTCCAGTTGCTCCCAAGCCTGCGCATATTCATGCTCTACGTTCTCAATCTCTACCTTGCCATTCTGATAGCGGACACGCGACAGATCTATAGACTGTCCTATCACCGCCTCAAAGGGTGTTTCTTTAAGCTGACCAATAATTTGTTCTGTATTACATTGGTCTCTGGCCAGTTGAAGCAACTCAGTTAATAGTTCAGATTGGGACGGTGGGAAATGTTTCTTAACATTAGGCCATAAACCTTGAAGGCGACTTGAATCTCCATCTCTCACCAGTTCGGGGTATGCAAGAATCATTTCGATGAGATGTTGAAGTACTGAAGGCTCACTGTTAACGCGTGTTCGATTGATACTACCTGGTTTTTTTTTCGCGGCAAAATCAATATCGTTATGTATTTTAGATATCCTGATATCGTCAAAATCAACAGTTGAAAGGCCGGTAAGTGATGTGACCCTCTCAATTAACAGCTTCCTCATCATTGGGGCCTTAATGCGAGCTACTAAAGGCTTAAAAAGGGAAGCGAAACGCGATTTACCCTCGACAGACGCGAGATCTCCGGACTTACGGCCCAACTCATCAAGTAAGACATCTGACATCGGGGTAGCTTCAATAATTTTTTGCTCGAAAATATCACGCCCTTGCGAGCGAATAAAGCTATCTGGATCCTCACCATCCGGTAAAAACAAAAATGACACCTTATTTCCATCTTCTACTTGACTAACCGCACTCTCAAGGGCTCTAAACGCAGCCTTACGTCCGGCGGAATCACCGTCGAAGCAAAAAATCAGATCTGGACATTGTTTAAGCAGACGAGCAATCTGAAATTCAGTGATTGCAGTTCCTAAAGTAGCGACAGCATAAGTGATGCCGTGTTGATGGAGAGCAACGACATCCATATATCCCTCTACCACGATGATGCGCCGCTCCTGCCGAATCGAGCTACGTGACTCCCAAAAACCATAGACCTCTTTCCCCTTTTGGAAAAAAGGAGTTTCAGGCGAATTCAAATACTTTGGCTCCCCATTCTCAATCACGCGGCCGCCAAAAGCGATTACGCGGCCGCGAAAATCTCTAATAGGAAAAATAATTCTATCTCTGAACCGATCATAACGACGACCATCTTTTTCATTTACCAACCCGGCCTCAAGAAGAATAGAAGAACTTTCGTAATCATTGAACTCGTTACTCAATGCCTGCCAATTATTATCCGCGTAACCTACCAGAAACTTAGCGGCTATGCTTCCATCTATTGCTCTACCCTTTAAGTATTGAATTGCGACGGATGCGCCTTTTAATTTGCGCTTATAGTAGCTTGCCGCCCTACTGGTAGCTAAAAAATAAGCTGTCGAATCCCTTTTGAGTTCGATAGAGTCGGATCGTTGATTCTTTGGCACCTGCATCCCCGCCTGGTTAGCGAGACTTTCAACGGAGTCTATGAAACCCAAACCTTGATGTTCCATAAGAAAAGTGATTGACGACCCATGCGCACCGCAACCAAAGCAGTGATAAAACTGTTTTTGTTGACTGACTGTAAAAGAGGGGGTTTTTTCTTCATGAAAAGGGCAACAAGCAGACAAGTTCGCACCACTGCGTCTGAGGGGAACGAACTTCTCAATAACATCTACGATATCAATACGGCTGAGGAGCTCATCTATAAAAGTCTGCGGAATCATTCGTACCAAATCGCTTCTTGGTTAACTTGGATGGTTATACGAAAATAAGACACCATCTCGCATATCTATTTTAAGACGATAACATCACAAATATAAAACGTCTGTACTTTATCTAGTGTGCTTAATAAGCATTTCCTTCACGATAGCGGAGAGTGCTGAAAAATCTGCTTTGCCTGCTAGTTGAGACTTTAAAATGCCCATAACCTTACCCATATCTTTTGGGCCCTGCGCATTGGCTTCTAAAATTGCAGCCTGAACAGCGGCCTTAGCTTCGCCTGGATTTATTTGCTGCGGCATGTAAGACATCAAAATATCTAGTTCGGCTTGCTCTTTATTTGCGAGCTCATCTCTTTGAGCTTCTCTAAAAATTCGTAAAGACTCTTTTCGCTGCTTAGTCATTTTTTCGATTATCGTTAAAACATCTGCGTCGGTAAGCTCGACGCGATGATCAATTTCCTGTTGCTTCAATGCGGCCATTAAGAGCCGAAGTGTGGATAGCTCTGTTTCACTTCGAGCTTTCATCGCCCTTCGGATGTCTTGCTCAACTTGCGACTTTAAATTCATCTATCCATCTCCTAGGATTCGATCCACACTAGCTCGTCGGTTTAATTAACTTAGATATATACTCGACAACACAAAATAAAAAACGGTGCCCGTCTAACGATGCACCGTTTAGAAATTACTGCGATGATGAAGTCAATTAATACATCTTTTGCGGCAGCATTTGACTTCGAATCCGTTTATGGTGTCGCTTGACTGCCGCCGCATGTTTGCGTTTCCGCTCCGAAGTTGGCTTTTCGTAAAACTCCCGAGCTCGAAGCTCCGTCAACAATCCGGTTTTCTCAACGGTTCTTTTGAACCGTCTCATTGCCACTTCAAATGGCTCATTTTCTTTTAGCTTAACAATTGGCATAAATAATTTCTAAGTCTGTATAGTTACGCAGATTCCTTGCGAAGGAGCGAGAGTTTACCAAATTAATACCCTCCTGTGCAAATAACTCAAAATCTACCTTTAAAGTACAAAAATGAAACGTACACTGGTCCTCGGAATTGAAACGTCATGCGACGAAACCGGAGTAGCCTTATATGAGCTTGGTAAAGGCCTGAAAGCTCACAAACTTTATTCCCAAATCAACATGCACGCCGAATATGGTGGGGTGGTGCCTGAGCTTGCCTCACGAGATCACGTTCTCAAGCTAATTCCGCTAATACGCGAATTATTTGATGAAAATAAACTGCGTTTGGACGCCATAAGTGCGATCGCGTACACCAAAGGCCCCGGCCTCTCCGGCGCCCTTCTCGTTGGAACGACAGTCGCCAATGCATTGGGTTACGCACTAAAAAAGCCTGTTATTGGCATACATCACCTTGAAGCTCACTTACTGTCGCCATTACTGAGTAACCCTGAAATTATATTCCCATTTATCGCGCTGCTTGTCTCGGGCGGACACACTCAAATCATCCGAGTTGATCAAATTGGTAATTACAAAATATTAGGAGACACAAGAGACGATGCTGCCGGGGAAGCATTTGATAAAACTGGAAAGATTCTTGGGCTACCCTATCCTGGCGGCGCCCTTCTATCGCAACTTGCAACCCACGGTGATGCGACTAAATATCCCTTACCCAAACCAATGTTGAATAGTGGGAACCTGGACTTTAGCTTTAGTGGACTAAAAACTGCAGTCGCGCAACTAGTTCGGAAACTTGATGTCGAGGCCGTTTTAAAGTCCGACGTTATGAAGGCAGATATCGCGGCAAGCTTCCAAGAATCGGTCACAGATGTTCTCACAGCTAAGTGCTGTGCAGCGTTGCGCGCAGATGACTTTAGTTCATTAATTGTCGCTGGAGGTGTGGGGGCGAACACAGAGTTGCGAAGAAAAATTAACCAAGCATCTAAGAAAGTCGGGTTTAGAGTCTATTATCCACCTGTTGAATTTTGTACTGATAATGGGGCTATGGTCGCTTTAGTTGGGGCACTTAGAATTACTGAGGGTGCCAGCGGCGCGCTACCTTTCAATATTCGGCCAAGGTGGCCGCTGAACACATAAACACACTGACAGACTTTCTATTATTTTTTATTTTTGTCCCCAATTTTTGATTCAACTCCTTTCATTAAATTAATTATGTTTTTATGGTGTTTGGATATCAAAATAACGGCAACCAAAATCACTACCCACGTCAGCTGGATATCGTGGAACAACAAAAAGACAAAAAGAGGAGCTGTTACTGCGGAGAAAATTGCCGCCAATGACGAGTAACGAAAAATTAGTGAAACGATCAACCAGACGAAAAGTACAGATACACCCACTCGAAAATCTAATGCTACTAGCCCACCAAAAGTTGTTGCAACACCCTTTCCCCCTTTAAATGAGTGAAAAATTGGATAAATATGTCCAAAAAGAACACCCAACAAGGCGAAACCAGCCATAAGGTCAAGATCTATTCGTGCAGCAGAAATCGTGGAAATCCATGCAGGGATAAAATAAACTGCTACAGCGCCCTTTAACGCATCTCCAAGTAACGTCAGAGCCGCTGCTAGTTTATTTCCACTTCTAAGAACATTTGTAGCTCCAGGGTTCCCAGATCCGTAGCCATAAGGACTTGGGAGTAACATCACCTTACTCACGATGACAGCGAAAGAAACTGAACCGATTGCGTAACTCGTAACAATTAAGAACAATATGGAAAAATCGATAGACAAAATTCTAACCTCTTGGGTGGTGTCGTTGATGTAATTGCTTGAGTCGCTCTCGGGCAACGTGAGTATAGATTTGTGTTGTAGAGACGTCCGAGTGACCCAAAAAAAGCTGTACCGAACGCAAATCCGCACCGTTATTGAGCAGGTGAGTTGCGAAGGCATGCCTCAAAGTATGAGGTGAGACCTTTTTTTTGATCCCAGAAATGACAACATATTTTTGAATAAGATTCCAAAATGCTTGACGCGACATTGAGGTCCCTCGATTTGTGACAAAAATTGCGTCTGATAATTTTTGAGACAGGATGAGCGTCCGTGCTGATTGAACATAGCGTGTTAACCAGTCGACAGCCTCCTCACCCAAAGGCAAAACTCTCTCCTTGGACCCCTTCCCTAAAACTCGTATCACTCCATCTGACAAATTAACCTGATTTAATTTAAGCGGTACTAATTCCGATACCCGCAGACCGCTACTGTAAAGGGTTTCCAACATCGCCCTATTTCTCAAGCCGATAGGAGTTGTTGGGTCAGGAGACTCGATTAAGCGGGTGACTTCCTCCTCAATCAATATTGATGGAAGACCTCTTGTAATTTTAGGAGACTCAATATTCAATGTGGGATCAAGCTGAAGTCTCCCCTCCCTAACAAAAAACTGGTAAAAACGCTTCAGTACAGACAAACATCTTGCAGTTGTTCGAGGTTTTTTATTGCAATCAAAACAATAGGCTAGGTAACTAAGTATGTGCTCATTTTTCACAATCAGTAGATCTGTTACATTTGTGTTTCTGATGAGCCAAATAGAAAAGAGATGCAGATCTCGCCGGTAGCTCTCTAAGGTGTTTTTTGACAACCCGTCCTCCAACCATAGGGAATCGGAAAAGTAATCAATTAAATTTTCGTTTTGTTCAGCGCTCACTTTATTAGGGGGTAATGCCTTCGTGATTGAGTAACCAACGCTTCACTCTCATAGCAAATCCATCAATTGAATGCATGAATCCCCCCAAACCTGATTGAGATAACACACGGTGACACGGTATCAATATCGGGGTCGGATTATCCCCACACGCGGTGCCAACCGCTCGTGCCGACGAGTTCAGCGTTCTAGCAATTTCTCCGTAAGTGCTTGTTTTTCCGAAAGGAATTTTTGCAATTTGAGACCACACTTCATTCCTAAATTCAGACCCTTGCGCCCTAATGGGTAAGTCAAATTGAAACCTTGGGTTTTTTAAATACGCACAAATCTGCTTTTTAGCCTCTTTGGAAAAGGTATTCGATGAGAGTCCTGGCTTTATCTTAAGGGCAAAAAAATCAACTCTCTCCACACGATCGATATGTGTCGAGATTGCTATATATCCGAACGGGGTTGAAATACAAGATTGATAGTCAATCATATTCATACTCACTTAGCTCGTTGAACTGGCGTAAATTGTGTTTTAGTGAGTTTACCGACAAACAACAAACAAAAATGGCGACCAAGAGGTCGCCATTTTTTTGACACACAAGCCTCATTTACTCTTCAGCTGACGCTCGCCGCTTTTGAGGAAGCTTTTCTTTAATTCGTGCAGACTTACCCGAACGCCCGCGTAAGTAATATAACTTAGCCCGCCGGACATCCCCTCGACGTTTAACTTCTATGCTTGCGATTAACGGTGAATATGACTGGAATGTCCTCTCTACGCCTACCCCTGAAGATATTTTTCGAACCGTAAATGACGAATTCAAACCGCGATTTTTCATGGCAATTACAACGCCCTCGTATGCCTGAACCCGTTTGCGCTCACCCTCAACTACGTTCACATTCACAACTAACGTGTCTCCCGCCGAGAAATCTGGGATTTTCGCACCAAGACGTTCGATTTGTTCTTTTTCTAATTCAGCTATTAAATTCATATTTATTACTCCTTAACCCACTATTATATATGGATACCTGGATAGAAGGCAATGTTCTATTCGCATTTGCTCTTTCTCTAGGAATCGCGCTCATCGCGCTTCAGAAGATCAGGGCGTCTTAAGCGAGTACGTCTGATAGATTGTTCATTTCTCCAGTGTTTAATTTGATCATGATGCCCACTCAGAAGGACGTCTGGCACTCGTCGTCCCTTAAAAACTTCAGGTCGGGTGTAGTGCGGATATTCCAACATGCCTTGTGAGTGGCTCTCTTCAATAACTGATTCAGAATGGTTAACTGCGCCAGGGAGCAAACGTATTAAAGAATCAAGAAGCACCATTGCTGGCAACTCTCCGCCTGACAGAACATAATCCCCAATTGAAATCTCCAGATCTACCCGTTCCTCTATAACGCGTTCGTCCACGCCCTCATATCGGCCCGACAGCAAAACTAAACCGTCGAAACTCATCATTTCCTCGACCAAGTGCTGCGTCAGCACGCGCCCCTGAGGAGACAAATAAATCGTCTTACTTGATATGACCCCACTCCCTAATTGTCGTTTTTTAGCAGCATCAATCGCGTTAACTATAGGGGTCGGCATCAGCACCATACCGGCACCACCACCATAGGGTCTATCATCAACTGTTTTTCTAGGATCAGTGGCAAATTCTCTCGGATTCCAACACACAAGATCGTAAACACCTCTATCTTCTGCTCGGCCCGTAATGCCGTTTTGAGTCAAAGCAGCAAACATCTCCGGAAATAGTGTAACCACATCAAAACGTTTCATATTTAATAGTCTAAACCCCAATCAACCGTGAGAGTACGATTTGTAGAATCGATCTCCTTAATGACATGATCTATCCAAGGCAACAACCGACTTTCATCCTCAGATTTGACTACAATGACAGGCTGAGCTCCAGATTCAAACAAATAATCAATGAATCCAAGCGATTCACCCGCGAGATTGGTAACAGCGAAACCAACCAAGGTATGCCAATAAAATTCTCCGTCCGCTAACTTGGGCAATTGATCGCGCTCAATACCAACGTCCGCACCACCTAGTAATGCCGCCTGGTCTCTATCACAGCAACCAACGAACTTCAGGACTAGATTTTTTTCTGTCGCACGGACGTTCTCCAATTCCATTGTTTTCCAAACGGAATCGATGTGAACTAGGAGACTGGTGAATTGTGAAAAAGAATCACTAGAAGAAGCAAATGAGCGAGCATTGACCCAGCCCCTCACGCCATTAGGGGCGAGCAGTCGCCCCATTAATATAAAGTCTTTAGGCTGCCTTTTTTCCGCCAAGCTGCTTTACCAGCCGCGCCGCGGTGTCCGAAAGTTGCGCACCCTTACCTTGCCAAAAGTTGACTCTGTCGACATCGATGCGAAGACCCTCTGTACCCTCGGGCGCTTGCGGATCATAAAATCCAACACGCTCCAAGTACCGCCCATCACGAGGCTTTCTTGAGTCCGCCACTACCATGTTATAGAAAGGTCGTCGCTTACTTCCGCTCCTAGATAATCTGATTACAACCATTTTTGAATGTCCGTTTAGTCTTTAACAATTTTACACAGCCGAGAATTGTACTCTTTTTTTAGGATCAAGGACAACTCCTGTTAAATCCTATCCGGGATCCCAATACTAATCGCCATAAATTGAATCTAAAAATTGAGCTATTTCTGATACTAAGCTCTCCTCGCGCCTCTCAAAAAAATGTAGGGCATTTGAAATAATGACTTGGCTAGAACCAGGCACTTTCAAAATTTGTTGTTTCCTTTCATAGCCCCCAACGACCGTAATCTCCCAGTCATCGGACGCATATACATCCATCACAGGTATTTTAATTCTAAACATTTCCTGCAAACCATTGAGAATACTGATGAACACCCATGAATTCACAAGAGTTTCATCAACCGTTATAAGATAATGATTCGCCATGGTCGCCCCAAGGCTATGAGAAACAATAGATATGTTGTCGAACCCTTTTTTGTTGAGAAATGCGGCCGCCAAATCAAACCGATGAAACGCTTCAGGATAAGTTGGAATATAGTCACCAACCTTGGCGCCTCCACCTAAAATAGGCAATTGTATTGACAAGGTACTGTAGCCTTCGTCAGCTAACAAAATTCGTAGCATACCGTATAGCTCAAAATCCGGGTTCCATCCGCGGCCATGCGCAATAATCACAGCCCCTTTTGGATCTTTCGCCTCCGTGTAAATACCAAGAAACTTATGCCCGTTAGATTGCTCGATCCATACTGGGTCACCAACAATGATCGACGGTATTATTTGGTCAGCCCAATTTTTTTCACGCTCGTAATCAGAATATGCGGTGTAGTCATTGGCTCCGACCGTGAGCGGACAAACCAAGACCAAAACAATTAATTTAAAAAAACTCGTCATTAAAAATTACCTATTTAATTAAACATCCAAAAATTTAAATAATAAAAACTGATCAGTACAGATCAATGCTTGCCAAATGCTCCACCCAAGCCAGAGAGCATGCGCTTCATACCTCCGGACTTCCCCATTAACTTCATCATTTTTTGCATCTGCTCGAACTGCTTTAGTAATTTGTTGACTTCCTGCACACTTACACCGGCCCCCTTCGCGATGCGTCGCTTTCGGGACGCCTTCAGAACTTCGGGCCGCCGCCGCTCGACTATGGTCATAGAATTGATAATCCCGATCGTTTTAGAAGCAATCTTTTCATCTAGAGATGCCCCCTGAGCCGCTTGCGATAAATTCGTTGGCAACTTCTCCATAATCGCCTCCATGCCACCCATATTTTGCATCTGTTTCATCTGAGACTTAAAGTCCTCCAAATTAAAACCTTTCCCTGATTTCAGCTTTTTAGTGAGCTTGACAGCCTCCTTGTTATCGACGGTCCGTTTTGCTTCATCGACTAATGAGAGTATGTCGCCCATCCCAAGAATACGAGTAGCTAATCGCTCGGGGAAAAAAGGTTCAAGGCCAGACATTTTTTCACCGGTACCTATAAACTTAATCGGCTGGCCCGTAACTCTTCTCACCGATAAGGCTGCACCACCCCGGGAATCTCCGTCCATCTTGGTTAAGATGACACCCGTTAAATTTAACGTCTGAGAGAATTTTTGAGCGACGTTAACAGCATCCTGCCCCTGCATAGCGTCTACTATGAATAGAGTCTCAATTGGATTTAAGTTGTTACTGAGTAGTTTAATTTCATCCATCATTTCCTGGTCGATCGATAATCTGCCTGCAGTATCGACAATCAGAACGTCGTACAAATTCTTCTTAGCTAAGTCATGAGCCATATTGGCGATGTCGATCGCAGATTTTCCTTGCTCATGAGGATAAGCATCAACGCCTACTTGTTTGGCAACAGCGGTCAATTGAGCCTGCGCCGCTGGCCTACGGACGTCACAGCTGACCATAAGGACACGTTTTTTTTCCCCTGAGAGTTTTAAGGCCAGCTTACCGCATGTCGTGGTCTTGCCTGCTCCCTGCAAACCAGCCATCAAAATAATAGCCGGCGGCTGAACAGCAAACGAAAGCTCAGAGTTTTGACTTCCCATCAGGGTTGTTAACTCATGTTTCACCACGCCAACCAGAGCTTGACCTGGCGTGAGGCTATCTAGAACCTTTTGGCCACTTGCCTTAACCTGCACATCTTGAATAAATTCTTTGACGATAGGTAAGGCAACATCAGCTTCAAGCAACGCAATGCGTACCTCTCTTAGGGCATCTTTGATATTTGCATCAGTGAGTCTGGCCTGGCCTCTTACCGTCTTAATGACTCTAGACAGGCGATCGGTTAAGGTATGTAGCATATGCTTCGGGATTTATTTAATCGTAAGTCGAATAAAATTTGTACTTAATATTCTGTTACGATTTAAAGTACAAATATGAGTCTTATTTTACTTCATCTAGCTACAACTCTCTCCTACACATTATTGTCATTTTTAATTTGGCAACAATTACGGACTGGAGAACGTCTGAGCCAAAGGTTAGTGTGGTTGACGCCATGGCTTAACACATTAACTCTTCTACCGATCTGCTTACATTTTGCCCTTACCTACCATTACTCGCTAAAAACCGACGGACTTCATTTAGGTTTAGGTAACTTCACTTCTCTCATCATATTGACAAATTGTCTGATATATGTGGCTCATAATTTTTACGATGGAAAGAATTCTTTACCTGCCATTTTGCTCCCATTTGGGGCGCTTGCGTCCCTTCTACCCCTATTAGATGGATCATCAGCGGTTGTGCCTAATTCAGATCTACCGATGTTTAAGGCACATTTAATCCTATCAATTGTGGCGTATGGCTTACTTTCGGTATCGCTAATCCATGCGTTACTCATGAGCTATTTAGAAAGGAACCTCCACCACCATAAGATATCTCCGCTGATAGATAACTTACCTCCGTTACTAAAACTTGAGAATCTTCTATTTACCATCGCTTTTCTCGGCTTCGCTGTCCTCACAGCAGCATTAGTGAGCGGGTTCTTTGTTTCTTTCGCAATTGAATCCACAATAATCCCGTTGAGCCATAAAACGATTTTTAGTGTTGCCTCTTGGTCGCTCTTTGCGAGCTTGTTGATTGGCAGGAAATTTCTAGGGTGGCGGGGTAGAATCGCACGCAAAATTCTCGTAATTGGATTTCTTTTGTTATTACTCGCTTACTTGGGTTCGCGCTTTGTATCTGAAATTATCTTACGGAACCCACAATATTAGTAGAAGTAAAGCTTGAATTTATACATCTGATCAGATCATGAAAAAAACTCAATAAATAGGTCCAGATTATGGAACACGTCTCCATTCAAACACTTGTCACGCTATTTTTAATCCTTATCGTTGTTTCAGGCTTCTTCTCGATATCAGAAACAAGCATGATGGCGCTCAACAAATACCAACTGCGGCATTTAGCAAAAAAAAATCATCGGGGGGCTAAAAAAACACTCAACCTCCTAGCCCAAACAGATCGCTTGCTTGGTTCAATACTGCTCGGCAACAATCTATCAAATACAGCCGCCGCTGCGTTGGTTACTGCAATCACATTCAAATTACTAGGCGAAAGCGAATTATCTCTTACGATTGCAACATTAATAGTCACAGTCGCACTCCTCATCTTCAGCGAGATAACTCCAAAGATTATTGGCGCGAGCTTTCCTGAAAAAATCGCATTACCAGCCAGTTATATTCTCGAGCCTTTAATGCGACTGATGCATCCATTTGTGTTGGTCGCCAATAGCATCGTGAAAGTCATTTTATGGGCTCTTAGAATTAAACCCATATCGGGCAACCAAGCCTCGCAGTTGAGTCAAGAGGAGCTTCGTACATTAGTACTAGAAGGTGGAAATTACCTGCCAAGGAAGCATCAAAGCATGCTGGCCAACTTATTTGATTTGCAAGCTATAACCGTAGAAGACCTCATGGTGCCTAGAAATAAAATTGAGATCATCGAACTAAATAAATCATTAAAAGATATTCAAACCGAAATCATAACGTCCAACCACACACGATTACCGGTATTTAAGGATAATCCGGACGAAATAATTGGAGTGATACATCTCCGTAAATTATTAAATGTCTCGGAAGATAATCAAATATCAATAGAATCCATCGAACAAGTGCTTAGAGAGCCATACTACATACCAAAAGATACCAACCTACTTACACAACTTCAAAATTTTCAAGAACGTCACGAAAGGATGGCTTATATCGTCGACGAATATGGCGATCTGATGGGATTAATCACTATTGAAGATATCATCGAGGAGATTGTGGGTGAATTCACGACTCAATCACCTTTATTTACCTCCTCAGTAAAAAAAATGAGAGATGGTAGCTTAGTGCTGGATGGCGCAATGACTCTTCGTGATCTCAACCGCGATTTTGAACTTAATTTCCCACTTGATGGAGCAAAAACCCTAAACGGTTTAATTCTAGACCACCTAGAACGGATACCAGAGACGGGAATCTCTATCCAGATTTCTGATTATTACTTGGAAATTCTGCAAACAAAAGATAAGTTTGTAAAGTCGGTTAAATTAGTATCACGCAAGACATACAAGTAATGTCCAGAACCTTAACCATAGGATTGACGGGTGGAATCGGTTCAGGGAAAAGTGCGGTATCGGATGCTTTCGGAGAGCTAGGGGTTACCATAATAGATACAGATCAAATATCTCATGACCTAACTAATAAAGGCGCTGCTGCCGTTAAAGAAATTGGACATACTTTTGGTCTCGATCTCGTTCATGACGGCGTCCTAGATCGATCTAAACTTAGAGATATTATTTTTAAAGATGATTCAGCCCGCAAACTTTTAGAGAAAATTCTTCATCCGAAAATACGTGAGAAAGTTGAAAGCGACCTAGCTAAAGCTACTAGCGCTTACACTATTGTCGTTGTTCCTTTGCTTATCGAAAAAAAAAGCTATAAATTTTTGGACCGAATTTTAGTTGTAGATTGTGACGAAAAACTACAGCTTGATAGAGTTCAGAGAAGAAGCGGCCTTTCGGAGAGTCAAGTCACTGACATAATGAGCAAGCAAGCAACTCGGAAACAACGTCTAGCAGCAGCGGACGATGTTATAACCAACAACACAGACTTGGATCTGCTGAAATCTCAAGTAGAGACCCTTCATATTAAATATCTAGACTCCAGCATTGCTCTTAGCGGGAAGGACGACTCAAAAAAATGAAAGACAAAAAAACCTCAGTCAACTGCCCTCAATGCGGGAAATCAGTTGTTTGGCAAAGCGAATCGAAGTTTCGACCCTTCTGCTCGGATCGATGTAAGTTAATCGACGCAGGCAATTGGGCGTCAGAGAAATACAGCCTATCGGTGGTAGAGGAAAATGAAAAAGAATTAGAATAAAATTTCCTACCAAGCGCTTCGCATTGTTGCGATTCCCGCACCTCCATGATACCAAGCATCCTCTAAGTCACTGTCTCTCAGTCCACCCAAAGCATATATAGGTGTCTTGGCCTCAGAACTAAAAGAGCGAAATGTGTCCCAACCTAACGGGGTTTGGTTTGGGTGGGATAGTGTAGGGTTAACTGGACTTAGGACAGCAAAATCAAGGTTTAATTCGTCAACGCGAACGAGATCATCCGTCGAATGACAAGAGGCTGAGCACAACGGCAATTCCGGCCTACGAGTCATCGCTCCGAGCTGCGAGGAAGTTAGGTGCACCCCATCAGCCCCAAGTCGCTCAGCCATATCAATTCGCTCATTAATCATAATTCGACTTCCACTAGGACGACAGATATCTATGACTTTACGAATAAATTTTTCTAGGTCACTAATGGACAAATGTTTTTCGCGAACTTGAATCATTTGAGGTTGCTCCTCGACTGATCTTAAGAGCTGACGGAAAAAATTCTCTTCGCCCATTTCTGCGAGATTGGTAATTAGATATCTATCCGGCAAATGAAGGGATTTGAGAATAGGGATATTCGGCTCTAATACCGGCGAAACGCCAAGCACTCCTCGCCCTTGCCAGTAGAATTCCTGATTTTCTAGCGGAGCAACGATCCCGTCCCAATGACGGACCTTGAAGAAATTAATACTTACTTCCCCATGTGGGTAATGAAATACCCTTCTTATCCAGGGCTTAAAAAACTTAGGAACAATACCTAATTCCTCTTTGAGCTCTCGAATTAAAGCACTAGATTCATCTTCATTTGGCTCTACTTTTCCACCCGGAAACTCCCAGTATCCCTCATAAATCTTACCAACTGGTCTTTTTGCTAATAAAAAATGTCCATCAGAATTTAATAAGATTCCCGCTACAACTTGAATCATTATCTCTCACCGACCCACAGATTTTTTAATCTCTCGCAATTTTCTTGACCCAACTTCATTTTTAGCGAATTGGTAAGCTACTCGTCCACTTCTAGAGCCTCGCTCCAAAGCCCACTGTAATGACCGTCTCTTGATACGATCATCCACTTGGTAGGCATCACCAGTAAGCTTTTTTACCCAATAGCTTGCAATATTTACGTATTCGTCTTGGCTGAATGCATCGAAATGTACCCAAAGTCCGAACCTCTCCGATAGGGAAATTTTCTCCTCGACGTTCTCTCCAGCATGGATTTCCTCACCTTTGTAAGTAGTCTCTAAGTTCTCGGACATGTACTCTGGCAACAGGTGGCGCCGATTAGACGTCGCGTAAATTAGGATATTTTCTGAAGTTGTTGCAATTGAACCATCTAGCGCCACTTTGAGCGTTTTATATCCCTCGTCATCCGAACCGAATGACAAATCATCGCAGAAAATAACAAAGCGATAAGGTAACTCAGATATCAAATCAATAACCTCAGGCAGTTCGTGCAAATCGGTTTTTTCTACCTCAATTAACCTCAAGTTTTTCTTATAATATTTATTCAAAAGCGCCTTAATCAAAGAGGATTTTCCTGTGCCTTTAGAACCCGTGAGAAGCACATTGTTAGCAGGAAGGCTGGCGACGAATTGCCGAGTATTCGTGTCTACAAGTTTCTTTTGCTCATCTATCGCAGATAAATCTCGGATATTTATGGTGTCTGGAATAGTTACCGGCTGTAAATACCCTCTGCCACTGGCGCGTTTCCAACGGCACGCCACTACTTTCTTCCAATCAGGGGTCTCTGGTGGGATAGGTAAATACATCTCTAAGCGCTTAAGAAGAGACTCTGCTCGTTCAAGCACTGATTCTAAATTAGTCAACGTTAGCTCCTATACTCAGCATTGATCCTGACGTAATCGTGCGACAAATCACAGGTCCATATAGTTGCTGATTCAGCACCGCGAGCCAGATCGATATTGACAAGAATTTCATCTGACTCCATATATGGTTTGATATCCCTCTCCTGGTAATTGGAGGCAGGCGCGCCCTTTTCGATAACGAGAATATTACCAATTTTCAACCTGATATTCGAAACATCCAAAGCGCTGACGTCAGCAGCGCCCACTGCAGATAATATCCTTCCAAGATTAGGATCTGAAGCAAAAAAAGCTGTTTTAACTAATGGAGAGTTCGCCACCGAGAAACCTACTTTACGCGCCTCCTCAACTGAGGCGGCGCCATCAACAGTTATTTCTATGAATTTAGTTGCACCCTCCCCGTCAAGCACAATCTTTTTAGCCAACTCCTCACAAAGGGCAGTTATTTCATCTCTGAGTATTAAGAATGAGGCATCCGATATTGAATTAATTTTATTTTTATTGCCATGACCTGTCGCGATCAACATGAAACTATCATTCGTTGACGTATCTCCATCCACAGTAATTCGATTAAAGGTCCGCTCACACGCATAGTTAACAATGTTTGTCAGACACTCAGTGGACACACTCGCATCAGTCGCAACAAAAGCGAGCATTGTCGCCATATTTGGCTTGATCATCCCCGAGCCTTTAGCAATACCGGTTATGCTAACCAAATGCCCATCGAGACTAACTTGTCTTGAGGAAAACTTGGGAACCAAGTCTGTCGTTAAGATAGCTTTTGCCGCATCCTCCCAGCCCATCGCGTCTTGATCCTCTAAACATTGAGGCAAACCTGAGATTATTTTATCAGCAGGTAAGTACTCCATGATCACTCCGGTCGAGAAGGGCAGTACTGATTGGGGATTTACCCGCATTAACTCGGCGAGCGCACTGCAGATCTTTTCGGCGTCCAAAATGCCTTTTGTTCCAGTTCCCGCATTGGCTACCCCCGTATTTATTATCATCGCCGTGATTGGTCCGCCCTCTAAAAGTCGTTGTTTACATATCTGAACAGGTGCGGCAGAGAAGTTATTCTGTGTAAATACCCCGACCACAGAAGCGGCCTTGTGTAACGTCATTACGACTAAATCGTCACGGTCTTTTTTACGAATGGCGACACTTGTCACTCCGAACTTGACGCCGTCAATCGCGTGTATCGGTTTAGTGTTACCTGTCAAGTCGCTTCGTGCCACGCGTCACTACCCTAAACGTCCATGACAGTGCTTATATTTTTTTCCAGAGCCGCACCAACAAGGGTCATTTCTTCCGATTTTCTGCTTGGACCGAACAAATGTATCCATTTTTCCATTACCGCTTTTTTTAGCTTCAGCTGATCCTTGATCGCCTCCCTGGTTGTACGAGACCTTACTTATCCTGGGTTGCTCCTGTGAAATATTTTCCACTTCCTCGGCACTTTTAATTCTAACGCTCATCAGCAACTTCGTTACTTCATTTCTTACTGTTTGCAACAACATTGAGAAAAGCTCAAAGGCCTCCCGTTTGTATTCTTGCTTTGGGTTTTTTTGAGCGTACCCCCTGAGGTGTATACCTTGCTTTAGATGATCTAGCGCGGCGAGATGTTCTCTCCAGTGCGAATCAATACTTTGCAACATAACTGATCGTTCATACTGTTGTACCGCATCACTTGGCGCGTCCGTCATTTTTGCCCTGTAAAACGAGTGCGCGCGCTCTTTAACTTTTTTGGTTATGTGTTCTGCTTCCAATTCTGTCGCCTGTTCCATCAGGTC
>CBFIFN010000012.1:284-25434 GCA_965661885.1 uncultured Burkholderiales bacterium | reverse complement strand
TGAGCTTCTGCATTGGACAATTGGAGTTGGTTTTTTTGCTTTGACGGCTAACTACTCGTTGACGCGAGCTTTTAAACTCAGTGATATTTCAGTGATAATGCCTATTGATTACCTTCGATTGCCGTTTATCACGTTAGTTGGATTTGTCTTTTACAACGAGAATCCAGGGTTTTGGGTTCTATTGGGTGGAGGCATTGTCATATTGGGTAGTTGGCTTAACCTTAAATCGAGCCGTTAACTGTCGCTACCTTTTCTTAGTTGTTAAAAAAAGCCGTTTTCAAAGGTTCAGTGGGCTCGGTTGATTTGTTTTGCCTAAAAGGGACCTAGTAAACAAATTGAAACTGTCATTTTCTCCAGTTTTAAGAAGTGTCACGTTACCTTTTTGTTGAGCTCGTAGAAGTCCCCTCTCATATAGTTGGCGTTTTAATTCGCTTGCAACAGAAGCTGATGGATCGATGATGGTTGTGTCAGGTGGCGAATATTTTCGGATAAGTTGTTCCACGAAAGGGAAGTGTGTGCAGCCTAAAACTAGCGTATCTGCACCTTTTTCGATGAGGGGTTCCACATACATTTTGATGAGATCATGGAGTCTTTGGCTGTCCATTTTGCCGGCCTCA
The DNA here is from genome assembly GCA_965661885.1 of uncultured Burkholderiales bacterium. Classification (GTDB taxonomy): domain Bacteria; phylum Pseudomonadota; class Gammaproteobacteria; order Burkholderiales; family Eutrophovitaceae; genus Eutrophovita. Next base: position 24,817 of record CBFIFN010000012.1, on the reverse strand, counting down.
ATTTCTTCTACTAGCCCGACGCAGGCCTGAGAAAAAATTGTGGTTTTTTGTCCGAATTTATTTTTTAAATCAGTAAATTTTCTTCCGTCCAGCGTGGCTTCAGTTGCTAGGATGCCAATTATTCTGTTTTGCGTTTGCTCTGTAGCCGGCTTAATTGCTGGCTCAATGCCAATGATGGGTACGGATAGCTGATTTCGCAGGTCGTGTATCGCAGCGCTAGTTGCTGTATTGCATGCCACAACTATTGATTTACAATTTTGGCTCAGGAGGTAATGACAAATTGTGAACGCCCTTTGTTTAATGACACTTTTATTTTTGTTACCGTAGGGCAAGTGGGCGGTATCGCCGATGTAGATCAAATCTTCGCTTGGTAAGATCGATTGGATCGCTTTCAATATCGAAAGGCCACCGATCCCTGAATCGAATATACCGATTGGTTGCTTAGACATTAATAATTGGTTTTTGCTAGTTGAAAGTGGGGCGTTAAAAAACGTGTTGGATGGTCAATGTATTTTCTCTTTTAGTCCAGGAGGGTTAACCGATTGTTCATTAAATTCGCTTTTCGAGTCCGATAGTTTTACGCCAGCTAATTTTATCGCTGAGTCATCGACCTTGATAAGTGGCGTATAGAAAGGGTGGTGATGCCCCAAATATGGATTGTTTGAGGCTAAGTTGTAGCAGTGAATAACGGTCCATCGTCTACTATCGGATTGGTTTTGGTCCGATCTGTGAAGGGCGTTACAGTGAAAAAAGACACCATCGCCTGGTTCTAATTCAACATATTTGACGGGTAAAAATTTAAGTATTTCCTCTACTCTTTCCGCATCAGCGCCTACCTGCTCTCCATCAAGAACCTTATGTTCTAACCGCCCACATAGATGTGACCCCGTGACGATCTGCAAGCAGCCATTGTTTCTGTTCGTTTGATCTAGCGCAACCATAACGCTGGCTAGATGGGGAAATACGATGCCATTATGATACCAATAGCCATAATCTTGATGCCACTCCCAGGCGCCGCCCTCGCGAGGCTCTTTTGCTGTCAGTTTCGAGTGGTAGTGATATACCTCTCCACCCAATAGGGTTTCCATTGAATCGACAACTCGACGGCTTCTGGCCGCAAGACCATACACACTGTCTCCAGGGTGATTCCATGTCGCCATGAGCGTTTTTTTTCCATTTGCATCATAGCGATTGTATAGCGTTTCGTTTAAATTCGGATCACCCTCAATCGCGCTTCGTAGAATTGATATTTCTTCAAAATCAAAAAGCCCTTTGGCGATGAAGTAACCGTCTTTTTTAAATTGAGAGATATTTTGTGGGGCCAGTTCAAAATCTGACATCTGCTCCTCCTTACGAAAAGTTCCCGACTACGGAACGCCACTCTACCTGTATTTATAGCTTATTGGTCTTGTTCTAAAAAAATCTTTTCGCCTGAAAATGAGTGATTTCAGGCCTATTTTCGCGGTAAAACAGTGCTTTTGGGCTCATCAATATTAATTGAGCAATTGACTGATGGGAGTATACCGAAGAAAATAGCGGGTTGTTAACGTGATTGTCACTCAACGATTTATCTATAAGTGACTGAAAACATGAGATGTAAGGGGCCCCTACGATGGCAGTGTGGTTAAAAAAAGGTATTTCGGCAGAAGACGATGCGGCAGATGTCGCTGGAGTCCGTTCTGTTGTAGACGATATTCTAGCGGATATTGAGACGTCTGGAGACAAAGCAGTTCGAAGCTTATCAAAAAGGTTTGACAAGTGGAATCCAAAAGACTTTAAGCTAAGTAAGGCTGATATTGAAGATTGCATGAAGAGTCTCTCAAAACAGGTGATTGACGACATAAAATTTGCCCAAGCCCAGGTTCGTAATTTTGCTCAAATTCAAAGGGATGCGTTAAGGGACGTCGAGGTTGAGACGATGCCTGGCGTTGTTCTTGGCCACAAGAATATCCCGATCAATAGTGTTGGGTGTTATGTGCCAGGTGGTAAGTATCCCCTGGTCGCGTCGGCGCACATGAGTATAGTGACAGCTAAGGTTGCAGGCGTTAAAAGAATAATCGCCTGTGCTCCGCCGTATAAAGGTAGTCCGCATCCGGCTATTGTTACGGCAATGCACCTAGCAGGTGCCACTGAGATTTATGCGTTGGGCGGCGTTCAAGCAATCGGGGCGATGGCGTTAGGAACAGCTTCAATAAAGCCGGTTGATATGATTGCGGGGCCAGGAAATGCATTTGTTGCTGAAGCAAAGAGGCAATTATCTGGGCGCGTTGGTATCGATTTGTTTGCCGGCCCTACCGAGACGTTAGTTATTGCTGACGACGCTGTGGACGGGGAGATTTGTGCGACTGACCTTTTGGGTCAGGCAGAACATGGACCAAATTCCCCAGCGATCCTCTTAACAACCTCTCGTCGCTTGGCAGAGGATACGGTAAAGCAGATAGAGAAACAGTTGCTAGTGCTCTCCACGGCCGATATAGCCGGACAAGCATGGAAAAACTACGGTCAGGTCATTTTGTGCAAAGACAATGCCGAGATGGTTAAAGAAGCCGATCGACTTGCGTCTGAACATGTCCAGGTAATGACTAAAAATAATGATTATTTTTTAAATAATCTGACGAACTATGGCGCGTTATTTTTAGGCCCAGAAACGAACGTTTCCTATGGGGACAAAGTGATCGGCACTAACCATACTCTCCCCACCCGCAAGGCAGCTCGTTATACAGGAGGTTTGTGGGTAGGGAAATTCATTAAAACATGCACTTATCAGAGGGTAAAACCGGAAGCTTCAGCTATGGTCGGAGAGTATTGCTCCAGGCTTTGTGATGTAGAGGGTTTTGCGGGTCACAAAGCTCAGGCTGATATTCGAGTCCGGCGTTACGGGCACAAGCGAGTTGCTTAGCGGACCAAACTGGGTGCGCGGGCATTCCGGTTGATCCCTAGTTCATCGTATTCAAGCATCATAGTCGCATGGAAGGTATGAAAAAAATAGTCACCCCAAGGCCTGCCGCTACGGTAATCCTTATCAGAGACGGTCACTCTGGCCTTGAGGTCTTGTTGGGAGAGAAAACTAGCAAGGTCAATTTTGCAGCTGGTGCTTTTGTGTTCCCTGGAGGCGCCGTTGATGGAGACGACCGTAGGGAAAATTATCTTTTAAAGAATGCCTTGACTGACTCGGAGGCTGCCCAGCATCTTGGACTCTCAGAGGGTGCGATCAACTATTGGATTGCTGCAATACGTGAGTGTTTTGAGGAGGTGGGTATTCTTTATGCAAATTATCCTGAAGACTCAAAAAAAACTCAAAATGACCTCGCTATGTTTAGGTCAGAAAAAAGAGATGAATTAGCTCGCGGAGAAATTAACTTCCATCAGGCTCTCGCAGAAGAAAATCTCCAATTAGAGATTGATAAATTACAGTATTTTAGTCGCTGGGTTACTCACGCTGGAAGTCCGAGACGTTACGATACAAGATTTTTTATCGCCCGAATGCCTGAGGCGCAATCGGCTCAACATGATGGTGGTGAACTGGTGGACCATCGGTGGTTAACGCCAAATGAGGCGCTTAAACTGAGTGGTGAAGGTAAATTAAACCTAATGTTTCCCACTCAAAAGACGATTGAAAAGTTGACGGAATTTGCAGAGGTAGAGGACGCGTTAATTTATGCCCGCTCCAATCTCCCGGTCACTCCCATGACGCCCCGAGTGTCCATTGGGTCTGAGGGCAAGAAACTCCTTCTGCCGGGGGATTACGCTTACGCGGAAGCAGGAAAACTAGATCCTAGGCAATTGGGAACGGTTTCATATGAGCTTAAAGCTGGGGCGCCAGTGCAGCTAGATAGCCGGGTAATCAGATTGACCGCTCCTAATCCAAGTGTGATGACAGGCCCCGGCACAAATACGTATATTATTGGCGATCACGTCGAGGGGTTTGTGGTGATTGACCCTGGTCCGCGCGACCAAAGCCATATTGACCTAATTAAGGAGTTTACTTTAGGCCAAATTAAAACTATTTTTTGTACGCACACTCATGCGGATCACTCGCCAGGAGCTCAACTTTTAAGTAGTCAGTTAGGCGTCAGCGTAATAGGCCGATTGCCTACATATCCCGAGGGGCAAGACCAGTCTTTACAGCCTGAAAAACAGCCCAATAACGGAGATATTTTGGATTTCGGTACGTTATCGTTTTCAGTCATTCATACGCCAGGCCATGCGTCGAATCACTTATGCTTTTTATTTCACGAAGCAAGCATGTTGTTCACTGGAGATCATATTATGCAAGGCTCGACCGTTGTGATTAATCCGCCAGACGGCGATATGACCGATTACTTCAATTCGCTTCACGGTTTATATGATCATCAGTTTGACTGGATAGCTCCTGGGCACGGATTTTTGATGGATAATCCGCACGAGGTGATTGACCGTTTGTTAATCCACCGTCAAAAAAGAGAAGGCAAAGTATTCAGCGCATTAGTGTCTATTGGCGGAGGGACATTGGATGATTTGGTTACTCATGCATACGATGATGTGGTTGAGCAGTTGTATCCCCTTGCCAAGCGCTCTTTACTTGCGCATTTAATTAAGCTACTGAAAGAGGGGCGAGTGAGTGAGAACGGAAAGGATTGGGAGGCGGTTGGTAACTGATGTTCAGTTACCGCTAACCGTTGAGATGCTTCCCTTTTTTTACAGCTAGAATAATCCCACCAGCTGCTAAACTGGAAATAATCCAAAAAATTGCAGATGTTCCTAATGCAGTTCCAAATGCTCCGAAAATTAATGGCAGTGTTACTTGGCTGGCATGAATGATCGTAAGCCTTAACCCTAACGCTTCGGCAACGCGTCCTTGAGGAGCTGTTGTATGTACCAACGTCATAACGGTTGGTTGTGCAGCGCCTAGTCCTAAACCTAAAGTGAAGGCTATGAGCAGAAACAATAGATACGTCTCCAGGAAAGGAAAAACAAAAAAGCAGACTGTCGAACATGTAAGAGTAGTAATAAGCATTTGCCACTCGGTTACAAATTTCGCTAATAATGGCATTAGCATCCGAATACTAAAAGTCGCTAGGTAAAATGCACCTAATATGAATCCGATTTTTGATGCAGAAAGTCCGACTTTTGATCCATGGAGGGGCACTACGAAATTTTGTAAATCCCAGCACATTGAAATTAACCCTGTGACGATAAGTACATCTCTAAGCTCTTTATGTTTGAACAAGTGAAATGGGCTAGCGGTCTCAGAAATTGTTACGTTTTTGGGTTTAATTCTCACTATTTTTTGCGAGAAAAACAATAATATGGCTGCACATAAAGAGGCTCCCAAAGGCAGTAGGAATGCGGTGCGGTGAGAAAAACTATCGATGATTAAACCTCCAAGGACAGGACCTGTAAATCCTGAAATTGAGACGCCCATAGCAAACCATGAAAAAACGATGGTCCTTTTTTCTGGCGCACTTAGCGCCCCGAGGTGATGCTGCATTGATAGGATTGAAAGCGTGAATCCTGTACCGACTAACGTAGCGGCGACTAATAATGGAGCCAAATCAGCTGTTTCGAAGGAGAATAAAAGTGGTAAGGATGCACCAATGCCGGTTAGCATAATTCCAATGGTTGTTGGCAAAAATGGTCCTTCAGTATCTATCCATTTTCCTATCCGGACCGAGATCAGCATCGGTATGATTGAAAATAACGATAATATGACACCAATGGTGAATGTAGACGCACCTCTATCGATCGCGTAAAGCGATACAGAGAAACGAGTGGAGATGAAGGCTAGGTGACAAAGAATTGAAATCGAAATAAATCGGACTAGTAGCATGGCGTCCCCGATTTAAAACTAAACGAGAAATTATTTAGAATTTTTATGCCCAGCTGAAAGCATCAGAAGATAACCGCCATTGACAACGGGTACAGCTCGATATCCAAGATTATTCATGTATTTGGTTGCGGCAATAGCTCTTCCTCCTTGGGAGCAGTAAACGACAATAGCCTGGTTATGGTCTGGAGCCACCTCGGACAATTTACTTTTAAAGTCCTTGAGCGGTAGATGTGTCGCACCTTTAATATGACCATCATCCCATTCTTTTTGAGTTCGTACATCAATCAATAAAACATCATCAAGATTAAGTTGAATGGTTTCTGATGGCTCTAATATGGTCCGCTTTGTGACGTCAATTTGATCTGCGCAAGTATTGCTTAGTAACGATAAGCTGCAAACGGCAAAACACAAATTTCTTATCGAGAGGAATTTCACTGAGAGACCGCCTTACTTGAGTTTAAATTAGTCCTGTTATTAACTTCAATTTATTTGAGTCATGACTAAGGATTCTTTGTCAGAGTTTATTTTCGCAGACTCTGCGCGCATGAAATTACAAACCCGTTTGATATTTTTCTAACGTTTATTTCATAACTGGCATTGTAAATTCTACGTTTTCCTGTACGCCTGTTGGCCATCGGGTGGTTACCGTTTTAAGATGAGTGTAGAACCTCACTCCCTCTGGGCCATACGCATAGTGATCGCCAAATAATGAGCGCTTCCAGCCTCCGAAGCTATGGAACGCAACCGGTACTGGAATCGGAATATTTACGCCGACCATACCGACTTTGATCTGAGATGAAAACTCTCGGGCTGTATGGCCATCTCTAGTGAATAGTGACACGCCGTTTCCAAACTCATGGTCATTAATCAGTTGGACTGCAGTATCAAAGTTATCGACTCTCACGATGGAGAGAACAGGCCCAAAAATTTCCTCTTTGTATATGGTCATGTCGGGCGTTACATGGTCGAAAAGACACCCGCCAAGGAAAAATCCATTTTCGTGTTCAGGTACAAGAGCGTCTCTGCCATCTACTTTGAGGTGTGCGCCTTCTTTGATTCCAGTCTCGATATAACCCTTAACTTTTTCTAAGTGAGCGCTAGTAACTAAGGGCCCCATGTCCGGTTCATTGACCGCACCGTTGCCTACTCTGAGTTCAGCAATTCGTTCAATAAGTTTTTCTACCAACATGTCGGCGACGTCACCTACAATGACCCCTACAGAAATTGCCATACATCGCTCGCCTGCTGATCCATATGCAGCTCCCATTAGAGCATCGACCGCTTGGTCTATATCCGCATCAGGCATTACAACTAAATGATTTTTTGCACCGCCAAGTGCTTGTATGCGCTTTCCGTGATGCGTCCCAGTGCGATAAACATATTCCGCAATTGGAGTAGATCCAACAAAGCTAACGGCTGAAATTCTTGGATCAATCAATAAGGTATCAACCGCAGTCTTATCGCCTTGAACAACATTAAACACTCCGTCAGGTAAACCTGCCTGTTTCAATAGTTCCGCCATGAAAATGCTAGCTGAAGGGTCTTTTTCTGAGGGTTTTAAAATGAATGTATTGCCACAAGCGATCGCCATTGGAAACATCCACATCGGCACCATGACCGGGAAATTAAATGGTGTAATTCCCGCACACACCCCCAATGGTTGCCGAACTGAGTAACTGTCAATACCTGTACCAACTTGCTCGGTATAGTCGCCCTTTAATAGTTGTGGTATCCCACACGCAAACTCGACGACCTCTAAGCCTCTCGCAATTTCACCTTTTGCGTCGGAGATTACTTTTCCGTGCTCACTGGTTATGATGGAAGCGAGTTCATCTATATTTTTTTCTAATAATTCCTTAAATTTAAACATCACGCGTGCGCGCTTTAATGGCGGGGTCTTTGACCATGAATTTAGAGCTTCAGTCGCGGCGAGGATTGCTATCTCGGTTTCCTGTGCCGACGCCAACGCCACGTGTGCAGTTATCTTTCCAGAAGCTGGATTGAACACGTCGACAGTGTTTTGGTTTTGTCCGCGGAAATGTTCACCATTGATAAAGTGATCTATGACTCGCATGCGTAATATTCCTATGTGATGACGATAATGAAAGGCAGGTAGTTTAACTGTTTTTTTTTCTTATTTTTCAACTGGAGCGATGTTGTCTCGAGTAGATCATTACTAAATATTATCCAGCGGGAAAATAGGCCGTCGAATTTTCTCGTAGTTAAACATCGTCCAGTCAGATGAGCCGACTCCAACGCCTGCACAGTAAACGCTGTGCTTCGCGATAGGTAGAAATACTGGTCTAAAATACATTCTAGACTTTAGTAATAAGTATTTTTTCTTGGTTGGTTCGATTCCAACACTAGTGAATACGCCACGATCCCAGGGCTCCTGAAGTTTCTCGGTAATGACGATTTCGGCATCCCCTGTGTCAAAAACGACGGTGCGTCCCATAGAGGCTTCAACTCCTGTGAATTGAGGGCCGGTAATCACGTAACTACCGTCGGTAATATTTTTGACGATCCCAGTTAGCTGGAGCGGTTCACCCTTTTTGTTAATCGCTGGCATATCGGTTTTACCACCTACAGGTAACGAAACTTTCGCACCCATACCAGCTAGAATCAAAGTTTCGACTGCTTCTGGGTCTCGTATGGGGCCAACAGCAATGTCAGTGAGACCTTGGTCGAGGGCTTCTCGAAGGGTAGTCATGGTGTCCTGAGTCGCTCCGGTTGCACAATTGTCCGGGTGATCAAGTAGAAGGATAGGTCCCTCTGTGAGTGATTTTGCATGAGAGATTGCGTCTTTTAAGGGAGTGTCTTCCCAAATAAACTCTTCTTTTTGTTCCCATGCGACTTCAAGGATTTCACTACATTCAGTTTTTGCGAGTTCCTCATCATCATTCGTGATTACTACTGCGCTCATGCCTGCATCGGGAATGTCCGCCATCGGGAACCCCCCGAAAGCTGAACTTACTAGAACCTTAGGGTTTCGTTCTGATAACGCCGCTCGTTCTGCGTATTCCTTCATTGCGCCTTCTGACGTGTTCATTTTGAGTGTTTGCGCCAGTAGGGGAATGTTTGACCACGACATTTTAGGATTTATTTCTCCCCTGTGTAGCTGGAGTAGAAGGTTCCCGGCAAGAGCGCCTGTGTCATACATGTCAATATGTGGATAGGTTTTATATCCGACAATAATATTCGCATTATTAACCATTGCGGCCGTTATGTTCGCATGTAGGTCCAGTGATACAGCTATCGGCGTCAAAGGAGCCGCGTCTCGGATCTTGGTCAGCAAGGTGCCTTCTCCATCAAGCGTCCTATCTTTAACGACCATCGCGCCGTGAAGGTCAAGCATGATGAGATCGCAATCCTCTTGAATTGCACCAATGATTAGATTGCAAAATTGATCATAGGCCTCCCCAGAAACAGGACCGCTTGGGTAAGCGAAACCAGCGACAGGTGTTATTATTTCCGCATTCACACTCTCTGCTACGTCAATGAAAGCGCCAATTGGTGTTTTCGTGCTCTTCATTGCCTGGTAGGCTTCCTCGCCAATATACGGTCCATTTGGACCAAAAGATTCCCAGGGTGTCTCTACTGGAGAAAATGTATTGGTCTCGTGTTCCATTTGTGCAATTACGATTTTCATTACAAGGAGTGCTGGTTAAATTTAAAAATCAAAGTTTTCATTTACAGCAAGGGTGTTCGCATATCCTTAAATCACTTTGAGAGCCGATTTGATGGTCCCTACGATTTGATCGATGTGTGATTTGCTTGCAATAAATGATGGAGTCAGTGCAATCGTGTCGCCGGCTGCCCTGACCAAAACTCCATTGTCGTAGCAGTTCATGAATACGGAATGAGCTCTTTTCCCAGGAGAGCCAGCAATGGGTTGGAGTTCGACTCCACCCATTAACCCCATATTTCTTATGTCAATGACGTGAGGCAATCCTCTCAATGAATGAATTGCCTCCTCGAAATATGGAGCTAAGTCTTTTGTTCTCTCGAATAAGTCTTCCTCTTTGTAGACATCTAGAGTCGCAATAGCCGCCGCGCTCGCGAGCGGATGTCCTGAGTAGGTATAACCATGAAAGAATTCAATTTGCTCCTCGGGACCCTGCTGAAAGGCCTCGTATATTTTTTCACTCACGATGACACCACCCATCGGCACTGCTCCGTTGGTGACACCTTTGGCGAATGTAATCATATCGGGGGTTACACCGAAGGTATCTGCCGCAAACGGGTTGCCTGTTCGACCAAACCCTGTGATAACTTCGTCAAAAATTAAAAGAATCCCGTATTTGTCACAAATTTCCCGAAGTTTTTGTAGATAACCTACTGGCGGTACGAGTACGCCTGTCGACCCAGCAACCGGCTCTACGATTACCGCGGCTATGTTTGACTGGTCATGTAGCATCACTATTCGTTCAAGGTCTTCTGCTAGATGCGATCCCCAGTGCGGTTGACCCTTCGAGTACGCATTTTTTTCGGGGTTATGGGTGTGCGAAATATGGTCTACACCTGGTATGAGGGCTGGACTAAATACTTTCCGGTTGGGGGTCATTCCGCCCACAGAAATTCCACCGAATCCTACACCGTGGTAACCCCGTTCTCGACCGACTAATCGGTGTCGGTGTTCCCCCTTCGCGCGATGGTATCCAAGCGCCATCTTGAGTGCGGTGTCAATCGCCTCTGATCCTGAATTCGTAAAAAAAACTGTATCAAGCCCCTTAGGAGCCAAATTTGCAATCATTTCAGCGGCTTGAAATTGCAACGGATGAGCCATGTTAAACGCCGTGATGTAGTCTAAATCTCGCGCCTGTTTTTGGATTGCTTTTATGATTGGTTCACATGCGTGCCCAGCATTGACGCACCATAGGCCGGAAATCCCATCAAGGATCTTTTTTCCTTCCATGGTTTCATAGAACATGCCTTGTGCTTTTTGAATGAGTCGTGGAGACGCTTTGAATTGCCGGTTAGGGGTGAATGGCAACCATAGCGGACGCATGTTTATGCTTTGATTGACCTCATTTACTGCCAGATCATCTATAGAGTTCATAGCTAACACTCCTAGTTTGAAAACCGATATTTCGTTTCAGTGTGAGTTTAATAATCCAAAATCATTTAATATTCTGAATAACATAATAATTGTTTAATGTTTGATGTGCATCAAATATTATATGCCGCACGTGCGAGAAGCCCATTGAACTTAGATCTTCTCGCCTTAACCTACTCAACTTTGGAATTTACTCAAGACATGGATATTAACTTCACCAAAGAGGAAACTTTGTTCTCAGAGGAAGTGCGAGATTTCGTTTCTGATCAATTACCTGGCGACGTATCTCGTAAAGTTTTAGAGCACAAGCGACTGACAAAAGATGATGTGCATCGGTGGCATGTGGCGCTTTACAAAAAAGGGTGGATAGCGCCCAATTGGCCTGAGAGCTATGGTGGACGTGGTTGGAGCGCTGTCCAGCAGCATATTTTTGATGTTGAGTCATCAGCTCTGGGGGCGCCACGACTATCACCTTTTGGTCTTGGGATGATCGGTCCAGTGCTAATGGCATATGGAACTGAAGCACAGAAGAGTGAGTATTTACCAAAAATATTGTCCGGAGAGAATTGGTGGTGTCAGGGTTACTCAGAGCCTGGCTCTGGGTCCGATTTGGCGTCGCTCAACACCCGAGCCGAAAGGAGGGGAGACACGTATATCGTTAACGGACAGAAAACCTGGACTACGCATGCGCAGTGGGCGGACAAAATATTCTGCCTCGTGCGAACTAGTACCGGCGCGCGCAGACAAGAGGGGATCTCAATGCTGTTGTGTGACATGAACACACCAGGTATCGAGGTTCGACCAATCATAACGCTCGACGGCGAACATGAAGTTAATGAAGTGTGGTTGCAAGATGTTGAAATTCCAGTTGAAAACCTAGTTGGTGAGGAAGATAAAGGATGGGCGATCGGGAAGTTTTTACTCTCACATGAAAGAACAGCTATTGCAGGAGTGGGCGTTTCCAGAAGGGAACTAGTGTACTTGAAGCATCTCGCTTCGGTTCACCAGTATCGTGGAAAACCAGCTATAGACGATCCTGTGTTTATGGATCGAGTTACCGAATTAGAGATTGATCTCTTAGCGCTGGAAATGACGGTTTTAAGAGTCGCGTCTGGTGAGGCTTCCGGGGGTGAACCTGGTCCAGAGGCGTCGATTTTAAAAATTCGCGGTACCGAAATCCAACAGCGTTTGACTGAGCTTCAGCTTGAAGTTGTGGGTCAATCTGCGTTGCCACATTTGCCCATGGCGTGGGGTGATAACTGGATGGGACAGACACCCGGCGCTTTGCATGCGGCACCTCTTGCGGCGCGTTACTTGAATACTCGAAAAACTTCTATTTACGGCGGTACAAATGAGATCCAACGAAACATCATTGCCCAACGGGTTTTAGGTCTATAAAGTTTTTTCTCTAATTCTCGGCATTGATCAAGTATTAACTAATTTTGGGGTAGATACATGAAGTTTTCATTTACAGATGAACAAACGATGTTCAAAGACGGTTTAGATCGGTTTCTTGAAAAAAACTGCTCAATTTCAGCTAGACGGCAGATGATTGAATCTAAAGAAGCAAGCTCGGAGCATTTGTGGACCGGATTGGCGTCGCTTGGTGTTCTTGGCGTGCCAATGTCGGAGAGCAGTGGCGGTTTCGGCGGTACAGGTGTTGAAGCCATGATTGTTATGCAGCAATTGGGTAAGCATCTAGTGCTCGAGCCTTACATACCATCTGTGATTTTGGCAGGAGGCTTAGTTGACCTTTGCGGAACCGACTTCCAGAAAAAAGTTCTTATCCCAGAGCTTGTTGCGGGAGAGGGGAAGTTAGCCTTTGCTCACACAGAACAGTTGAATGATGAAGGCGATGAGCCTTTGGGCACAACGGCCACTCAGTCAGGAAATAAATGGGTCTTGAATGGGGAGAAGAAACTTATATTAGGCGGAGCGGTAACTGATCGTTTTATTATTTCTGCTAAAACCCAGGAAAGCGGCCAGGATGGCGGAGTAACTTTGTTTATCGCGGAGTCCTTGGATGAAAGCATAACCGGAAAGGCATACCCGTTAATAGACGGTAGCCGAGTTTTGGATATCCAGTTAAATGATCTTGAATTAGGCCCCGAATCGGTCTTAGGAACCATTGGTAAAGGCCAAGCCTTTATCGATTGTGTTAATGATCGTGCGACCGCTGCCGTCTGTGCGGAAGCGCTAGGGGTGATGGAGGTCGTTCATGAAATGACGATGGACTATCTGCGAACGAGAAGGCAGTTTGGATCGGCTTTATCGCAATTCCAAGTCCTACAACATCGAGCGGTCGACATGTTTATTAATATTGAGGAAGTTCGCTCCTTGGTTATGAATGCCGCAGCTAAAGGGTGGAGTGATGACCCTAAGGAGCGTGTTCGTTCGGTATCGGCTGCGAAGTCACTCACAAATCGTGCGAGTCGACACGTCGCGCAAGAGGCTATCCAATTGCACGGTGGAATGGGTATGACGCAGGAGCTACCGCTAGCCGATTATGTACGACGCTTGCTATCGATAGATCTCATGTTTGGTGGCGAGCGATTTCAAAGACAGCGTTTTGCGAATGCAGATACTCAAAAGGTTGACGGCGCTGCGTTTGTTTCTCCTAAAAAACGGTGGAAACAAATATAATTTTTTAGGTCTATTAAGAAGGTTTAATCATGTTTGAAACGATAGGCGTGATCGGCGCCGGTTTGATGGGGTCCGAAATTGCACTTGTATTCGCTCTGGCAGGTAGACGAGTTAAGCTTCATGACTCCAATGCGAAGTTACTCAAGGAGTCCGAGAGCCGCCTCGAACGGGTGCTTCAAAAAGGTGTTAGTCGAGGGGTCTACGAAAGTAATGCGATAGAGACTGTGCTGTCTCGTATCGATTTATGTGGCTCGTTGAAGGATTATTCGGATTGTGACTTGGTCGTCGAGGCGGTTTTTGAGGATGAGGAAGTAAAAGCAAGCGTTCTCAGTGAGTTAGACCTCATCGCCAAGCCGACATGTGTTTTTGCGAGCAATACGTCAAGCATCTCAATTACCACCTTAGCTTCTAAAGTTTCTGAGTCTCGACGGGCTCGTTTCATCGGCACTCATTTTTTCTCGCCAGTCTCAAGAATGAAACTCGTTGAGGTGATACCAGCATTGGATACAGACGGTTCTACAGTCGCTCAGGTGATGGCTGAATGTGTTGAGATTGGCAAGACGCCGGTTAAAGTTAAAGATGTAGTTGGATTCGCTGTTAATCGTTTACTTCACGCCATGATGATTGAAGCGACTCGGTTGGTTGAGGAAGGAGTTGCCTCGCCTGCTGATATCGACGTCGCGTGTCGGTTGGGACTGGGTCATCCTATCGGTCCGTTTCAATTGATGGACACTACGCAGATAAGCCTATCGCTTCAAGTTCAGGAAATTTTATTTGATGCATATGGTGATCGTTTTAAACCCAGACCAATCATGAAGCAAATGGTGAGTGCCGGTTACAACGGTAAAAGATCGGGGCGCGGTTGGTATAAGGCTTGATCTCGAAAATATAAACACTTAAATAAAAGAGCTTAAAAATTGTGCTGAATAAACTATTTTGGGAAGATTTTGTGCCCGATGTTCGGGAACTGATGGGTGAAGTAACGGTTGACCTGGAGGAGGTGGTTGCCTTCGCAAAAAGGTATGATCCACAACCGTTTCACGTCGATGTACAGAAGGCTGAGAAGTCGATCTATGGGGGCATTATAGCGAGTGGGTGGCATACCTGTTCGATGGTTATGAGACTTATGTGTGATTCATATTTGGTGAACTCTTCAAGTTTAGGGTCACCAGGGATCGAAGAGGTTAAGTGGCGCAGCCCGGTTTACCCGGGGGACGTGTTGAGCGCTTTTAGAACGGTTGTTGAGACTCGTGCCTCAGCGTCTAAACCGGATCGTGGAATCGTGAAAACACTGTGGGAAGTTGAAAATGAAAAAGGTCAGTTAGTTATGTCAATGATTGGTATTAACTTTTTTTTACGGCGAGAGGCAGGATGATGCAGGAGCTTAATCACTTTAAACATAAAGTACACGTGGTTTTCAAGCGAGAGGACCTCGATAGTGAGCGACTAGAGGGAAAGGTTGTGATAGTGCTTGATGTTTTGTTTGCGACATCGACAATTATTCACGCATTGCATTCGGGCGTAGCAGAAGTTATTCCTACGCTGGATGAAGCGTCAGCACGGAATATCGCCAAAAATTATCGTCGAGAAAATACTGTCCTTGCAGGAGAGTTATATGGCGAAACTATCCCTGGGTTTAGCCACCCCGCTCCGCTAAGTCTCGCTCAGGAGGAGTTAGATAAAAAGACATTAATCTACTCGACAACAAATGGCACAGTGGCAATCCGACAATCATTAGGCGCTGACGAAATTTTTGTGGGCGCCTTGATTAACGCAGAATCTTTGGTTGAACACATAACGGTTACTTACCCTGAAAAAACTATCTTAATCGTTTGTTCTGGTTCAATGGGGAGTCCTAACCTGGAGGATACTTGCGGCGCAGGTTACTTTGTTGAGTTATTAAGATGTCGCTTGAAAGATGCAGGTGCTGATGCTTTTTCGGATGCAGCGGAGACTGCTCGGTTAGTTTTCAAGTCGGAACCTTCAAGTGAGTCTTTACTCAAATCTCGTGTGGGAAGAATGATGACTGCGCGAGGTCTGACGGAGGAGGTCCGTTTTGCAGCTAAACTGAGTTCACATCAAATCGTTCCTCAAGTTTTTGGTGAAGTGATCAAGCCGCTCAAACGAGATCAGTAGATTTCTTCAAAACAGGTAATTCTCGGAGGTGATAATGAAGCGTATTTTTTTAATGTCTGTGTTCTCGTTTTTTTTGTCAGGTACATCACAAGCCGCTATAAACTGCAGTAAGCCGTCAAGCGGAGTCGAGCGCTTAATATGCACTAGCAGTCGGGCTTCAGTTGCTCAGGTTGATATGTCTTTTTCATACAATCTAGCTATGCGAAGGGGCGTGGACCTTGAAATGTTACAGAAGTCTCAAACTGAATGGCACAATGAAGTGCTAAGTCAATGTAACGATGTAACTTGTGTTGTTGACGCAATGGTTGAGAGAACCGCTGACATTGAAAATATGGACGGAATAGCCGAGCGGTAGAAGCCAAGTTAAATTTAGCGTGAAGTGCGCGAGTTCCAAGCTCGTCGCCATAGGGCGTCGATGGCATCAATTTCTTTAACATTAAAACGGTCTTTTTCCTTCCAATAGCGTCCTGATGGCACATAGTACCCCACAGATTTTTCCTGCATGAGGGCAAAATTAACAGCTTTTTCATCGAACTTAGCCAGGCTTGACTCATGGACGGAGTTTAGTTCGGCGCGAGGAAATGTTAGCCGTGAGGGCTCTTTTGATAAATTCACAACAGAACAACCTTGCTGAGCTCCAAGGATTTGTAACCGCATGGATTTTGCTTCAAGGTCTCTTAGCGTTATGTCATCACGCAACGGATCAGGCGACCCGTTGCCATAAAAATGGGTGTCTTTCGAATTATCATAGACCATGTCGCATCCCAGGAACGCTAATACTTTTGGTTTGTAGTGGCCAAGGGCAAAGTATCCTGCGGTGAAAGCCATCGTGCCGCCAGAATATACAAAGCCACCGTATTCGTTTTGGATTGGTACGAAGGTTTCCTCCTCAATGAGTTCTTGTTCTCTGCGAGGATGAGGGCGGTTTTCAGGAGGGAAATCCCATGCATAAATGGCGGCGTCCCAGTCAGGTCTGACCAGCCAAGCATTGTTTATGGTAACGATGTTAGAAAATAGCGCTTTTGGCCAGTTTCGTGAGGTGGTGGCGTTCGGGGCAGAACCAAGAATTAAAATAACTGACATGAACTCTCTTGTGAGTGTGATCTGGATCTAGCTCGTTCCACATTCATTTGTTAAAAGAATGATGAAACTTGTTAGTTTCCAAAGTGAATTTTAGGCGAGAGTTTATTACAATTTAATAGGCTTAGTCAGGCTAGTACCTTGTAATATCTTATTTATAATATGTTGTAACGTAATTTTTATGTCTTCTGTGCCTTGGGCGCCTGGAGATCTAACTCTCGCATGAGTAATCGCGCCCCGCAT
This sequence comes from uncultured Burkholderiales bacterium, assembly GCA_965661885.1. Lineage (GTDB taxonomy): Bacteria > Pseudomonadota > Gammaproteobacteria > Burkholderiales > Eutrophovitaceae > Eutrophovita. The sequence goes on along the minus strand of CBFIFN010000012.1, from coordinate 7,850 downwards.
TTTGAGAAGCTCCTTACGAATCGCGACGCCTGGATGTTGTTCGTAAACGATCAGTGGTAAAAATCGTTGATAAATTTCGAAAACAGATGACCAGTTATTAATTTTTGCTTCTCGCAATAACGCAATTAGCACCTCCGGAAATGCGAAGCCCGTATTAAAACCATCTGATCCAGCCCTTAAATCATACGCGCCATAGAGCGCGCCGAGTCCGGTTAAAATGTGAATTTGATCTTTGTAACGGGATTTTATAGACCTCAATTTGGGCGCTGTTGGTACTGACTCTAACTTGATTCCTGCAAATCCAGTTAATTCATCTAACATTCTAAAGATAAGACTATTGGACATGTGGACGCCAGTCGAGGCAGGATGGTCTTGGAGAATAACTGGCAGGCTTGTCGCTCTCAATACAGAATCGAAATGGTTAAAAACCCGCTCTTCGGATGGCGTTGATTCAGCGTGCGGAGTTACCATTACAGCCGTTGCGCCAAGTTTGTCTGCGATTGCATTGTGTTGAATGACTGATCGCGTTCCAGCGGAGCTAGTGCCAACAATTATAGGTAACTGATCCGCCGCCTCGACCGCTGAAGAGATCACTAATTTACGCTCGTCGTCGGTCAATCGATTAGCCTCGCCCAGAACGCCTAAAATTGTTACTGCGTCCACCTCAATGTTTTTCATGAGTTGGATCATCGTATGAATCGAATTGACGTCAACAGACTCGTCATTATTAAATGGGGTAACCAGTATCGGTATCACGCCTCTAAATTTCATATTCATTTATTCCTGTTTGACGTTATTATTTTAAGGTGTATTTTTATGTGATGCGTAAGCACTTTTTTAAAAACCCGTAAACTACGTAAAAAAATGGGGCCTCCTATTATGCAAATCATTGAGAATAAATTAAAAGCAGCTCTCCGAGAGGGGCGGCCACAAATTGGATGTTGGCTGATGATGGCCAGCCCTTTATCTGCTGAGATATGCGCATCAAGCGGTTTTGACTGGGTTTTGATTGATATGGAGCATACCCCGAACGATATACCGCAGGTCTTGTCTTTGGTCCATGCGGCATCGGCCTATTCGGCATCCATTGCGGTCAGGGCTCCTTGGAACGATGCTGTCGTGATTAAACGGTTACTTGATATGGGTGTACAAACTATCATGGTACCTAATGTGAGAACAAAAGAAGAAGCTGAAGCGGCGGTTGCCGCGGTTCGTTATCCGCCTCGTGGTATTCGGGGTGTCTCAGGCAACTCTCGTTCAAATCGTTTCGGTCGAATTAAGGATTATTTTGAACATGCGGACGATCACGTTTGTTTGATTGCTCAGATTGAGACTCAAATAGGGAAGGATAACGCGGAAGAGATCGCTTCGGTTGAAGGAATAGATTGTCTTTTTGTGGGTCCTGCTGACTTGGCTGCTGACTTAAATTATCTCGGTAAATGGCAAGATCCCGCCCCACAAGAGGCGATGGGTGAGGTCATTGCGAGTGCCTTAAATGCAGGAAGCGCAGCGGGAATACTCGCGTTTGACGAACTAGGAGCTAAGAAATGGTTGGGCCGTGGGGCCACTTTTGTCGCCGTTACTGGGGATAGTTTTTTGCTGTCTAGAGGCATGGATGCCGTTGTTAAGTCTTTTCGAGGTGACAAATGAAAAAGTTTTCGGTTAAAAAGCCTGTTGATTTGAAAAATCACATCGGTGATGATCTGGCGCTTAGCGATTGGTTACGTGTGACGCAAGAGATGATTGATCTCTTCGCTAAGTCTACTGGAGACCATCAGTGGATCCATCTCGATGAAGAGCGTGCGACAAGAGAAACGCCCTTCGGATCAACGATAGCTCACGGCTTTTTAACGTTATCGCTTCTATCGAAATTCCTCAACGATTCGATTGATCTCGGTGAGTCGAAAATGGGAATTAATTATGGTTTGAATCGTGTGCGTTTTACAGCTCCAGTAAAAAGCGAATCAATGATTAGGGCTCGCTTCAACTTAAAAAACGTGGTTTTAATTGATGGGGGGGTCCAGTTGGAGTGGGAAGTGACCCTAGAGGCGAAAAATGAACCTAAGCCAGTGTTAGTCGCCGAGTGGTTGACTAGGCGATACGGCTAACTTACTTAGATTTTAAATATAAAAAAATGTCACAACTGGATTTAAGGCAGTTACAAAGTACCGTGTTTTCCCTCAGAGAGGAGCTTGAGAAAAGTGCGGTTAACACCGACCGCGAAGTACAAAAAGAGCGAGCAAGATCCGCGGAGGAAATACAACAATTAAAGCATGCTGCTCAAGCGATTCGAGATGCGCTCGAAAAGGCAAAGCATGAGGCAGATCAAACGTTACAAAAAATGCACATGACCATGGAAAATGAAAATCGACAATTACGGGCAACTGCTTCCGCATTGAGGGACGCGCTAGAGCGAGAAAAGCAATCCCATGTAGAACTAGAGGATCGTCTTGCACAAGAATTCAGCAAAGATCAACGTAGTTTACAACAACAGATTCAAAAATTAAGAGACCAATTGGAGGCTAAGGCATGAGTGTCGAAGGGGTTACTCCAACAAAAAAGAAGAGAAAGGGTACAAAAGATGAGCGTTTGAAACGCTCTCAAATTTTGTTGGACGTAACACGACGATGTGCATCACTTGCAAATATTCAAGACGTTTGGAAAGAACTGGTTAGCATGACATCTCATGAGTTGGATTGCGATCGAGGAACCTTATTTTTGAATGATACGGAGACGAATGAACTATTCTCTTTTGTTGCTCAGGGTAATTTGACACGAGAAATTCGAATTCTGAACGATAGCGGTATTGCCGGACATGTCTACCAAACGGGACACTCTAAAATTAGTGATGACCCTTATAACGACCCTTTGTTTAATCGCGAGGTTGACCAAAGAACTGGGTATACCACCAGAAATGTTGCGTGTGTGCCAGTCAGAACGATGGCGGGCGAAAAAATCGGAGTCATGCAGACCTTGAACAAGCGGGCGGGAGAATTCAACCTTGACGACCTTGAACTGCTGGAGGACATGACCACTCAAGCCGCAGTAGTTTTGCAAGGACTGCAGCATTATGAACAAATCGATAAAATTCGCGAGAAGGAAAACGCATTTTTAAAATTAATGTCTGACATTAATTCTGACTTCGAATTATCTCGAATGTTGATGCGTGTTGTCCAAGAGATTACGGCCATGCTGAGTGCTGAACGCGCCACCATTTTTATGTACGACCAATCGACTGAAACCCTGTTCTCTCGAGTTTCTGCTGGTGGTGAAATTAACGAAATTCGTTTTCCATGCCACATGGGCATCGCTGGTGAGGTTTTCACGTCGGGTAAAAGTATGAATATTCCCCACGCCTACGCTGACCTCAGATTCAACCCTGCCTTCGATAAACAGACCGGCTTTTTCACTCGCTCAATACTCTGCGTCCCAATTGTTAATAACGATAATGAGGCGATCGGTGTAACCCAAGTCCTTAATAAAAAAGGCGGAGTATTTTCGGACGACGACGAACAAAGATTGAAAGCCTTCACTGCTCAGATTTCAATCAGTCTACAAAATTCAAAGTTGTTTGATGACGTGCAGCGCATCAAAGAGTACAACGAAAGTATGTTGCAGAGTATGTCAAACGGCGTTGTCACGATGGACCCCAAAGGAATGGTAGTGACATGCAACACGGCAGCCTTAAAGATTTGGGAGGCAGATGAGAGTGATTTTGTTGGAAAAAAGTTAGAAGCCTTGTTAGAGGAAGACGGCAAATGGGTCTTGGAGCAAATTGATAAAGTTAAAATCGAAAACAGCATCCAACAAATATCCGATACAACCGTATCGTTCTTTGGAACGAGTAAAACGGTTAATTTAACAGTCATGCCTCTAGTTGCTGCTGAGGAAGACAAGGAGCTTGGTTCGATGATGATGTTTGAAGACATCAGCAGCGAGAAGCGAATGAAATCGACGATGTCACGCTACATGGACCCTGTCATTGCTGCGCAAATGATGGAGGGGGACGCACATGAGGTTCTCGGTGGGGTTAGCGCGGAAGCAACTGTGATGTTTACAGACGTTCGCGGATTCACCACGATTACTGAGGAATATGGGGCGCAAGGAACAGTTTCATTTTTAAACGACTACTTTTCTTTGATGGTTGACTGTATTTCCAAAGAAGGTGGCATGTTGGACAAGTTTATAGGGGACGCCATCATGGCTTGCTTCGGTTTGCCAATGCCTCACGATGACGATCCGGACCGAGCAATGCGTGCGTCTATCGGCATGATTAAAACTCTCTGGGAATGGAATCAAAAACGTCTCGAAAAGGGGTTAAAAGTCGTCGATATGGGAATTGGCTTGAATACGGACATGGTTGTATCCGGAAACATTGGTTCACCTAAACGGATGGACTACACGTTGATTGGGGACGGAGTAAATTTGGCGGCCAGGTTAGAGAGTGCATGTAAGTCCTATGCCGCAAGAATTCTTGTGAGTGATTCGACTGTGCAAAAATTAAAAGGTACGTACCGAATGAGAGCTATAGACCTCGTTGTAGTGAAGGGAAAAACCCAGCCAGTGAAGATTCACGAGGTTTTGGATTATCACGATCAGTCGTCTTTTCCAAATTTAATGGATGTCGTGAATTTGTTTAACGATGGTATTGAAGCTTATCAAGTCGCAAATTGGAGTAAAGCAATAGATCGGTTTAACCATTGTTTAAAATTAAATCCCTCAGACCAGTTATCTCAAAATTATGTTGATCGTTGTGAATTCCTGCGCGCCAACCCACCGGAGAAAGAGTGGGATGGTGTTTGGGTGATGACATCCAAATAGCCTATGCAAAAAATGAATAACTCATTCAAATTTTCGCATCAACTCAGGGTTCGTTGGTCAGAGGTGGATGCGCAAGGGGTGGTATTTAATCCGCATTATTTAACATTTGCTGATATCGCCGTGACTGAATATTATCGGGCGATAGGTATGCCTTACCCAGCAGCGTTTGACGTGACGGTTGCCGATCTTTATGCAAGGAAAACACAAATTGAATATCATGCGTCAGCTCGTTTTGATGATGCTCTAGATCTTTTTGTTCGCGTTTCACGTTTGGGAAGAAGTAGTTTTGACTTTCATATTGAGGTGACTCATGTTGAGGAGCATATATCGACGATTCAAATGACCTACGTTCACGCGAATCTAGAAAAGCAACAGTCAGTCCCGTTAACGCAAGAATTTCGAGATGCGTGCATCTCCTATGAGAAGATTCCTCCGGAGCAATAATACGTATCGCTGTATAGTAAGGCTATAAAATTTCAAGTTGGTTAGATTTCCCTTGTTGTGGATAGACCCATCAAACTAGTAAGGAAAGTGAGATTATGGATTTTGAATTTTCGACAAAAGTAAAAGATTTGCAAGCTCGTGTAAATGGTTTTATGGAAGAGCATGTGTACCCGAATGAAAACGCCTTTCACGCTGAGGTGGAGGCTAATCGTCGAGCAGGAGATGCCTGGATCCCAACGAAGCTCATCGAGTCATTAAAATTAAAAGCCAGAGAGCAAGGCCTTTGGAATCTGTGGAGGCCTAAAGCGCATGGGGGTGATTTAACGAATGTTGAGTATGCGCCAATGTGTGAAATCATGGGTCGAGTGACCTGGGCGCCTGAGGTGTTTAATTGCTCTGCACCAGACACTGGAAATATGGAGACATTGCTTCGGTATGGGACAACGGAGCAACAGCAGGAGTGGGCGGAGCCACTGATCGAAGGGCGTATTAGATCCGCATTTTTAATGACCGAACCGGCTGTCGCGTCTTCGGATGCGACAAATATTGAATGCCTAATAACTCGAGACGGAGACGATTTTGTAATAAATGGCCGTAAGTGGTGGTCTTCTGGGGCAGGTGATCCGAGATGCAAAGTTCTGATTGTTATGGGTAAGACGGACCCTGACACTGCTGACCGACACAAGCAACAATCGATGGTCGTTGTTCCTACTGACACTCCCGGAGTGAAGATAGAGAGGGCATTAACTGTGTTCGGTTATGACGACGCGCCGCACGGTCATATGGAAGTGTCTTTGAAAAATGTTCGAGTCCCTGCCAAAAATGTTCTCTTGGGTGAGGGCCGCGGTTTTGAGATTGCGCAAGGCCGTCTTGGCCCGGGGCGTATCCATCATTGTATGCGGATTATTGGGCAGGCTGAGCGAGCATTGGAGTTCATGATTCGTAGGTTGAATTCGAGAGTGGCATTTGGAAAGCCAATCTCACAACAGTCGGTTTGGCACGAGCGTATTGCGGAATCAAGAATTATGATTGACCAAGCCCGTTTGTTAACTTTAAAGGCTGCGCACATGATGGACACGGTGGGCAATAAAGAGGCCAAAAAAGAAATAGGAATGATTAAAGTTATAGCGCCTAATATGGCCCAACAGATTATCGATTGGGCGATACAAGCTCACGGTGGCGGGGGTGTTTCTCAAGATTTTCCGCTGTCGTTTATGTGGTCTTGGAACCGAACTATGCGTTTAGCTGACGGGCCAGACGAGGTGCATCGAGCCCAAGTCGCGAGGCTGGAGTTGAAAAAGTATCTGTAATTCCTAAATTTTTAATTTTTTTTTCTAAAATCTCCAATTTTTTGGAGATTTTTTTTTGGGCATAATAATTCACTTGGAGTTTATTTTTATTATTTTTCGCTAATATCTCAGAGAGTTAATTAGGCCAATAAAAATTTACTACTCACGATGTGGGATGGTTTAAATTCTATTCAGTCGACCTGAAAGAATTTGTCGTAATTGAACCTAGTACTGCGCCGCAATTGACCTGTAATATTGGATCTAGAGGTAAATTATTGCGCCGCACCAGACCTGCTGTCGCATGTATTTTCGACGTACGCGTAGCTTGATTTCTCACGAGTTCATTTGAGGTTTCGAACACCAGGAGACTTCAAGATTTTCGTTTCCTGAAATTTAGTGCAATGAGTCATGGACACATTTTGCATGCTTTTAAATGCGAATGATAATCATTAACGATAACCCTTTCAAAACAAGAGTTTCAGTGCTTGTAACCTTTGGGCTATTCATGTATTTTCCAGATGTAACTTTTTATTTAGTTGTTACATTACCTAACAAACCTAAAGCTTCGAAAGGGGGAGTTTTAATATGAAAGTCAGTTTTAAAGTAAATGGTAAAAGCGAAACTGTAGAGGTTTCGTCAGACACACCATTACTATGGGTACTTCGCGATACGCTCGGTTACACGGGCACAAAGTTTGGTTGCGGAAAAGCTCTATGTGGTGCGTGTACAGTTCATCTAAACGGTCGTGCAGTTCGTTCCTGTCAAACACAGATAGGTTCTATAGCTGGTCAGGACGTGACAACCATTGAAGGTCTTGGTGGAAATCATAAGGTCCAGCGTGCATGGGAAGCTTTAGATGTTCCTCAGTGTGGATATTGTCAGCCAGGGCAAATGATGTCTGCCTCAGCACTCTTGTCCACTAACAAAAATCCTTCAGATGAGGATATTGATGCGTTCATGTCGGGCAACCTTTGCCGATGTGGTACTTATCCTCGAATCCGCGCTGCTATTA
>CBFIFN010000012.1:0-274 GCA_965661885.1 uncultured Burkholderiales bacterium | reverse complement strand
TAAAGCCGCGGCGAAGATGTCCTAAAGGGGGGAACGAGACATGGAAAAAATAGTAAAAAATGAAGCTCGTCGTGACTTCCTGAAAGTCAGTGGATCAGCTGCCGGCGGTTTAGCTTTGGCCTTTTATATGCCAACAGCACGAATGGCTCAAGCTGCTGACGGTGGTAGCCCAAACGCTTGGGTGAAAATCGCTGCTGACAACACAGTAACCATTATGGTTGCTCGTTCAGAAATGGGTCAGGACGTTTACACTTCAATGCCTATGCTAGTAGCT
>CBFIFN010000011.1:0-26009 GCA_965661885.1 uncultured Burkholderiales bacterium | reverse complement strand
GCCTAGCTCTTCCCAAGTCGACGTGTCGAACACTTGCAGCGCTTTGCCCTTCGCTAGAGCCACATACAACTTACTACCATCGCGATTGAACGACAATCCATAAGGCACTGCACCAGTCTCAACAGATTTAACAACGTCAAAATCGCTATTCATAATAACGAGTCTGTTGCCATACTCAATACTTCCGACGTACATGCTTCCATCAGGAGACGCCTTAATTCCCCGTGGCCTATGACCATAGTCTTTCGTACTGATCTCTTTTATCATTTCACCAGTCTCAAGATCATGGACCGTTATATTTTCATCGGCCTCGTTTGTAATTATGAGCTTGGTTTGATCGAAAGATAATTCTATCCCTTCGGTCTCCATTCCTCCGGTAATTTCTTTCTCAACAATCCCAGATTCAATATTCACGATCGCTATCTTTGCGGGTTCGGCATCCTCTTCTTCCCGGTCTTCCTCAAGCTTTTTCGCGGCTTCAGACCCAGGGGTAGGTGGAGGACCACCTAACGAAGCCGGTTCGAAAGATATAAATGCTCGATTTCCGATAACACGAACAAATTCTGGATTTTCACCAATTTCGATATGTTTAATTACCTGACCAGATTCACGATCGATCAACGAGATGTCACCACCATCCACATTAGCGACTACGATAGTCTTACCGTCGGGAGTTATGCCGATACCCCGAGGCCCCTTACCCTCAACGTCAATTTCCGAGATCGCTTCCAGGCTCGCCAAATCAAGGACTGTAATATTGCCTTTTTGATTTGTTACGTATGCTAGGCCCGCTACAGATTCATCGGTGGTCGAATCATTGGAACAACCTGCTAAAAAGAGTAACAAAGACAACACTGAAAAAACTAAAACCCTAAAACCTTTAAACACGTTAGAACTCCTTAATGTTTATTGATAACCATATTTTTTGAACAGACCAAAAACACTCAATCTGATTTAAACATATAACCGCTGTATTTTAATACATCAAACCACTAATCACTACGATACAAAAACGGCGAATTCCTTTTCAATCGCTTTTGCATCCTGCCTATGGCCCTGATAAACCGCCTGAGCCATTTCCCCTGGATAGACATCCTCGATGCCGCCTTCAATTGCCTGTAATACCGCGTCTACTACGTCTGCTGGCTTATCCTTCGGCCCCTCAAAATCTCTAGCCATGTCCGTATCGATAGAGCCAGGCATCACTCCGACCACTGACGTATTTTGTCCACTCAATTCCGCTCTCACACCTTGATTCATGGAGTACGCTGCGGCCTTCGACACACTGAAAGACCCACTCGCTGGCAGATTGACCAACGACAATATAGAGAGAATGTTTACGACTGTCCCACCACCGTTGTTTTTCAACACGGGAGCAAACGCTCGACACATAGAGAGCGTACCGAAGTAGTTAGTCTCCATCTCCTCCCGCGCATTTTCTATGCCTGTCACTCCAAGTAAAGCTGCGTTGCGATTACATCCGGCATTATTAATTAATAAAGTCACATCGGTCGCCTGGCTAAGTGCGTCCTCGATGTGTCTCTGCTGTGTGATATCCAGCGTAATTGGGCATACTGAATTGGGATTTAATTTGACCAAATTTTCCAGCGACGACACATCGCGAGCTGTGACATATATTTTTTTAATACCTCTGGCAATTAACCGTTTAGCAAATGCCATCCCTAGTCCACGGCTGGACCCTGTCACTAAAGCCACCGATTCAGTTAATTTCACATTACCCCTTTCAAACTGACGATTCAAGATTAGGTTAAAGTTGCCTTACGAAATCTCTTTTTTACCGAAATGTATTTAAATTTAAAGTCGGCGCTTAGCCTTAAACAAGGAAGCTATAAAGAGCTAATGTCTTGAGGAAGGACATATCCTCCCGCATGAGGTTCGAACTGCAAACCGGACTTATGAACCACCGATTGATAGTATTGCACCAAAGGAATGAGCGCACCTTCATCGGCAATGTATTGATCGATTTCTTGATAACCTCGTATTCGCTGACGTTCATCAGGCTCGTTCAGCAAAGGTTTGATAAGTCTGTCCAGCTCCGCACTTTTAAATGAAGAATCGGGAGACTGACTGAGCATCGCAAGCCCTGTGGACATGAAGGGATCCCCAGTCGGATTACTCCAATTGAAAAAAGCTGCTGGTGCAAGGTCATGCTCTGCACGAAGGCGTAAATGCTCCTTTTCTGTATACAGTTCAATCTCCGCCTCAATACCGACCTCCCTCCACATACCGACAATCATCTGTACCATTTCATAATCGCGGAATCGATAGCCCTTAGTCGTTTGAATTTTTAATTGAACAGGTCTGGATTTCGAATACCCGGACTTTGACAACAACTCCCGCGCTAACCGTGGATCAAATTCAATTTTTATAGATGCATCATGTGCATCAAATAATGGGGCTTGAAGCGAGTCCATCGTCCTTCCCAAACCGATGGAGGGTTTATAAGCGTCATAGCCAGAAACTTGCATGGAGCTCATCGGGTTTCCGTAACCAAGTAAAAGCTCGTCAATAAGCTTCTGTTTATCTATAGCGTGATGCATGGCAAGACGCACATTTTTATCCTTCATCATTGACTCTCGATTGGTTATAAAGATTAGGCCAATATCTGAAGTGGGGTAGGCGCCTCCCCCCCAGGACGATTTGCTCGTCAGCCGATTAAACTCTTCAAAAGGCACGCCAATGGCCAAATCACACTCGCCGTTTTCCAGCGCAGCTATCCGCTCTTCCACGTCTGGAATCATTTTTACAAGCACCGAATCGAATCGAGGCTTCGGACCCCAGTACTGGGGAAATGACTTCAGTAACACCGAGCTTCCTTGCTCGAACTTTTCCACAATATAAGGGCCACTTCCCACGGGCCGTTCGTTCCATGCTACAGCGTTTACTGCAGAATACGCGTGCTTCGGAAGTATGTATCCGGTTAGATGAGCCATCCATTTGAAAATGGTGGGATCGTATTCGCGAACGTCGGCAATAATATTGCTGCCACTGATACTAAAATTGTTTACTTTATTCCAAATAAAATGCATTGGATTGCCACCCATGGAACTGCCAGCTCTCTCTAGTGACCAAACCACATCGCTGGGCATGACCGGTGAGCCATCGTGCCAAAATGCGTCCTCTCTGACCGACATTTGAACTTGTGATCGGTCCTCATTCCATCCCCAATCAATAAGGATTCCAGGCTTTAAACTCCGGTCAGAACTTTGATCAATAAACGAATCGAACACAGCTTTATAAAAAAACTGCATCGCCGCATCTAACGAAGATAACCCTCTAGTCGGCTCCCATGAACTTAACTGAGCACCACAAGCAATACTAATCTTTCGACTTTTAGGAGAACATCCGCTAAGAAGTAATTGCGCCGCGGTAGGCACCGCAGCTATCGACCCTGAGGCTTGAAGAAATTGTCGCCTCGTTAAACCTTTCATGAACCATCCTCTCTGTGCTTTGCCGCTACACTAGAGACAAACGATTACTTAGCGTAACTATACTCTTCAATTTAGAGTTTGATAATTTATTTGTCAAGATTTTGATATTTGAAAATAAGATAATATTCATTTCAATCAAGATAAAAAAACAAACAATTTAACCGATAAAGTGACGACCATGAATGGACAGTGGATTGAAATTGACGCTACGGATGGCGGTACATTTAGGGGGTACCTATCCGTGCCCGTTACGGGGAAAGGTCCGGGAATTATTTTATTGCAGGAAATTTTTGGGGTAAATACTTATATTCAGGAGGTCGCTGACCATTACGCTGAGGAGGGATATGTGGTGCTTGCCCCTGACTTATTCTGGCGAAATGAACCCAACATACAATTAGGGTATTCGGAAAAAGATCTTACTAAGGCGTTTGAATTATTCCGACAATTCGACACAGATAAAGGCGTGAAAGACATCACCCAATCTGTAAATGTATTAAAGGATAGAAGCGAGGTTGTCGGCAAAATTGGTGCGCTGGGATTCTGTCTAGGCGGCAGATTAGCCTACTTGGCAGCAGCTCGCTCCGGTGTTGACTGTGCCGTCGCTTATTACGGTGTGACCATTGACGAGTATCTTGATGAGGCAGACGTCATCAGCGTTCCCATGATTTTACACTTCGCGGAAAATGATCAATATGCTCCGACGGTTAAGGTCAACAAAATCAAAAAGGCCTTTGAAACCAAATCGAACGCAATCATTCACATCTACCCTGGCGTTGATCACGGGTTTTCGAGAACAGATTCTAGCCACTTCCACAAACCAACCGCACTTTTGGCGCACCAACGGTCGGTGTCTTTAATTCGGAAAACTATAGGGCCTCATTATGATTTTTTAGATTTGTAGGGTAAACATTGTGAACATGAATTCGTTAGTCAAGAGGTCGATGCGACCATGGTAAGTCAGCCATACGTTAACCATATTCCTACGGTGACTGGCGGCGTTGGTCACGACAATCTCAAGAGGTTTTATAAACACCACTTCATTCCGACCACTCCGTCGAATAAGACCATCATTCCAACATCCCAGACCGTCGGTTAAGGGTCGCTAGTGGATGAGGTTCTTTTCTGTTTCACTCACGATATCGAAATTGACTGGATGCTGCCGGGGATAGCCCCCACAGGTAAGCGTGTTGAGACGCCTTTGGTCGCCATCGTCAAATTTCAGGGAGACAAGCTGTTTAATGAGCATATTTATTGGGACCAGGCATCAGTGCTCGTTCAAATCGGGATGTTGAGTCCAAAGGGACTTCCAATCGCCGGAATCGAGACTGGGCAAAAACTTCTGGACGAAAATTTACCGTCGAACCACCTTATGAGTAAGTGGAATGAGAGCGAAGGTAAAAGCTAGCCGCAAGCCTGCCATAACCAATCGTCCTCGCGACTTCCCATTGCAGGCTTGCGAAATTCCTCAGCTCCGGGCGGCACCATAATCATTTTTAACGACTTTCCGTCTAAATTCCGAAGGTCAATAACATAAGGAGCCAGTTCCTTGGTCTCGCACCGAGCCCTATAAGTTATCCTCCTGGAAAACAGAGCCTGTGGTGCAACTGACTGAATATCAATCTTCCGAATCATGACCTCAAAATACTTCTCACCATACTTATCCCTCACGCTATTAGGATAAAATTTAGCAATCTCCTCTTCACCGACTTCCGCAATCGAGTCGACCGAATACTCAACTGAGTGGGCTGAGATTGCGACGAATAGACTCAAAATAAAAAATAAATTCTTCACGAGTGTTCCTTTTTAACTATTATCATGTTGTGTGAACGGAAAGTAGCAATAAAGTTCATGTTATCTATAAATTTTCATTGATTAAATGTTGGCTCTCGTCCAGTTCCCTGATAAAACAACTTGAAAGACTCCTCTGCTAATTGCTTGTGAATAGCAATCTCAACTTCACCTAAGGTTTTCTTAGGGAGCGGCTCATGCTGAAAATGTTGAAAATCATCTCGCCCCCGAACAAGAGTTGCGTAGTCCTTAACTCCATTCACTTGTTTTACATCAGTCCTTACAAATCTTATTGCGAGACCAATTCGCCTATCTGAGCTGGAGTTGGGCTCAGAGCCATGAATGATACGAACATGGTGAATCGAAGCCTCTCCAGGCACCAGATTGATCCAGGCGATGTCACTGTCATTGACCCCGTGCTCTACCTTTTGGCCTCGTGTTAACAAGTTTCCCTCTTCGAACGTGTCAACGTGAGGCAGTTGCTCCAGTTTATGACTGCCAGGAACCATTTTCATCGCACCGCTAGACCGATGGCTCGCACTTATAGCAACCCATACGGTTAAGACCTCTGGACGCGATAAACCCCAGTAAGTTGAGTCCTGATGCAAAGAGATAAATGTTCCATCATGTGGTTCTTTAACAAAAAAATTAGTCCCCCAAACCAGTAGATTTGGGCCTAAGATAGATTCAACAGCGTCCAGAATCCTCTCATTTCTGATCATCTCTGCTACCCAGGTCAACACTAGATGAGGTTTATTACGGTAAGGCGTTCCCATCACGAGACCATGAGAGGCTTCAAAAAATTCCAGCTCCGACCTCAGCTTGGCCGCCTCCTCCTCAGAAAAAATTTTTATAGGGGATAAAAAGCCATCCGTTCGATAACGGCCTATCTGTTCCTGCGTAAGACTTGACTCTTTTAATGCCATATTCGTTTAGAACTGCTCATGTAAAAAACCGGTCGGCCGAACCCGTCTGATTTTCGTAAATTGAGCCTTGCCGTTTGGCTTCTGGAAACGGCATCCTGATCGGAACGTCGGTGGAGCGAGGCTCTAATGTCGGCTCTCCCGCGATCATTCGACTGTTGAATTCATCTAAATCAGAAAATTTTAAATAGGGCCAAGCGTCAGCAGCAGCACACTCATACAACATAAGACGACGTGGGGTCTGTGAGGTATTCTGCGCAGAACCATGGACAAGGCGAACATGATGAAATGAGCAATCACCCGCTTTTCCAAGGCAAGGAACCCCCCCCTCAAAATCAAGATCTCTATTTTTGGAAGCTGAGATGGCACCACAAAAATACCCATCCTGATGATGATTCCATACTTTATTCACCCGATGACTTCCTGGAACAACCAACAAAGGCCCATTATCGAGCGTCATATCATCCATCATCAAACCAACCGCGAGTACATGATCATTCGAGTGTGGATAAAAAGCCCAATCTTGGTGCCATTCGACAGCAGAGCCTTCTTGTGATGACTTCAAATTTAATTTTGATCCGTGCAACCGCACATCCGGACCCAGGAGATCGGTCAAGCAACTGATCAGTCTCGGCGAACGAATTAAATCCCAAAAAAAAGAATGCCACTTATGGGGAGTTTTAATTCTCCTGACTCTAGGCTCACTCGCTTTATGAGACGGCTCCAAATCAAACTTTTCATTATGTTCAGTGAGTCCTTCCGCTCCGACCAACATCTCAGACACGAGCTCACGTAAATACTCTAGAGCCACGTCATCAATTAAAGACCGGCCCACAACATACCCCTCTGAGTGATACTGATCGACCTGCTCTTTACTTAACACGCGCCTCCCCAGAAATCTCGTGTAAATGAATACTATAACTGCCGATGACTACGATAGTGGCTATACATTAAAAATGTCAACAACTTGGCATGACCTATGCTCACAACATGAAATTTTACTCAACTGTCAAACTAACCGATCCTAACGATTCAATCTCTACCTCAGCCACATCACCTGCCTCGAGCCACTTGGTCTCAACAACGCTCCCCAACATAACAAACTCACCTTGATTGATTACCGCTTCGCGTTTCATCATTGATTGAATAAACCATCGAAGTGCATTTAACGGCGACTTCATGATGAGCGAACCATGCCCACTCCCCACAACTACACCATTGATCCTTGTTGTCCCCAGCAGACTCTTTAAATCAATATCGTGCCACCGACTGACCGGATCACCGAGTACACACCCGCTATCGAAGAAATTATCTGCGATTAGCGTTGGGATGCCTAGAGTTTGGTAGTGGGCGTAGCGGTCGTCAACGATTTCCATTCCGACCATAAGTGAATCAATTACATCTAAAGGTGAAAATTCATTCTTTGAAAAATCATGAGGAGAGATCGTCTCAGCAATCGATACAACAATTTCACACTCAATTCCGATTTTTATAAAACCATCTCTAGGTACGCGACCACTATTTTTCAATACTGTGCGTGAGAATATCTCACCAGCACAAGGTGACGGTATCCCTAAGAATCGCTGCATCACGGGGGTGGTGCAGCCTATCTTATACCCAACTCGCTCTCCCAAGGAGCAAATAAGCAAGCGATTAACTCGTTCCTGTAAACGGTAGCCCTCCAATTCACTGGTTGGCCTTAACTCCGCTGGTAGCAATTTTATTGGCGTCAGACTCTGACGAGATGATGCTAATAGGTCAGCAGCTTTCTCGATTTTGAGAATTTTATTCAATTAAATACCCCATCAATCAAGTCAAAACGTTAAATGACTATGTTCTCTGATGCTATAACATCATAAATATGGACGAATGAAAAGATAGGGGTCTTGGTATGATCGAATCAAATAAAGATAAAGATATTTTTTAATCACGAGGTAAAAAGACAAACGGCGCTTCTTAAGCGCCGTTTGAATTTCCGTTGCAAATATGCAGAAGCAACGAAAGGGGGAGCCTGTAAATTAATTTAGAACATCCAACCGATACCGATATTCGTTGCATCATTGCCGCCATTGACATCAAAGTCCATGTGGTCAAGCTTTAAAACAACGCCGGGCTCTAAGTACCAGCTGATTCCATAAGTAAGAACAGTGTCAGCATTATTTGGATCTGTAATAAAACCCGTTGCAACGCTTTCTTGGGTGTTGTAATCGGCGTAACGAGCAAATGGCTGCACGTTGTAGTCACCCACCATGAATCCCTTGTAACCGGCCTCTACATACCAACCTGAAAAATCCTCTGGCGCTGCATCATCGGAGCCTGCGGCTATGCTTGCAGACGCGTTGATCGCCTCGGTGTCACCCAGTGTTCCGGCAGCATATAACGCACTCAATTTCCAGTCATTCGCATCATACTGCGCGTGCAAGTCCCAAACTGTAAGTGGTGCGTCTACGTTGGCTAACTCAGCAGCATCAGTCCCCTTACCTTGGCCATTTTGAGCGGTGTTACCCGTCCAAATTGTGCCGCCCCATTTAAGCCCTGGAATGCCCTTGTAATTGAAGCCGACGTAATATCCCATGTCATTTGCGGTGACCTGCTTACCACTCACTCTCATTTTCTTAAACCCTGTAGAAGCAGACGAGCTCGTAAACTTACTCGCATCCGGTGTTGTGGTTGTCCCTAAGAAATATTCTAAGCCACCCATTGTTTTGCCATTGAGTCCAAAACCAATTTCTCGCCATGTTGACGGTAGAATTTTAGTCTCAACATTATTTCGCTCCATGCCGTAAAAGACTGGTGGCTCATGGTACTCGTTGATGAGGCCGATTGGCACAATTTGGAGTCCGGCACGCATATTCAAACCATCCTTAATGGTGTGCTCGATGTATGCCTGCTCCATTGCAACTTCACCCCCGGACTCACCACCTTTGACTTGGGCGTGCTCAAACTCGATTTCTGACATCATCCGTGTTCTATCACTGAACGAGTGCCCAAGAAATATAATGAATCTCTGAACGTCGAATTCATCCTTCTTATCACCATCAAAGTTAGCCCAATTAAGTTCTGCGTACCCACCTATCGAGGTATCTTTTAAACCTACTGTATTTTGCTCAATGGATCTGACAACCTCGTTTTGTGACTCAATTGCGTCCATTGTCTCTTCTTGCGCCTCAGACTGCGCTTTAAGCATTTCTTTCAGTTGAAGCAATTCTTGTTCTAAACTTTCGATTCGAGTGTTTACGTCATCATCAGCCCAACTAGGCTGTGCGACAAGTAATACCACCGCCGAAATGAGACATATCATCGATACTTGTTCCAAACGGAATAATCCTGGCATTTCATGTTCTCCTGACTTTTGTAATTTTGTAATGCAGGATGAATTATAAACGCAAATGATAATGATTCGCAATAACTTTATTGAATGATTCTCAACTAATAATCTAAGTGTATGTTTTATTTATTAAAATAGACTAACTCGGGCAAATAACTACCCGTTGAGTATAAATATTGAAGGGGAATTAATGCGAAATGACTGAGGATTCTTGCCTACCAGAGATTCTCAAGGGCCAAATGGCCTGGCTTAGAACGACGGCTGACAGTGTAATCATGTTCGGTAAACCACGCGCGCGTGTCATCAACCATCTGAGGATTACCGCAAATCATGATCCGACTGCGATTAGGGTCTAGACTGATCCCTAAATTCTTCTCAAGTTCACCGGTCTCCAAAAGGACAGGAATCCGCTTATCTAGAGCGCCGTCAAACTTCTCTCTCGTGACAACAGGCAAAAACTTAAATTTATGGGCAAATGCACCAAAATATTCGTGATCTTTGAATCCCTGAATGGCTTCCATATACGCCAATTCTCGAGCTTCTCTAACGCTATAAACCA
The DNA here is from genome assembly GCA_965661885.1 of uncultured Burkholderiales bacterium. Lineage (GTDB taxonomy): Bacteria > Pseudomonadota > Gammaproteobacteria > Burkholderiales > Eutrophovitaceae > Eutrophovita. Next base: position 15,959 of record CBFIFN010000011.1, on the reverse strand, counting down.
GTATGATGTTTTCGTAATTTTCCCAAGTCTCAAGTTCGTAAAGAATACTCATAAATGGTGCCAGCCCAGTGCCAGTCGACAACATCCATAGGTCCTTACCTTCCTCAAAACGAGCCGTTGTCAACAAACCATAATTCATTTTTTCGACGAGCACTTGGTCTCCCACCTCTAGCTGCGCTAACCGACTGGTAAATTCGCCATCGGGAACCACGATTGAGAAATACTCTAAAAACTCGTCATAACTTGCAGAAACAATTGAATAGGCCCGCCAAACGATTGAGCCATCTTCTTTTTTTAGTCCAAGACGTGAAAACTGCCCTGGTACAAATCGATAACCTGAGAAGCGCGTCAGTTTGAAACTAAACAAGTTAGGCGCCCAAGTTGTGATCTCGGTGATTGTTTCAGCTGTGTATTTTTCTTCTTTTGACATTTATTGATTTCATTTAAATGAACTATCTCGTGTAATCGACAGAATTTGCGCACGCGGAGTTTATCGCAAAAGAGTCTAGACATCCATTTTGCGAACAAATTCCGTCACACCATACAATCCAGACCGTAACAGCCAAATTACATTGAAACACTTAAGCCACCATCCATCGTTAAGACATGGCCATTCACATATGCCGCTTCATCCGAGGCAAGAAACACAGCCGCTGCGCCTATTTCGTCAACCTTACCCCACCGCCGAGCAGGTACCCGAGTACAGACCCAATCATTGAAGTCTCCATCAGCCATCAATACCTGGTTCATCTCGGTGGCGAAATAACCAGGAGCGATAGCGTTGACAGTGATGTTTTTATCGCCCAGCTCTACTGCCAGCTGTCTCGCCAAGGCATGTACCGCCCCTTTAGAAGCAATATATGCTGATATAGTTGGTCGGCCAATCTCGGCGGTGATTGAACCAGTGAATACAATTCGCCCGACGTTTGAGTCAATCATAAATTTAGAAACCTCCTTTGCCAGAAGCCAAACACCAGCTAAATTCGTATCCACGACACGCCTGAAGTCCTCCTCCTCAAATTCACTAATCGGTGAACGGTGCTGAATTCCAGCGTTTGCTATGAGAATATCAAGGTGGCCATGTTCGCGAACAATTTCTTCGACAGCGCGTTTCACATCGAACGCATCAGTTACATCGAATGGCATAGACGATGCTGATAATCCATCAGCTTTCAACGTACACACTCGACTTTTCAATACGTCGGCATCTCTACCATTCAAAACAACATGTGCCCCTTGCTTAGCTAACGAGCTCGCCATGCTTAAACCGAGACCACGCGAAGCTCCTGACACCAATGCGATTTTTCCATCCAAACGAAACATACTCACTCCTAAAATGACTTACCCATGTTTGAATATTACTCTTGCAAGCAAGGGTTATTAAAAAATTTCGTATCGTCCGGACTAAAAAAAACGCCGCATTTGCGGCGTCATTTATCTCATTAATGAAAATTAAGTTAAGGCACAAGAATAGTGGATCCCGTTGTTTTCCGTGCCTCGAGATCTTTATGTGCCTGAGCTGCATCCGCAAGCGCATATCGTTGATTAATATCTATCTTAATTTTTCCAGACTTAACCATCGCAAATAGTTCTTTGGTACCAGCCTCCAAATCCGAACGCATAGCCGAGTAAACCATAATCGACGGTCGGGTTAAGTAGAAGGAGCCCTTTGCCAGAACATTTACGTCAACATCATTAACCGGACCTGAACCATTACCAAATACCGTTAACAAACCCCTTGGCTGAAGGCAATCTAACGATCCATAAAATGTATCTTTGCCAACAGAATCATAGACCACAGGTACTCCACGACCTTTGGTAATCTCGCGAACACGTTCAGCAAAATTCTCTTTGTTATAGTTAATAGTGTGCTGACACCCGTGCGCTTTTGCAATCTTCGCTTTCTCGTCAGATCCTACGGTACCAATCACCTTAGCGCCGAGAGCCTTGAGCCACTGACATGCAATCAAACCCACCCCGCCGGCCGCCGCATGAAATACAACAGTTTCGCCTTTCTGAACACGATAAACCCTCCTAATAAGCATATGAACAGTTAGGCCCTTCAGCATCATTGCCGCGGCATCCTCGTCAGACACTCCTTTCGGAATTTTGACTAATTTATTTGCTGGCATAACACGTTCTTGAGCATATGCACCTGGAGGTCCACCCGCATATGCCACGCGATCGCCGATCTTGACATGGGTAACGCCGGCGCCTACGGCCTCAACAATGCCGGCGCCTTCTAAACCAACGCCGGTAGGCAAAGGTAGTGGGTACAAACCAGACCGGTGATACGTATCAATGTAATTTAACCCTATTGCCGTGTGGCGGACTCGCGCCTCGCCTCGCTTTGGTTTGCCAACAAGCGCGTTCTCGACAGATAAAACTTCGGGGCTACCCGTTTTATGAAATTTAACCACTGTTGTCATACTTTCCTCCAGTATCGCATCCACTAAATAAAAACATGATTCATCGCTTAATTAGTTTTTTTAAAAACGACAAATCATAAAAAAAGTCACGTTTGCATTTCAACTTATTCTCGCAGAAAAACAAAATCCAAGTATAAAAAAATCTACGTATGTATTAAGCAATTAAATCGAAAACCCTTCTTGCATCAACCCCACTTGCTCCCTTATATGCCCGATATGTTCCTCCCAATAACGTTGAGATCCAAACCATGGGAATGCCACCTTGAACGCAGGGTCATTCCACCTCTGAGCAAGCCAACCAGCATAATTTATGATTCGCAAAGTTCTTAGTGGCTCTATTAAAGACATCTGTCTGTAATCGAAATCCATGAATTGTTCATAACCTGAAAGAACTATACGCAACTGAGTCTCCATCGCCTCCCGGTCCCCAGAGAGCAACATCCACAGGTCCTGTATAGCAGGCCCCATGACAGCGTCGTCCAGATCAACAAAACTAGGCCCATCATCCATCCACAAGATATTTCCCGTATGGCAGTCACCTAACAAACGAATAAGCTGCGCGTCCTGAGTCTTCATAAAGGCACTATCAATAGCTGTTAGCGCCAGCTCGACAAGGCCTTGGTAAGCCTCTCTCAATTCGTTGGGGATCAACTCGTTGGTCAATATAAAGTCAGCAGGCGCCCGACCGAATTGACCAGTGCTAATCACTGGTCTGTGTTTAAAGGACTTCGTTGCAGAGACCGCATGGATACGTCCTATCAATCGACCGATCCAACTCAAGACAGACTGATCCTCCAGGTTAGGCGCTCGTCCACCGACTTTTTTAAAAATTGAAAATTTAAAATTATCAACCTCAAAAATTGACACCTCATTCACTCTCAAAGGCGCTATTACGGGTAGTTCAAATTCTGTCAAATCAAACGTAAACTGATGCTCCTCAATTAATTGATTCTGAGACCATCGACCCGGCCGATAAAATTTAGCCACTACATCGTATTCTCGATGCTCATCGTAAACACCTATTTGATATACGCGATTTTCAAAACTATTGAGAGGAACTAACTTACCTGTTGTTTGCCAACCCACTTGATCTAGAGCATTAAGTATAAGATCAGGTCCTAGACCAAAATAGGGTGTCTCCTGTGCTTGAAACTTCACAACTTCACACTCCGATCAATCGAAAAAATAAATATCCTAATAGGAATGCAATTATCACCTTGGGTATGAGCCACCGTTAACATCAATAGTCGTCCCTGAAACGTAAGTCGGGCTCTCAGCACCTAACCAGAAAATCGTCTCTGCCACCTCTTCTGGTAAGCAGGGCCGCCGGCTGTGAACACTACTCATTACGGATTCTTTTCTGGAATCTGGTAATCGCTCGTACATCGCGGTTAACGTTGGTCCTGGCGCTACCGCATTCACCAATACACCATGAGAACCAAGGTGCGACGCATAACTTTTAGTAAGATTGAGCAATGCAGCCTTGGTTGCGCCGTACCAAAGATCCGGGTGGCCTGTATATGCGGAAACAGAACCCACTGAAACAATCCGCCCACTCTCCCTAAGCTTCATGGCCTTCGAGGTCGCCTCAATTAGCTTCGCAGGCGCCAAAAGATTGACATCTAATATTTCCTGTATGTGATCTTGGGGTATTGATTCAATAGGATCACAAAATAGGACTGCAGCGTTATTTACCAATGTGTCAATCGGCCCGATACGGTCAATGAGTTCAGGAATGCCGTCTAAATCTTTTAAATCGAAGAGAATTTCCTCTCCAATAGGAGTTTCATGGAAAACCTTATCCAAGGACAACACATGCCAACCCATCAGTGAAAATTTTTTTGCTACAGCTTGGCCTATGCCGGCACCGGCACCCGTGACTAACACTCTTTTCATAAAGACCTTCTTACAATAAATTGCATCTATGGACGAGCTATTATCTCTCGCAGTTAACGTACATTTCCTTATTATCCGCGGATTTTAACTGATAACGCTGCACACCTATGTCTCGAAAAAAATGATCCATAATCGAGAGTACCTTTTCGTGCGACTCGTATGGTGCAACAGGGAAGTCAAATGTTCTATCAAACGAGTCGTCGAAAAGCGATGATAACCTCACTAACACCTTAGAACCCGACGAGGAGTCTATACATATATCTGCCTCTCCAAACTTAAGACGCGCATGATTTATCGCATTACTAGCGAACAATTGAAAGCCAACCTCTCTAACCGACCAATAACCCTCTTCAAGGGATTTAATGAGCGACATCGGTGGCCGGGGTATCGCCAAAATCGAGCAATCTTCAGTTGATAATTGCTGACTCACTGCCTCGGCAAACTTAATACCCCAACGACCGATATTTCCAGCAGATTCAAAGATCGACGGTGCCGAAGATGGGCTCAAGGAAACACCGCATAAAAAGCGTAATTGCGCAGCTTCTGAACCAGCTTGGACCTCTAGCGGACACTCTGGAAAATCTAAAGTTGCTAATTTCTTTGAATCATCATAACGGCTAGCCTCTTTCCAAGACTTCAATGGGTATCCGTTTAAAACCTCATAGTCTGTTAGTGAGTTAGCAAGTCCAAAATTCTTGCAGTGGCCCAGAACACCCAAGCTCTCAAAAATATCACTTAAGGCACCTACATCGCGCATGACGGTTGAGAGCCTAGTCCTCTTCTGCGAACCAACCACTAAAATTACAGGCATCACAAAAAGGTCTATTCGAAATGAATCTTTTTTTTGAGTGGTAATCAACATGTTGTCAGCAACCCGCCTCGCCACACGACCCGCTTCTAGAGAATTAGGATGCCAACAGGCTTGTTTAATAACATCGTCTTTCCCAGAATTCATCAAATTGGCGACTAATTGATCTAACTGTGCCTGATTTGAGCTTTCTTTGTCAGGCGGCGGAGCCACTAATCCCTCAGCGAGTCTCATCACATGTTCGTAAGAACTGTTGGTATTTCTTTGAGCATCTTTTGCCACAGATTCTACTTCCCGTATTGATCAGATATGATTATAACGATTGCACACCGACTTAGACGCAAACCAGGATTATCGATATTATGATTAAGCGACAAAAACGATGAACTATCTCGCACATCTCTTCCTGGCTCCAGACGATGAGAACTGGCAACTGGGGGGCATACTAGGAGATTTTATTAAGGGCCCAATAGACGAACGAATAACTTCTACCCACCATCGGGATGTGGTCAATGGCATCAAACTTCACCGGAAAATTGATCTTTTCTCGGACCAGTCAGCCATTTTCAAACGGAGCGCAGATAGAATTAATATCAAGCAAAAAAGATTTTCACGCGTTTTGATTGACATGTATTTCGATCATATACTCGCCAAGCATTGGTCACAGTTTCATCCGACCAATCTCGCGGATTTTAGTCGACACATCTATGAGGTTATTCTGAAAGATCGACCGGAAAATCCACAAACATTTAGGCGTACATCCCAATTAATTGTCTCTGAAGATTGGTTTCGCTCATACACCTCCCTAGATGGCATCACCTTACAAATCGAACGACTGGGCACAAGATTAAAGCGAGGTAACGCACTTTTAGGAGGCGCAAAAGACCTCATAAGTCATCCAGTTGAATTTGAGGCAGATTTTTTTGAGTTCATCTGCGAAGCTAAAATTTTTTCAAAAAAATATATTAAAACTTTGGAGTCTTCAGCACCCTCAGCCTGAATCCTTCTATTCTGCACCGCGTAAATCAATTCAAAGGTGGACGACTACGTAAAACGTTATTTTCTATTGACACCATAACGTAGCAAAATATCATTGCATCAGAACACGCCACATCTTCAGTTTCCACCCGTCATTGCCTTGAGTGCATCAGACTTAAATTCTCTGTGATAGAGGATACCGATGACCATGACCGTAGCCAAAATAAACAACCAGGGATTCAAAAACCACGGCAACACCGACAACCCGAAATAATATGCGCGTAATCCGTCATTGAAGGTATTTGATGCAGTGGTTGCCATCCTAGAACCACGTTGGACAAACTCCTCGTGAGCGTCTCTGTCCACATCAGTATCTGGTGCTGCGCCAACCATGGTGGAGCAAAAAAAATGCTGTCGCAATGACCAAGTAAATTTAAAAAACGCATAAATAAAAATCGCAAGCAACAACATAATCTTGCAATCCCATGACAAGGTGTCGTTTTTCGCCGCAAAAGGCAAATCAGCGAGAATTTCAATAGCCCGATCAGTAGCGCCTAACAGGGCAAGAAGCGCGCCCAAAATTAGGATTGTAGTCGACGCAAAGAAGGTCGCACCATTTGAAAGGGTCAGAATGATGTTGGTATCGACAATTTTAAGATCTCTTCGAATCGTACCTCTCCACCAATCTTCTCGATATCGAACCATGACGCTCATGAGACTAGGAATGCCTTTATTGGCCGCACGTCGAGCAAATTTAGCGTAACCAAGCCATCCAAAATAAAATACTACAAGCGCTAAGTAGTCGAATGCGGTGAACGAGAGATCGGTAATTGCCATATCAGAATTAAGTGTGATTTTTTATGAGCGTTAAGCCTACGAATAACGTATCTATTGTTCGGTTAACGCATTCTTGTAATAGCGTTATACTACCGTAAATAGGGGCAAATATAAGGAGAAAGCCATGGGTGCGGCAAATGTTACTGAACCTAACGCGGATGAGATCGTATTGCTAAGAGCGGATCACGGCGGTGTTGCGACTCTAACTCTAAACCGCCCAAAAGCCTACAACGCGCTATCCGAAGAGCTATTGGCGACACTCCAATCAGAATTGGATGCTATTAGCAACGACCCGGCGGTGCGGGTTGTAGTGATCGAAGGAAGCGGAACCGCATTTTGCGCGGGACATGACCTCAAGCAAATGCGCGCAAACCCTTCAAGAGATTATTACGATTCGTTATTCAATACTTGCAGCCAATTCATGTTAACCCTGATGCGCATCCCGCAACCAGTCATAGCAAAGGTCCATGGCATTGCGACTGCTGCCGGATGCCAACTCGTGGGGACGTGCGACCTTGCAATAGCCTCAAATCAAGCCCAATTTGCAACGTCTGGCATCAACTATGGATTGTTTTGCTCCACACCTGCGGTTGCGGTTTCTCGAAATATAAATCGAAAAAAAGCGGCCGAACTTTTATTCACAGGAGAATTTATTGATGCGCAAACTGCAGCATCACTTGGTCTGATAAATAAGGCTGTACCCGATGAAAAGTTAGACAGTGAAGTCCAAAATATGGCTGACGCAATCATCCGAAAATCAGCTGTAGCCGTCGCAACCGGTAAAAGAATGCTATACCGACAGATGGAAATGGGCGTTGATGACGCCTATAAGTTCGCCGCTGAAACCATGGCGTGCAACATGATGGCTTTTGATGCGGGAGAAGGAATAGACGCCTTCATCGAGAAACGTCCAGCAGCATGGAAACACATCTAATTTAGCGGATCAATAGGAGTACTTGATTGAAATGACCTTAAACATCACGACTACGTTGCAACCGAAGATTTAGAATCGTACTCAACACGAAGACGTCTCCACTCCAAGAAATATACGGTTGTCGAAACAGCTAGGGTCAGCACCACGGCAGGCCAAATGGCTTCCAATATGACATCGTTATCAAAGAACTCAGCCGCTTGAGCTATCGCGATTCCAATTGCTAAAAACGCAAGCGCTGCATGCGACTTACCCCAAAGATTAGGCATCACTCGAGTTTCTTTCAATTTAGAATCAAGTAACCCGATACTCAACATAGCAACATCTCTAACGACTAGCGGCACTCCAACCCACAAAGGCAAAATTCCATTCCAGGTAAGGATAGACGCGCACGTAATCACCAATAACTTGTCAGCAACGGGGTCAAGTAATGTGCCTATGGTGGTAACGGCGCTGTATCGACGAGCAATGTATCCATCTAACCCATCCGATAGACCTAGAGCAAGGAAGAACCAGAAAGCCACCTGATAGTCATGACTCGACAGCATGATCGCTAGAAATGGTACTGACAGTAATCGACTAAGGGTAATAGCATTCGGCAGCACACTAATCATCGCGACCCCCTAGCATAGAATTACATTGAAAACCTAAACTAAAATTAACTTTTTACGACCATCCGCCAAATGTATCCTCAGCCCGCCATGGAATCAAGTATTTTCTGAAACTTCTAAAATTAACTTGTTCAGCTTTACAACAAACTTCGCAGGATCTGTCAGAGCACCACCATCAGACAACATCGCCTGATCAAAAATGATTGAACTCCAATCCGAGATCCGGGACGCCTCTTTATCAGACGACATCTTCTTTATAATCGGATGCTGCATGTTGATCTCAAGAATGGGAGCAACCGATGGCACTTCCTGACCGGCAGCCTTCAACATTCGTGAGAGATTCATGCTCATTTCGTCCTCGTCAGAGACCAAACATGAGGGAGAATCAACTAAACGACTTGAAACTCGCACTTCCTTTACGCTATCACCCAGCGATTCCTTGATTTTTTTAATGAGATCTTCACTATCAGAGTCAGCCTCATGTTCTTTGTTCTCTTCATCATCACTAGACCCTAAATCAAGTGATCCCTTTGCAACTGATACAAGTTTTTTACCATCAAATTCTTGGAGATTAGACACTGCCCATTCATCTACTCGATCAGAAAGAAGAAGGACCTCAATATCCTTTTTCTTAAATATCTCGAGATGCGGACTCGACTTTGCAGCAGCATGAGTCTCAGCGGTTATGTAGTAAATTTTATCCTGCCCCTCTTTCAAACGACCAATGTAGTCACTCAAAGATACCACCTGTTCATCACTGCTTTCAGCCGTACTCGAGAACCTTAACAAACGCGCGATTCTCTCCTTGTTACTGAAGTCCTCCCCAACACCTTCCTTTAAAACTGATCCAAATTCATTCCAAAACGCTTTGAATTTATCTTGTTGATTTTTAGCGAGGTCTTCTATCAGACCCAGAACACGGCTTATACATCCCTTGCGTATAGCGTCAACGTCTTTTGATTCTTGTAGGATCTCTCTTGAAACGTTCAGTGGCAAATCTGAAGAGTCGATGACGCCGCGAACAAAACGAAGGTATCCCGGCAGCAACTGCTCAGCATCGTCCATAATAAAAACTCGACGGACATACAACTTCAAACCTCGTTTGTGTTCTCTGTTCCAAAGATCAAAAGGTGCCTTCCCAGGTAGGTAAAGTAATTGCGTATATTCACTCTTTCCTTCAACGCGAGCGTGAGCCCAGGCTAAGGGTTTTTCCATATCGTTGGAAATATGTTTGTAAAACTCTTCGTATTGCTCCTCAGATACATCGTTTTTCGGACGGGACCAGATAGCCGATGCTTGATTTATTTGCTCGGATTCCTCTTGCAAAACATATTTACTCTCTTTTTCGTCCCACTCCTCCTTCGACATGAAGATTGGCAAGTTGATGTGATCCGAATACCTCTGAGCAATTGATTTGAGGCGATAGCCCTCAAGTAAATCGTCCTCATCAGCCCTTAAGTGCAAAATGATCTGTGTACCTCGTTCGGGTTTGGAGACAGTTTCGATTGTGAATTCCCCCGCACCTTCTGACTCCCAACATACCGCCTCAGAATCTTCAAGACCAGCTCGGCGAGTAATGAGGGTTACTTTGTCCGCAACAATAAAGGAAGAGTAAAAACCGACCCCAAATTGTCCTATTAAGGTCGCATCCTGCGCTTGGTCACCAGTAAGTTTGCTGAAAAACTCCTTAGTTCCCGATTTGGCTATCGTTCCTATATTCTGAACAACCTCTTCCCGGGACATCCCAATTCCGTTATCAGAAATGGAAATAGTGCGTTTTTCTCGGTCAACCGAAATGTCAATTTTAAGATCAGACTCGTCCCCCATGAGAGATGCGTCAGTTAACGATTCAAACCTCAACTTATCGCATGCGTCAGACGCGTTTGAAATCAGCTCTCTTAAAAAGATCTCCTTATTCGAATATAAGGAATGGATCATTAACTTCAATAACTGGCTAACTTCTGTTTGAAAACCAAGTGTTTCTTTGGAAGCAGAATCTGACATCGAGTTCACCCTATTAGATAATTTATAACGTTGTGTGTAGATGTGGGGGTGAGATCATAAAATTCAAGACCTCGAGAGCACCAAACAATCTGTTTAGTCCGAGAACCTTAGAAATTGTTCAGCCCAAAGCAGTGCAATGACTGTTTTTGCATCCTGAATGCTCGCGTTTAAAGACTGCTGTACCAGGTCGCTCATGGGCACTCGGGAGGTTTCGAGAAACTCCCCTTCATCCAAATTTCGCTTTGAATAGGTTAAATCTCGGGCGAGATAGGCATGGATTCGTTCATCCGAGTAACCGATACACGGCATCATTGTTCCAATGAAATCCCACCTCTGAGCTTCATACCCTGTCTCCTCTAAAAGCTCTCGACGGGCTGCATATTCGGGAGCCTCATTCGGATCGAGCTTTCCAGCTGGAAGTTCCGTCATGTGCTGCTTTACGGGATATCGAAACTGCCGCTCGACCAAGACTGTCCCGTCCTCAAACAAAGGGACAATTACAGAGGCCCCAGGATGGACAACGTACTCTCTGGAAGTTTGACTACCATCCGGCACCAAGACCGTATCCGCTCGCACCTCGAGCAACTTGCCCTGAAATGCCAGCGAGGACCTCAACTGCTCTTCAGTAAAATCCTGTGCCATACATCAAAAGACTCGCACGGAGTCGCGGATTAACGACTCACACAATAAAAGAAGCCAGCCAGGAAACAAGCCCATACCCAAAAGCAATAAGCCATTGATGCTGAAAACAACCAATCCGGCTCGATAGTGAATACCGGTCGTGGAAGACTCATTAGAATCAAAGTACATAATCTTAACCACCCTCAGATAATAAAACGCACCAATCAACGACGTCATTACCGCGACTACGGCGAGCCACACAGCTCCGAATTCAATCACCGATTGAATGACGAACAACTTCGACCAGAAACCAACTGTCGGGGGGATCCCTGCCATGGAAAACATGACGATCATGAGAAGAAAAGCGCTCCAAGGATTACTTCGGCTAAGGCCGCCCAAATCACTCAACTCCTCAGCTTCAAACCCGTCTTTGGATAACAACAGGATCACGCCGAATCCAGCTAGAGCCATGAAGACGTAGGTCAAAATATAAAATAGCGATGCACTATAACCGTTCATAGAACCCGTCAAGAACCCAAGCAACAGAAAACCCATATGAGCGATGGTTGAGTAAGCCAGCATCCGCTTAAAATTAGTTTGTGCTATTGCTACAACGTTACCAATTACCAGTGAAGCAACAGCTAACACGGTTAGCATCTGACTCCACTCTTGGTGTAACGAAGGATGTCCAAGCGACTCTGCGAGAAGCCGAATTATGAACGCAAATGCAGCGACTTTTGGTGCGGTGCCAATGAGTAGCGTTACCGAGGTGGGAGAACCTTGGTAGACGTCTGGTATCCACATATGGAATGGCACCGTTCCCAGCTTGAATCCGACTCCAACGATAATGAAGACTAAGCCGAGACGTAACAAATTTGAATCGCCATTACCGGAATTAATGGACGATACGATTGCTTCTATATTTAGATTTCCGGTCGCGCCATAAATCATAGACATGCCATACAGAAGCATCCCAGAAGCAATCGCTCCCAATACAAAATATTTGATGGCTGCCTCCGAGCTACGACCAGAGTCTCGCCGCAGAGCCACCATTGCGTATAAACTCAAACTCAACAGTTCCAGACCTAGATAAAGACTTAAAAAATGATTGGAAGACGCCATAACCATCATTCCCAGAGCCGCGAACAGTGTCAGTGAATAGTACTCACCGCGGTGGAGGCCTCGACATTGCAAGTAATCTTTTGAATAAATGAGTCCTATCGCAATAAGCCCGCAAAGTATCGCCTTGAGACTCGCGCTTAGCGGGCCAGACACAACCAACCCATTCATGATCACTCCGGGCTCGCTGTCAAAAACAAGCAAAGAAATGACGCTGGTAACAACTAAGACGATCAGTGACAAAAAGTAAGTCACGTTCCGTCTTCTTTCGCTTAAAAACAAGTCAAGCAACAAAATGCCGCTGACTGCGCAGAGCAAGAAAATTTCAGCTGATAGTGTATATAAGTCTGATAATTGAAAATTCATGGATAACGTAAATATCTATTAATTACAGGTTCGCCTCAGTATTTAATGACCGAGGAAAGCTCTAGTATTGTGGTTACTGAAGTACCGATTACATCTGTGAAAGGTTTTGGATAGAGTCCTACACCAATTACAACGAAAGCCAGAACTAGCAACATAGAGAATTCGCGAGCATTAACGTCCTTAAGACCAGCTATTCGATCACTAGTGGCTCGACCAAAAACTACCCTTTTATACATCCAGAGAGTATAGGCGGCACCCAGGATTAAAGTCATTGCTGCTGCAAATGCGAACCAGAAATTACTCGACATTGCACCCATAATGACAAAAAACTCACCTACAAAGCCACTAGTTCCGGGCAGCCCCGCGTTTGCCATTGCGAACACTAAAAACAATGCAGCGAATTTTGGCATGCTATTCACAACACCACCATAATCCGCTATCTGCCTTGAATGGAGTCGGTCATACAAAACCCCAACGCATAAGAATAAAGCTGCAGAGATAAATCCATGGGACACCATCTGAATAATCGCCCCCTGCATCCCTTCTGAATTGAATATAAAAATACCCAAAGTCACAAATCCCATATGCGAAATAGAAGAGTAAGCAATCAATTTTTTCATATCTCGTTGGATGAGCGCGACGAACCCTATGTAGACAATTGCAATAAGCGACAAGGCGATGACCAGAGGAGCAAGTTCTCGGGCAGCATCAGGAACGATTGGAAGCGAAAGCCGTAAAAAGCCATAGCCCCCAAGCTTCAACATAACTGCAGCCAGAACAACAGATCCACCCGTAGGCGCCTCAACGTGAGCATCCGGTAACCAGGTATGTACTGGCCACATCGGGATCTTGACGGCGAAAGCAGCAAACAGCGCTATAAAAATGAGCAGTTGGGCGCTTCGAGGTATCGGCAACAAATAGAAATCAGCGATCGAGAAACTTCCCGCGCTTAAGCGGTAAAGATAAATGAGTGCCACCAGCGTCAACAACGAACCTGCCAGCGTGTAAAGGAAAAATTTAATCGCCGCATACACTCGGTTAGGTCCACCCCAAATGCCGATGATTAGGAACATGGGGATTAAGGTCGCTTCAAAAAAGACGTAAAACAACATGGCATCAAGGGAACAAAATACTCCGTTGATGATGCCCGATAAAATCAAAAATGACGCGTAATACTGAGATACTTTTTTGGTGATTACTTCCCAGCCAGCAATAACAACCAATATCGTTGTCACCACGTTCAATAGTATTAGGATCAGTGACAACCCATCAATACCAAGGTGATAATTGATGTTAAACGTCTCAATCCAAGGAATGCTCTCCACGAACTGAAACCCCGTTTGTGTTTGATCAAACTGCGTCCAAACGGGGACTAAAACTAAAGCCCCTAATATGGAACCTATTAAAGACACCCACCGCACCAAATGTTCGCGGCCATCTTGGCCAATTGTTAAAACAACGATACCAAAAAAAATTGGCAGCCAAACGATGAGCGATAAAGATCCAATAATGTTAGTCGACATATTCTATTTTAATTATTTTCCAAACAGCCAAATAGTGACCAAAGTGAAAGCTCCAAGAATCATAATGAACGCATAATGCGATATGAATCCAGTTTGAATGCGTCGCAGTCGAGTCCCCATTTTCGCGACCACTTTGGCGGAGCCATTGACAAAGAATCCATCAATAATTTTTTGATCTCCCACCTTCCAGAGTAAATCGCCTAAAGAACGAGCGCCTAGAGCAAAAAACCATTCGTTAAATTTATCTAAGAAATATTTCTGTTCAAAGAGTCGAACCAGTGGTGCAAAAACACTCAGTTTATTCCGAGTCTTCGGAGAATAATAAAATACAAACCAAGCCGTCAGCACGCCGGCCATAGCTAGCCAAAATGGGAGCGTCTGAAAACCATGAATCCCCATGGCAAGCCACCCATGAAAGTGTTGCCCAAATTGGGCAACCACATCATGTGAGCCTAAAATAAATATTACGTCTTTAAAATATTCGCCGAAGAGAATCGGTTGAATCGATACCGCTCCACTGAAGACCGAGAGAATCGCCAACACCACTAGTGGAATCCACACCACCGGCGGTGACTCATGCGGATCGTGATGACTCTCGGAAACGTCCTCGCCACTCTGACTATTTCCCCGGTAGTCACCCTCGAAGACCAAAAAATACATACGAAAAGTATAAAGTGCTGTCACAAAAACGCCGAGCAGCACAGCGAAGTAAGCGAATCCCGCGCCCGGAATAGAAGACAGATGTACCGTTTCAATAATGCTGTCTTTGCTGTAAAAACCGGACAGAAAAGGGAATCCAATTAGGGCTAATGAGCCGATCAAAGATACCACCCAAGTGATCGGCATCTTACGTCGTAAACCACCCATAAACCTCATATCTTGCTGATGATGCATTCCAATGATTACTGAGCCCGCCGCGAGAAAAAGTAACGCCTTAAAAAAGGCATGAGTCATTAGATGAAACATTGCGGCGGAATATGCCGAAACACCAAGGGCAACGGTCATATACCCGAGTTGAGACAGGGTCGAGTAAGCAACGACTCTCTTAATATCATTTTGAACTAGCCCGAGTAGGCCCATAAATAATGCCGTAATGGAACCGATAATCAACACGAAAGAAAGAGCCATTTCTGAATATTCAAAAAGAGGCGACATACGCGCTACCATGAATATCCCGGCGGTAACCATAGTTGCGGCGTGAATTAAAGCTGATATAGGCGTCGGCCCTTCCATTGAGTCAGGTAACCAGACGTGGAGTGGGAATTGGGCGGATTTACCCATGGCTCCGATAAACAGACAGATGCAGATCACTGTAATTAAAGACCAGGCTGCACCGCCGAACAATTCAATTTGCTGACCGGATAAATCTTCGCTTTGATCGAAAACGGCCACATAATCTAACGTTCCAGCAAAATGGAGTACCAAAGCAATGCCCAGAAGAAAGCCAAAGTCCCCTACGCGGTTAACTAAAAACGCCTTGAGATTCGCGTATATCGCAGAATCTTTTTTATACCAAAATCCTATTAATAGGTAGGAAACCAATCCCACAGCCTCCCAACCAAAAAATAATTGAAGAAAGTTATTGCTCATCACCAACATCAACATGGCGAAAGTGAATAAGGATATATAACTAAAGAACCTCTGATAACCGGGATCATCCTTCATGTATCCGATGGTATAAATATGGACCATTAATGACACGCTAGTCACAACAATCATCATGAGCGAAGATAAACGATCAATCAGAAAACCAACTTCGAAGCTGACGCCACCGACCACCGCCCATGTATAGACTGAGCCATTAAACGAATTCCCGTTTAGAACATCAATAAAAAT
>CBFIFN010000010.1:0-27183 GCA_965661885.1 uncultured Burkholderiales bacterium | reverse complement strand
AAGCGCTTGACCTAAATAAACCAAATTTAGAGAACATTCGCTACGGTATTATTGCATTGGGAGATCGCACCTACTCGGAGACTTTTTGCCACGGTGGAAAAAGGTTCGATGAGATACTACAGAAGTGTGGGGCGGAACGAATCGGAGATATACTGATGCATGACGCTAGCTTGGGAACCATGCCGGAGGAAGATGCAGGTGATTGGTCGCATAGCTGGTTGGACCAGTGCCAACAATACTGGTAGTCCTGCAGTTTTAAACAAATAAACGGTTCGAACTCCCTTATGAATACAATTAATAAAAAAAAGGCGAACGACGGTATACCAGCGATCAGCACTTATTCAGTGAATCGCCATAAGAGTCCACCTGAACTCGTAATGCCCCGGCAATTTAATGCCGCACATGACCTTTTAGAGCGCAATATTAACGAGGGTCGCCGGGATAAAATCGCTTACATTGATGATAACGGCAGCTACACATTCAAAGACTTAGTTGAGCGAGCTAACCAAACAGCTAACGTCCTTACCGAACTCGGTTTAGTTATGGAAGATCGATTAATGATTATCCAAACGGACACGATCGACTTCCCAGCAACGTTTCTTGGTGCAATTAAAATAGGGATTATTCCGATAGCCGTTAACACACTTCTTACCTCTGATGATTATGAGTTTATGCTGGAGGACAGCCGTGCGAAAGCGCTGATAGTGTCATCTTCTTTCATCACAAAACTGACTCCGGCCATCGAGAAGTCAAAACACCTTCGCCACACTATCGTCTCCGGTGAGCCAACCGCCCCGTACAAGCACCTTCAGACACTTCAACGGGAGGCTGATAAATTTTGTGAGCCTGCTGTGACGTCATCCGATGATACGTGTTTCTGGCTTTACTCATCGGGGTCAACCGGCACGCCCAAGGGAACGGTGCATATCCACTCGAGTCTGGCTTACACCGCCGAGCTCTATGCGATACCCATCCTTGGAATTAAGGAGGCTGATACTGTCTTTTCAGCCGCTAAACTATTTTTTGCTTACGGTTTAGGAAACGGCCTCACGTTTCCGCTGACTGTTGGTGCGACGACCGTGCTGATGGCGGAAAGGCCCACTCCTGCGGCCGTATTCAAACGACTTAAAAAGTATCAGCCAACAATTTTTTACGGAGTGCCCACTTTATTCGGAGCGATGTTAGCGAGCGACGATTTGCCTGAGCAATCCGAAATTTCCATTCGAATCTCAACATCAGCTGGAGAAGCTCTGCCTCCTGATATCGGTAATCGCTGGACGCAACATTTCGAAACCGAAATATTGGATGGAATAGGCTCTACCGAAATGCTGCATATCTTCCTGTCGAATAGATCAGGAGAGGTGAAGTACGGTAGCACCGGCAGGGCAGTTCCGGGTTATGACATTCGCCTGCTTGATGAAACCGGAGCCGATGTTGCGGTTGGCGAGCTTGGTGATCTTCAAATTAAAGGGCCGTCAGCGGCTAACTTATATTGGAATCAGAGACGAAAATCGCGCGAGACATTTTACGGTGAGTGGACCCGATCCGGAGATAAATATAGTGTGGACAAGGATGGCTTTTACACCTATGGTGGCCGATCCGATGACATGCTTAAGGTGAGTGGTTTGTACGTGTCGCCTTTCGAAGTGGAAGCAATATTAATGTCCCACGCAGCGGTACTTGAAGCAGCCATAGTTGGCGATGAAGATGCTGACAAGTTGATCAAGCCTCGAGCTTTTGTTGTTTTGAAAAATGGTTATAAAGCTGGATCGGAATTGGTTGAGGAGTTGAAAATTTTCGTGAAATCAAAGCTGGCGCCATTTAAATATCCACGTTGGATTGATTTTGTCGATGAGTTACCAAAAACCGCGACCGGAAAAATTCAACGATTCAAACTAAGAAAAAAAATTATATAAAAAATCATTAGAAATTTGAAAGGGGAACCGAATGTCTATTATTAACCGTCGTGAATTTCTTGCTGGCTCTTCCGCATTAGCGGGTCTATCTTTTTTGTCGTTAGCTGGTTGTTCCAAAAAGACGGATTCAATTCGGGTGGGGTTTATGCTGCCATACACGGGGACTTACGCAAAACTAGGGATGGCTATCGAAAACGGATTCAGACTGGCGCTCGGTGAGTTAGGTGATAAACCCTTCGGCAAGACCATAGATTTTTATACGGTAGATGACGAATCAAATCCGGCTAAGGCAACTGATAATGCCAACAAAATAATGACTCGTGATAACGTTGATGTAGTCATCGGAACCGTCCATTCAGGCGTGGCTATGGGGATGATTAAGGTGGCTAAAGATACGGGTTCACTAGTAATTGTGCCGAATGCCGGCGCTAATGCAGCTACTGGCGCAATGTGCGCTCCGACTGTTTTTCGAACGTCATTTTCAAATTGGCAGCCAACCCATCCTTTAGGAAAAGTCATGGTTGAGCAAGGTCATAAAAAGTCTATTTTCGTCACTTGGAAATACGGTGCAGGCGAGGAGGCCTCAGCCTCATTCAGAGAGGGATTTGAAGCAGCTGGAGGCGAGGTAATTAAGGAGTTGTTCGTGCCTTTTCCAAACGTCGAATTTCAGGCAATTTTAACGGAAATAGCCTCATTAAAACCTGATGCTGTCGCATGCTTCTTTGCAGGTGGCGGCGCGGTTAAATTTGTTAAAGACTACGCTGCAGCTGGACTTAAAAAATCGATACCTTTGTTTGGTTCTGGTTTCTTGACCGAGGGTGTTTTGGACGCACAGGGCGCTGCTGCTGAGGGCGTTACCACTACACTGCATTACGCTGATCAACTCCAGAACGATAAGAATAAAGCGTTTCGGGAGGCTTACAAGTTAGCATATGGCGAGGAGGCCGATGTTTATTCGGTTCAAGGCTATGATGCCGGCCTGCTATTGATTAAGGCTCTTCAGGAAACGTCTGGTGATCTCTCACAAAAAGCCAAAGCAATTCAAGCTATGGAGGGCGCTGAGATTGATAGCCCGCGTGGCGCTTGGAAAATGTCCAAGTCGCACAACCCTATCCAAAACTTCTATACGATGAAAGTAAGAAATGGCGTTAACGAGGTTGTGGGAACGGCGTGGGAGAACCTGGAGGATCCAGCTGTCGGGTGTGACTTTAAAGACCTTTAATATCTTGTTAGGCCTGCATTTCAAGGAATGGGAAACGGCTTGTGGCATTATTAACTCTTGACAAATAACCGATGGAGATGCCCTATATCGTCGGCTACGCTTAGGCCTTTTCGCTACAAAAGATGATCTTTTCTCAACTTCAGCTAGATAGACAGTTATTGGAAGTTTTCGATGAATTAACCGAGCTTGAGACTAGTTCACTGGGTGATCTAAGTTTACATCAAGGTAAGATAACCAACCTGATGGCGGCAGTCGTGGGTTTTGATTTTTCGGCGTCGGGGGGGTCTATCGGGCCCTGTGAAGCTGAACAAATAAGAGCCGCTATTGCTTTTGCGAGAGAAAAAACACTCCCTTTAGTTTTCATATTAAACACCGGTGGGGTGCGAGTCACCAAGGGTGCAGAAAGTTTAGCTGCTTTCCGCGTTATGTTTAGAGATTTGGTTGATGGGAAGCTAGACGGGCTGAGACTCATATCTTTGGTCTCGGAACATTGCTTCGGTGGCGGTAGCATGCTGGCTGCGGTCAGCGATCGCGTTTTGGTAAGTTCTTGTTCTCAGATTTCTATGTCTGGGCCTAAGTTGGTACGAGCAATGAGTGTGCATGAAGGCCCGCAGCGGCCAACACACGAAGAGGTTCGGGGTTTGTTAGGTGGTAATGGTCGCGCGTTGATGTCCGATCGATTTCAAATGGTTGATGACCAAGCGAAGGCCTATAAGGGGCACCTAGGCCAATTGCTTTTGCTATCACAGAGCTCGGATTTCAGGCTTGAGCCTAACTTTGCTGCTCTTAGCCGGCGGAATACCAAAAGCTACGGGATGAATTCCGAGCCTATAACCACACAAAGTGTCCAGCACCCTGTAATAGATTCTAGCCGAATTGGGGCGCATGATTTTCAGGTATGGGAGTCAGGCCTGTTCTCATCTAGTGCCCTCTGTGATTCGGGGATAGGGGTTTTCGGAATAGTGAATACTCATTTTGCAAACGCCGACATCATCTTTGATTTAATTAATGCAATAAAAAATTCACCCAGTTCTATTTCAGAGATTAAAATTTTTGTAGATTGCTCTAGTCATTCTCCGAATGTATCTTCTGAGGCTGTGATTATGTCAGAGTACCTATCGACTTTGACGAGATGCTTACGAAAAAAATATCGTGATGGGGTCGAAATTCACGTTGTTATTATTGGCTCAGCTGGGGGCGGAGTTTTTGCCGCGTTATCAGCAGGGGCGTCAAGGTTGAGCGCGTTATCGCTTGCATCTATTCATGTATTGCCGGCTGCTGCGCTTAGTGCAATGGGTTGGTCGTATAATGCGTCGTTGAATTCAAGTGACTTACTTCATTCAGGAGTTGTAGATGATGTCATTGATGATATCTCGGTGGTTATAGGATAGAGATTTAATGGACGCGATTACATTTTTTATTCAGGCGATGAACGGTATTCAATACGGGTTGCTGCTGTTTTTAGTTGCTAGCGGATTGACATTGATCTTTGGAATCATGGGGGTGATTAATATTGCTCATGGAAGTTTCTACATGGTGGGAGCATATTTGGCGTGGTCACTGATGGGGTGGTTTGGAAATTTTTGGGTAGGATTATTTGCGGGTGTTTTGGTTGCGTTATTTCTGGGCTTAGCACTTGAGTGGCTGTTTATAAGATTCTTATATGATCGAGACCATCTTCAGCAGGTGCTGGTCACGTACGGTTTGATACTTATTTTTTCTGAGCTAAGAAGTATTCTTTGGGGTGATGATGTGCACAGTGTTCCGATACCAGAGTTACTCAGCGGATCGATTCAATTAACTGAAAATTTAGCTTATCCGACCTACCGGTTATGGCTGTCTGGCGTTTGTATCGTTATTGCGGTTTTAATGTACGTTGGGATTCAGCACACCCGTCTAGGTATGATGATACGCGCTGGTGAGTCAGACAGGGATATGACAAAAGCTTTAGGGATAAATATTGGTTTGGTGTATCGATTTGTCTTTGCTTTGGGTGTTTCTCTAGCTGCTTTCTCAGGAATGATATCTGCTCCTATCGCCTCCGTTTTTCCTGGCATGGGCAATCAGGTACTGATTGTTAGTTTTGTAGTGGTCGTTATTGGCGGTCTTGGCTCTATTAAAGGAGCGATGGTCGCAGCCCTAATGGTCGGCCTAATTGATACCTTTGGGAAGGTATTAAACGTTAATATTTTAGGAATAAATGTTCTTCCAGAAATGGCTGGCATGAGCATCTTTGCACTTATGGCGATTATTTTAATGTTTCGTCCCCAAGGTATATTCGGTAAGGGGCACTGAGTGGGTAAAAATTTTAAAACCTTAGTTATTGGTTTCGTCCTCTTATCGTTGATGTTATTTCCATTTTTTGGGGAGCGCTTCTATATTCAATTCGCTTCAAAAATATTGGTGATGATTATTTTTGTGAGTAGCCTTAACCTTTTGGTCGGCTTTACTGGTTTAGTCAGTTTGGGACATGCGGCATTTTTTGGTTTCGCAGGCTACGTCCTGGCGATATTGATGCAGGTCGATTCGTCGACGCACTTCGTCACTGCTTTGCTAATTAGTATCAGTTGCGTGGGTCTTCTCGGTTTGGTGTTTGGTGTTTTAGTGTTACGAACAAAGGGCATATTTTTTATTATGTCTACGCTCGCGCTCGGTGAGATGTTATTTTATTTTTTACACGATACTGATTTTGTCGGAGGCTCTGATGGGATCTACATTTATAGCCGGCCAAATCTCAGTATCTTTGATTTTTGGCATGTTGATTTGGCAAATGCAATTCATTTTTATTATGTAGCGTTAGTTTTTGTTTGTTTGACCCTAATCTTTATTGGGAGAATTATTAAATCTCCGTTTGGTCGAGTTATCGCAGGTATTCGTGTGAACGAGCACAGGACTAAGGCGCTCGGGTATAACACTTACAAATTTAAATTAGTATGCTTTGTGATTGCAAGCATGATTGCCGCAGTTAGCGGCTTTTTGGCCGCTGTTCAGTTCGGGGTAGTAAACCCTGAAATGGTTGGCTGGCATGTCTCTGGGCATGCCCTTGTGATGGTTATTTTAGGAGGAAAAGGAGCAATTTTGGGCCCAGTCCTTGGAACGACGACGCTAATGATTACTGAGGAGATTTTTCAAATGTTGACTAAGCATTGGCAGTTGTTAACAGGTTTGGTCATTGTCCTGGTTGCTTTATTTTTTCCAAACGGTTTAGCTGGTATAAGAATTCTCAAGAAGGGTAGGTCAACGTGATTCCTTTGATACAGGCGATGGGTTTATCAAAGAACTTTTCTGGTTTACGAGCTGTGTCTGGAGTGTCTCTATCTTGTGAGCGAGGGATGATCCATGCCGTTATTGGTCCGAATGGTGCGGGTAAGAGCACGCTTTTAAATTTACTTTCTGGTGAGACAAAAGCCACAGAGGGAATGGTTTTTATCGCAGGTCAAGATGTAACAGGTTCCACTTCGCATCAAATGAGCTTGAAAGGTGTAGGGCGAAGTTATCAGCGCACCAATATTTTTAATAATATGACAGTGCTTGAGAACTGTAATATCGCAGTTCAGTCTCGTAGTCGTATTTCTATGCGTTTTCTTGGCGCCACCAGTAATTTTCCTGACATAGAGTCGCAGTCCAAGTCCATTTTGAAGAGGGTGGGGGTTTTGAGTGTCGCGTATCAATTGGTTAGCGAGTTATCCCACGGTGCTCAAAGACAAGTTGAAATTGCCCTAGCGCTGGCGACGAATCCTGACGTTCTGTTGTTAGATGAGCCGCTGGCTGGTATGGGTGCAGAAGAGTCACAGACAATTATAGATTTACTGCGGGATATTCAGTCGGACTATGCAATGATCTTAGTCGAGCACGATATGGAAGCAGTATTCGCCCTTGCGGATTGTCTGACTGTCATGTTAAACGGTGAGGTTATTGAGAGTGGTTCACCGCAAAAAATTCGCGCTAGTAAAAAGGTGCAATCCGCTTACTTAGGTGACGATGTCGGTGAGTGATTCACTTTTAACTATTTCAGACCTTAACGTGCATTATGGATTGAGCCATGTGCTACACGAATTAAGTCTGGATATTAAGTGTGGCGAAACGGTTGCTCTTATGGGTCGAAACGGTATGGGTAAGACGACACTCCTGAAGACTTTGGTGGGTTTGCTGCCACCCACGTCCGGTTTAATTAAGCATCTCGGTCAAGATACTAGAGGCTTACCAACTCATACGCTCGCGCGTCGCGGAATAGCTTACGTCCCAGAAGGTAGAGGTATTTTTAAAAATTTATCTGTCAAAGAGAATTTGTTATTGGCTGCGCGTCCCGGAAAGCGTGGGCAGAAGGACTGGTCCTTTGGGCGGGTACTTGACAGTTTCCCTCGATTAAATGAACGCTTAAATCATGGTGGGCAACAGCTCTCCGGTGGAGAGCAACAAATGTTGAGCATAGGGAGAGCATTGTTAACTAACCCTGACTTATTGATATTGGACGAGGCGACAGAGGGATTAGCGCCACTGATCGCCCAAGATATTTGGAGAATCATCGACGTCATTAAACAGTCTGGCATTTCCTCGATCCTTGTTGATAAAAATTTTAAGGCGTTAGCTAAGTTATCTGATCGAAGCGTCGTAATGGTAAAGGGAAAAATTGTATTTAATGGTCCGCCAAATCATTTAATTGAAAACCCTCTGAATCTCACAAAATGGCTGGGAGTTTGAGTTTTAATCGGAGGTTAATGTTTATGAGCGGATGTAGTCTTTATGAATAATTTGAATAGCACATTTGAGGTTGATGGTAGACGGTTAGCGTATCAGCGTGTTGATCCTCAGTCCAAGCTTGGTCAACCGGAAGATGCAATTGTATTGCTTCATGAAGGGCTCGGATCTGTAGAGCTTTGGAAAGATTTCCCTAAGGATCTAGCTGAGTTTACCGGATGTCGTGTTTTCGTTTATTCCCGATATGGCTATGGCTCGTCCACCGCTCTTCGTGAAAAGCGAACGACTGAGTATATGCATGAGGAAGCTCTGACGGTCTTACCAAAATTTTTGGAGTATATTGGTGTGGAACGCCCCATCTTGATTGGACACAGCGACGGAGCATCTATTTCACTCATTCACAACGGTGGTGGCTATGATGTCAGTGGGTTGGTGTTAATGGCACCTCATGTCTTTGTTGAGAAACTGACAGTGGACAGTATCGAGGCGGCTCGTGTCGCATTCGAAAATACCCAGTTACCAAAGAAGTTGGCTCGATATCATGAGGATGTTGAGTCCGCATTTTGGGGTTGGAATGACATTTGGTTATCTCGTGAATTCAAGCACTGGAACATTGAGGCTTACGTAAAAAAACTCACCTCTGAATCTTTGCTGATTCAAAGTGCCGACGATCCCTACGGCACATTAGCTCAAATAGAGGCTATTGAAAAATTATCTCCGGCGCCCACGCAGCGCATGATTCTTAAAGACTGTGGACATTCCCCACACGTCGACCACCCTAATAAGACGTTGGATTCAATAGGCAGGTTTGTAAGAGATTGCTTAGACGAGGTGCGCTATGAGTGATAGGAAAGTCGCAGTTGTTACTGGATCGACGTCTGGTATTGGACTCGAAATCGCTAGGACTCTTGCATCGAATGGTTATGATGTTGCCTTGAGTGGTTTGTGCAAGGCAGAGGAAGTTCGTGCAATTGAGGCGGATGTTATTGATGGTACAGACGCAAGAGCTTTTTTTTCCCACGCAGATTTCTCAAGACCGAAAGAAATCGAGCAGTACGTGTCAGATGCTAAGAGCGCTTTGGGTCGGATAGATATTCTCGTTAATAACGCTGGGGTTCAGCATGTATCACCGGTTGAAAATTTCCCACCTGACAAATGGGATTTGATTTTAGCGGTAAACTTGTCAGCAGTTTTTCATATGACCAGGTTAGTGATCCCTGAGATGCGGACCAGAGGTTTTGGTCGGATCATTAATATTGCCTCTGCGCATGGAAAAGTTGCATCGCCATTCAAATCTGCTTATGTGGCGTCGAAACACGGGTTAGTAGGGTTCACTAAAGCCGTTGCTTTAGAAATTGCGGAGTTTGGCATTACCTGTAACGCGATTTGTCCAGGTTGGGTTGAAACGCCGCTAGTGACCGAACAAGTGGAGGCGCTCTCAAGAGAAAAAACCATGTCCGCTGATGACGTCATTCGTAGCGTAATTCTTGAGCGCCAACCGACAAAAAAATTCGTACCAGTGGAGCAGGTCGCCGCCTTAGCCTTGTTTCTTGCTTCAGACAAGGCGTCTTCGATTACTGGTGCTTCTCATTCCATCGACGGTGGATGGACCGCCCACTAACTACTCCCTTTTATGATTTATATTAAAGTAGTTAAGAATGGCCCATTATTAATCTCAGGCCAATATTCTTATATCGGAGAAAGGTCGGAGACGACCGAGCGTGATGATGTAGCGTTAAGATTATGTCGTTGTGGAAAAACGGGAAACCGGCCATTTTGTGACGGATCGCATCACTCATTTTCTTTTATGACGAGTGATTCACTTAACTTAGAATATAAGATTCGTCGTAACAAGTCTGATGAGAGCAGTCATGTGAACAGTATAAGGGCTATGTTTCAAGGTCCCTTAATTATTTCGGGATCGATACGCCTAACTGATGACAAGGAAGTTGTCTGGTCCGGAGAGAGAGTGAAGTTATGCCGATGCGGGTCGTCGAAAATCAAGCCATTTTGTGATGGCGCGCACAAAAAAAGTTGACGTCGATAGGGCTTGCAAATAATTAGTGCTTCTGTTCTACAACAGTTTGAAAATTTCTTTTAACCGTTCTTTGTCATATCGGACCCCAGCCTTTATGGGTGCGATCGTCCTCCAGTTTCCATTATACTTTTCGGCGATGGAAAAGCTAAAAACATAATCCGGTTCGGTTCCCATTCGTAAGTCTCTGACTACTAATTGGTTATTAATGATCTCAGTTTTGATAAAGCCATGAGAAAACCATTGCAGTTTTCGTTTTGAGTTTTCTCCCGCCTCGATGTTTTGTGCTTCAGGATTTAACGCGATGAATTCAAATTCAATATTGTCATTAGGGCTTTTTAAAGAGTAAAAACCTTCGTAATAACCCTCAGTGGTTGTAATAACAATTCGCCACAGGAGGGTGTTAAATGGAGTGGGTACGGTAAAGTAATCTTTTGACGCAATCGACTTGAGGCGGATGTGTTCGTCCACCTTATCACCTACCATACTTTTCGCGACCCAAGACCACGTCAAATAGCTCGAGCTTAATAAAATACCGAGGGTCAAGGCAGTTTGAATACCTTTCCATTGGGGAGCGCATAATGCGGCAAGGAAAGCCATGAGAAGCGGTAATGTGTAAGCTGGATCAATGATGAATATAGTGGACCACATGACCGGGGGGGAGTCGAGAGGCCATAACAATTGCGTGCCATAAACCGTATGTGCATCCAGCAAAGGGTGTGTTAGTAAAGTCAATGCGATTGCGGCAAGCCAATGGTATGGAGCTTTCTTAACTTTGATGCTGATTCTTTTACCGATGAGCCACAAGACTAAGGAAAAAGGGAAAAGCACAAAAAGAGAGTGGCTAAATCCCCTGTGTTTGACGAAATTATCAATGGGGTCTGCGTAACGAATTAATACATCAAGGTCAGGCAGAGTACCTAGGGCGGCTCCGATTAGCGCTGCGCGACGTTTGTCCGTGCGTGGTACGCAAACAGCCGCAGCCGTCGCACCTAGAGCCATTTGTGTGAGTGAATCCAATACTGCAGTTTTTCAGAGTTATACGGTAAATATTTTTCCTGGGTTCATGATATTTTTTGGATCCAGAGATTTTTTGATAGTCCTCATTACAGAGACTCCTTCGCCATGCTCTGCGGTTAAGAATTTCATTTTCCCGAGCCCAATGCCATGTTCGCCGGTACAAGTTCCATCCATTGCTATGGCCCTCATCACGAGTCGGTCATTTAGTCGTTCTGCTTCCTTTGTCTCCCGCGCCTCTTCCCTCTTAATTACAAACCCAAGATGAAAATTACCATCGCCTGCATGCCCGACTAGTGGAGCCATGAGGAAGCTTTCTGCTAGGTCTTTTTTAGTTTCTAAAATGCATTCGGCAAGCCGCGAGATTGGGACACATACATCTGTTGCCCAAACTTCTGCTCCTGCACGCAATGCTTTCGTAGCATATGTGACGTCATGCCTTGCTGCCCATAATTTGCTTCTATCCTCTGGCTTGGTCGCCCATTTGAATTCGCCACCAGAATTCTCCGCGGCAATCTCTTGGACCGTCTCGGCTTGTTCTTTAACGCCGGCGTCGCTACCGTGAAACTCAAGAAACAGAGTATCTTTGACTGGATAATCTAATTGTGAGTATGAGTTAACAGCGGCCATCTGAACATCATCAAGCAATTCAATTCGCGCAACCGGCACTCCCAGTTGTATGGTTTGTATCACGGTGTCTATTGCGCCTTCTAGAGAGTCAAATGAACATACGGCGGCTGCCATTGCTTCAGGAATTCCATAAAGCCTCAGTGTGACCTCTGTAATTATTCCAAGGGTTCCTTCTGAGCCGACGAATAAACGGGTTAAATCATAACCCGCTGCTGACTTTCGGGCTCGTCGTGATGTCCTAATCACTCGACCATCCGCAAGAACAACAGTAAGGGCTAAAACGTTTTCTCGCATTGTTCCGTAGCGGACCGCGTTAGTTCCAGAAGCTCTCGTTGCAGCCATTCCTCCTAAAGAGGCATCGGCTCCAGGGTCGATGGGAAAAAATAAGCCTTGGTCTCTAATGTATTCGTTAAGTTGCTTTCGGGTTACTCTTGCTTGGACAGTACAATCTAGATCGTCTGCGCTCACACGTAGGACTTGATCCATATGCATTAAATCCACAACGATGCCCCCATTGTGAGGGATAACATTGCCTTCTAAGCTTGTTCCAGTGCCATATGCGATTACCGGAATGTCGAATTCGGAACAAATTTTAACGACCTCTGACACTTCTTCCGTCGTCTTAGGGAACACTACAACATCGGGGCGGTGCGGATGATGCCATGACTCATCTTTTCCGTGCGTGTCTCTAACGGAGGGGTTCGTGGATATTCGGTCCTCAAGCAGCGCAGATAATTTATCAAGAATAGTTTGCGAAATTGATTTTGGAAGGGCCATAATTAATAACCTGTCATGAAGTAATTTTTGAGATTAATGCCGAAATTCTATTTGCTCGTATGTTGCATCGGAAAAGCCTACGTGGAGCCCGCCTTCGTGATCAACCAAAACTGGTCTTTTGATCAATGAGGGATGAGCTCGCATGAGCTCGCATGCCTTTGCTTCATCTAATTTTAAACGCTTTTTTTCGTCGAGTTTACGCCAGGTTGTTCCCCTTGTGTTGAGCAGTGTTTCCCACGAAACATGCGTACACCAAGATTTTATCCGCTCTTGATCAATGCCTTCGCGCTTATAATCATGGAACTCGAACGAGATATCATTCTCCTTCAGCCAGCGCATGGCTTTTTTCATGGTGTCGCAGTTTTTGATGCCGAATAGTTTGATACTCATTTGTTTGCCTTTGGTGTCGAATTCAAAATAATATCGTTGTTTTTATAGTTTTTATTTTGAATGTTCACACTTGATAACGTTCAACCGCTTTTTCATCCCAACTAATCCCCGTTCCTGGTCGATCCGGAGTTATCGCAAAGCCATCTTTTATTTGTATGGGTTGCTCCATAACGCCTGCTCCCCAGTCCATATACTCCAACCAGTGCTTCGTTGGTGATACTGAAAGCAGATGACAACTTATTTCAGGGAAGAGATGGCTTGATATATCCAGTCCGTGAGCTTGGGCAAGTGACGCAGCTCTTAGCCAACCAGTTACCCCCCCAATTCTCTGCACATCAGGCATGTAAAAGTCGCCTGCCTCGGCGTCAATTGCTTTTTTCATTTCAAGCGAATTAAGAAGGTTCTCGCCGATTTGTATTGGAGTGTCAATTGTAGCGCGAATTTTTGCGCACCCCTCGTAGTCGTCGTGCCGTATTGGGTCTTCAATCCAAAAAAGACCCTCTTGATCGAGTATTTGGCATCTTTCAATAGCTTCGTTGATCGACAAGGATTGATTGAAGTCTGCCATCAACTTAATATCGTCTCCGATTTCCATTTTGACGGCCCGAATAGCGGCAAGATCCAGATTAAAATCCGAGCGGCCGATTCGCATCTTGACTGCCTGGTAGTTACCATCATTCAAAAGGTCGCGCGCTATACTCGGAAGTGTTTCTGCAGTTTCATTCGTCCATAGTCCGCAACTGTTGTAGGCTTTGACCTGGGTTGGGGTGCCACCCAGCGCAGTCGCAAGCGGCACGTCAAGGCTTTTTGCGACGATATCCCAAGCAGCCATATCAATGCCCGCAATTACTTGGCCTAAGATTCCGTGTGTGTCGTATAACGTGAAGTGTTTTCTGAGTTTCTGCTCTAAGTCCAGAGGCGAAACTCGCTCACCCACGATAAGTTCGCAAACCGCGTTGAAGCAATCTACGGTTGGTTTAAGCATGCTTTCCGCAAACGTGAATAAATATGTGCATCCCGTTATTCCCTGATCGGTCTCTATATCAATCAAAACGAGCGCAGCTTTATCTATGGCGCCACTTGCTGGCCGGGGTGGGTATTTGAGTGGCGCCGCTACCGGTCGTGCGCGAAAGCCTGTAATTTTTATGGGCATATACGGTTCCTTTTTAAATTTACGTCATTCTAAATTTGAGCTTCGGTGGGTCTTCCATTTTGAAAGAGTTTCAGCGCAGAATATACAAACGAATTCGCAGGCGTTGGAATATTAAGCTCTTTTCCTAAATCTGATATCGTCCCCGAGAACCAAGGAATCTCAAGCCGATGACCTCGCCTTAAATCCCCGCACATTGATGCGACCATGCTTGGCGGATACCCGTCAATAATTGACAATTGGTCGTTGATGACCGTATCGTCGAATTGAATGTTTTTGGCTTTGGCTATTTCAATAATTTCCGATAAGATTTGCGTGAGGAGATGTCGTGTGTCGACGTCTTCCCTGATGGGACCAATGGGCATTCGGCAGAGGGTGGTCATGGCTGACATCGTGACTAGTCGTATATATTTTTCCCAGATTGCACGATTAATATCCACAGGAATTGAGGCATCGATGCCGGCGGCTTGACAGGATGACAGTAAATCCTTGGCTCGCTCTGACGGCTTATTATCCAATTCTCCAAATACAAGGCCCGCCATATTTCCGTTATGCCGAATCACGCCGGGCTCTTCAATAAGGGCAGCGATGTTTGCAACACCCCCCATCGCGTGGCCTTCCGGATAAGCTGATTGAATGTGTTGCTCTGCGATGATGCCGTTTTGGAACGAAATGATTCCTGTTTTTTTCGACAGTAGAGGCTCAACAGCCTGAATGGCATCAGCAGTAGCCCAAAGTTTCACCGCGATCATTACGATATCTACTGGTCCTATCTCAGCGGTATTATCGGTACATTGGACCTCTCGTAGATGGACGTTTCCCAGTGAGGAGAATACCTTGAGGCCGGACCGCTTCATGGCATTTAAGTTTTGCCCGCGAGCTACGAAAGTGACATTTTCGCCAGCCTCGCTAAGTTTCGCGCCGAAGTACCCGCCGACGCCCCCAGTACCAATGATCGCTATTCTCATTGTTTTTTCCAATTTCAGAAGTTTGAATTTGTGTTCTAGTCACGTGAATGTAAGGGGTACAATACTATGTTTTTCGACATTGAAAAGGCAAACATGGACGTAGCACGAAGTCGAACACCTGATATGAACCCCAAAAAAGCAGCACGACTGAAGCATGTCGAGCCTTTTCATGTCATGCGCATCATTACGAGGGCGGTAGAGCTTCAAACAGATGGTCAAGATATTATTAATTTAGCGGTCGGCGAGCCTGATTTCCCTACTCCTAAGCCCATAGTCGATGCCGCGGCAAAGGCGCTACAGGCAGATAGCATGCGATATTTACCGGCGCTAGGGACCGATGAATTACGTTCCGCTATCTCGCTTTGGTACCAGACGAACTATGGTGTAAGTGTTCCGAAACATCGAATTGCGGTGACAACGGGGTCATCTGGAGCCTTACTCCTTATTATGGGCGTATTGGTATCTCCCGGGGATGAAATCTTAATGCCTGACCCCAGTTATCCCGCTAATCGACATTTTGTCTCTACGATGGAAGGTCGATCCATTTTGGTTCCTGTGGGGCCTGATACGGATTATCAGTTGACTGCTGAGTTGGTCGATAAAAATTG
Source organism: uncultured Burkholderiales bacterium (assembly GCA_965661885.1). Lineage (GTDB taxonomy): Bacteria > Pseudomonadota > Gammaproteobacteria > Burkholderiales > Eutrophovitaceae > Eutrophovita. The sequence goes on along the minus strand of CBFIFN010000010.1, from coordinate 11,772 downwards.
GACGGACCGCACAGTTGGCGTTATGGTTGCGAGTCCGTCAAATCCGACGGGTACGTCCATTAAACCTCAGGTTTTACGGGAAATTCACAATGTGGTGCGGGCCAATGGCGGCACCCTAATTGTTGATGAAATATATCATGGAATTACATTTGGCGAGGACGAGGCCACAGCGTTGGAATTCGCTGATGATCTATTTGTTCTTAATAGCTTCTCTAAATATTTTTCGATGACGGGTTGGCGTTTGGGGTGGGCCGTGGTCCCAGATGGTTTTGTCAGCTCATTTGAGAAATTAGCACAAAATCTTTTCATCTCCAGTCCAGACCTTGCTCAGAAGGCCGCCCTAGCCGCACTTTCACCTGAGAGTATTCGAGAGTGTGAGCATTATCGATCTCGGTACCGTGACCAGAGAGATTTTTTACTGAAGGAATTGAGAGATATTGGATTTAAAGTTCCTGTCGAGCCGACGGGGGCCATTTATATTTATGCCGATTGCACTAAATTCTCAAACGATAGTTTCAAGCTCTGTGAGGATTTAATCGAGCGCGCGGGCGTGGCTGTGGCGCCAGGTTTGGATTTCGGTATTTACCGCGCGAATGAGCATATTCGGTTTTCTTATCCGAAATCAATTCCGGTATTAGCGGAAGGAGTTAGGCGAATCAAAGCGTTCTTGGGCTGCTGATCAAAAAAGTAGAGGTCGTGCGATATTTCGTTTAATTGAATGTGGAGAGATAAATATGTCTGATTTTATGTCAGGAATGAACCGCATGACGGTTCGGGCTAACGGGATCCGAATGAATGTTTGGACTGGGGGTGATGGTCCGGTCCTTGTGCTGTTGCATGGGTACCCACAGACAGGACAAATGTGGAGAAAGATCTCGAGTGATCTGATGAAAAATTTTACATTGGTTATTCCAGATTTGAGAGGGTATGGTGACTCAGACAAGCCCACATCCGGTTTTGATAAAAAAACAATGGCGAAGGATATTGCTTGCTTAGTAACTGAGCTGGGATATGACACATTTCATCTTATGGGACATGACCGAGGGGCACGGGTAGCGCATCGTTTGGCGCTTGACTATGGTGAGCGTGTGCAAAAATTGGTTGTGTTGGACATTGTGCCGACGCACACGATGTTCAGTAGGTTAACCCCAGAGCTTGCGTCCGCGTATTGGCATTGGTTTTACTTTCAGGCGCCAGATCTTCCCGAGATCATGCTTGCGAATAGCGCGGAATCGTTTCTGAAGACTATGCTGAATTCGCTGAGTTGGAAGCCTGGTGTAATCGAAGATGATATGTTCGCAGAATATCTCCGAGTGTTCACTTCACCAGGAACGATCCGGTGTGGGTTGGAGGATTATCGAGCAGCAGCAACCCTGGATTTTGAAGATGACGCAAAAGACTTAGGAACTAAACTCACCTGTCCTGTCTACACAATATGGGGAAAGTTTGGCAAAATGGATTCTTTGTTCGACGTTTTAGCGACATGGGAAGAGAAGGCCACACGCGTAGTGGGAAAAGCCTTACCTTGCGGGCATTTTATACCCGAAGAGGTGCCTGAAGAACTTTTGGCAGAAGTTGTGCCTTTCTTACTTAAATAAGTAAATCGAGACAGTTGATGGTGAGACTAAAAAGGGGTGGACATGAATAACAATTATTTTGTGATGAGTGCGTTAATACTCGCACTGGCCGTTAGTACTGGACTCAAAGCAGAGGAGGAGCCAGAGGCTCGCCCGGATACGTTTACGGACACCGAAGCGAATAAAGATATGCTTGACCCCCATAATCTTGGGTTATTGGTTGAACGTGGTGATGTTAAAGCCATCAACAACGTTGGATTATTGTGGGCAACTGGATATGATGGCAAGCAGAGCTTTGTGGAGGCAGTCAAATGGTGGACAGAAGCTGCTAATCGAGGCTACCCCCTTGCGATGAACAACCTCGGGCTCGCCTATGCCAACGGACAGGGTGTTGAAAAAGATGTAAAACAAGCCTTCAATTGGTGGTTAAAAGCTGCAATTGGGGGGAACGCTTGGGCGATGAATTCTGTTGGCGATAGTTATGAGACTGGAGAGGGTGTTTCACGAGATTTCGTTTTAGCGATGACCTGGTACAAAACAGCAGCCGATGCAGGCGATCCCTTAGCCCACTACAACGTCGGTGCTCTCTACCAGACAGGGCGCGGCGTGGAGAGGGACTTCTCCTCAGCACATGATTGGTTCTTTTCAGGAGCTGAACTTGGAGATCCCTACTCAATGTTGTCGCTCGGAGACATTTACCGAGATGGAGTACTCGGTGCGGTTGACCTGGTTGAGGCAATGGCTTGGTATCAAGTGGCAACTTTGAGACTGGATCCTCAGGATGTTGGAGGCCGACAGTTTTCTGAGCGAGAAGCGCTAAGCATTGAAGCGCGTTTATCGGATCAGCAAAAGCAGAATGCCAAAACTCGTTTTGAGTTTTTGAAAAAATTCACCGCCCCACAAGCCGCGCCTGAAAAGTTAGAGGATGACGAGTCAAGTATTTAGGCTGAAAACAGCTACTTTAATGCTTTGACACGGACAGAAGCATCATGAGAAGGGTGTTAGTGGGGTCATGGTTGCTTGCGATTATTTTTGCGGGTTTTCCTGCGTTCGCGGAGAGAACTTCAAATATTCCAGGGGTTTACAGTAATTATCCTTCAGACGGAGAGAGGGATTTAAGCCAAAAACTTGGTAAGACTCATTACATTCCGATGGATACGTTGATTCTTGATCTGCTCGTGGCGCTTGATCAAATCACGAAGTACCGTATACCCGCTGAACCGCCTGTGATTCAAAAAGTGCCGCACTCAGTCGTTGAGCAATATGCATGCCAAAAGCCATGCGCTGCCCTAGCTGTTTATCGTGAGGGGGAAGGAGTGTATCTTGATGAAGACATGAATCCTGAGACCAATGTTTTCGCGCGGTCCGTATTGCTTCATGAGCTCGTCCATTATGTGCAAGACATGAATGAAGAGTTGATTGAGCTCAAAGACTGTGAGCGTTGGTATCGAAGGGAACAAGAGGCATATGCGATTCAAAAACGCTTTCTAGAAATCGTGGGAAGTCAGGTAAGGGTCGCCTACTCTCAAGGGCAGGCTTGCGATCCTTAACGATCTATTAGTGTCACCCAGTTTTCAACGAAAACCAGACGTATCAAACGCCTTGAGGTCGCAGGGGTAAAAATAGTCAGTAACCTATTTTTCGGTTAAGCGCTTTTCGCTAATATATGGATTTAATTTTCACGAGAGTCGCCCATGATAAATAAACAACTCATCCCCTTCACGCTATCAGTGCCAGACGAAGTTTTGGACGACCTCAAACAACGACTAAACAATACACGATGGCCGGATGAAATTCCAAAAAACAACTGGACTTATGGTGCGGACCTAGCCTACTTGAGAGATCTTTGCAGTTATTGGGCCACAGACTATGATTGGCGATCGCATGAGGCGACTATCAACCAATTCGAGCAATATAAAACGAATGTTTCGGGGATAGATCTACATTTCATTTACGAGAAGGGCAAAGGGAAAAATCCGCTGCCCCTGCTACTTTCCCATGGTTGGCCAGGTTCTACTTATGAGTTCCACAAAGTTATACCCATGTTGACTGACCCGGAGGCTTACGGGGGAACAGCAGATGATTCTTTCACTGTGATTGCTCCCTCTTTGCCGGGATATACGTTTTCTTATCAGCCAGGCCAGAAGCGCTTCTCGGTTGAGCAGATCGCAGATGTTTTCGCCAAGCTGATGAAAGAAGTTCTGGGTTTTGACAGTTTTGTCGCGCAGGGTGGCGATTGGGGCGGGTTTATAACATCACGATTGGGGTTCGCTTATCCGGATTTATTAATGGCTATACACCTCAATTTTCTTGCTGTTCGAAGGGACCCAAGTATTGTGGATAATCCGACGCCCGAAGCTGCTGCTTTCCTGGAGCAGTTGAATAAGTTTTTAAAGGACGAAACTGGTTACCAGTGGATCCAAGGGACAAAACCACAAACCTTGTCATACGGGTTGACTGATTCTCCGGCTGGATTAGCGGCTTGGTTAGTGGAAAAATTTCACACTTGGACTGACCACCGCGGTGATTTAGATGGATATTTTGGTCGTGACACTATGCTTACGGACATCATGCTTTATTGGGTGACGGGAGCAATTGGCTCTTCCTTTTGGCCTTATTATGCGCGGATGCACAGCCCATGGCCGATCCCCATTGGCAAAACGGTTGATGTGCCGACTGGATATATCGAGTTTCCCAAAGAGATATTGACGCCACCGCGTTCGGTAGCAGACCTGTTCTACTCCAACATCCAAAGTTGGACGAAATGTGATGTAGGCGGACATTTTGCAGCGCTTGAGCAGCCAGAGTTGTTAGTTAAGGATATGCGTCAATTTTTCAGGGCTTTTCGCTAGGATTTTGGGAGCAGTATGAATGGCTCGCCGGGGCTGCTTGTCAAGTGGTAACTGTGCTACGATAAGTGCACGAGGGATTCGATAGAAATCCGGCTTGATTGAAAACACTGCATACGCAGCATTTTGGGGAGAACAATGAGAGCATATATTAAGGTGCTACGCCTATCGGCGCTCGCAGTCGTATTCGCAATCAGTGGATGCGGCGGCAATGATGAAAATTCAGCGCCGTCCTCGCTAAGTCCTGATAATAAAAAAGTGCAACAAAAGGTTAAATTGGCGATGTCTAGTGCGTTTCCTTCCTCCCTTGAGTTGATAGGTAAGAACGCAGTTCGTTTCTCAGAAACTATTGCCGAAGTCTCTGCCGGAACATTAGAGTTGAAGTTTTTTGAACCAGGAGCTTTGGTCCCTGCATTGGAGGCAATTCCGGCGGCGTCAAAAGGGTCTGTAGATGTCGCATGGTCAACTTCTGGATTTTATGCGGGAAATGATTTGGCGTTTAGTTTTTTTACTTCTGTTCCCTTCGGAGCTTCCGCCGATGAGTTATTAGCCTGGCTTGATTATGGTGGTGGTAATGAGCTAGCTGATGAAATGTATGCGGAGTACAACCTTAAGACAGTCCCCTGTTTTATTACTCCACCCGAGGCATCAGGTTGGTTTAGGAAAGAGATTAAATCTGTTGATGACCTCAAGGGTATGAAAATGCGTTTCTTTGGCCTAGGCGCTAAAGTGATGGATAAATTGGGTGTGGCAACGCAGTTACTTGCAGGGGGGGATATTTTCCAGGCCCTCCAGTTAGGCACTATCGACGCAACCGAGTTTTCAGTACCAACAGTCGACGAGAGTTCAAGCTTTTATCAGGTCGCAAAGCACTACTACTTTCCTGGCTGGCACCAGGCCACAGCGCTCGGGGGTTTATTTTTTAATCTAGATGTTTGGAACTCTCTTTCCAGTTATCACCGAAAGGTGGTTGAGGTCACTTGTGGATATATCATTAAGGAAATGATTGCGGAGGGTGAGGCTACGCAGGCGCCAGCTATGCGAAGAATGGTAGAGGATCATGGGGTTAAAATACATTACTGGTCCGATGAGATTCTTGATGCATATCGGGAGGCTTGGGATGAGGTCGTTGTGGAGGAGTCAGCGAAAAATTCTAAATTTAAGAAAATACATGACTCCTACACGAAATTTCGTGAAGACTATAAACTTTGGGGAGAAAACGGTTATTTAAGATGAGTTTCAATTAGCAGGGTGTGCCTAAGATTTTGGCCTCTCTTGGTGGGGAGGCTGAGTCATGATAGGGTCTCATTATTGAATTTTTATAGCTTTTATTATTGATGGATCTGGTTTTAAATTATCTAATTTATTTCCTGATCTTAAACGTGAATGGAAAGCGCTGAAAGGCGCATGGAGAGGATAATATGATTAAATTTAGAGCTGCGATGGCTTCGGTTCTCGTAAGTTTGTTCGTGCTCACTGGTTGCGGCGGGGGCGAAGAGGTCGCTCAAAATAGTGAGGGAACGGCTAGTGCGAATGCGCCAGTAAAAAACGTTACATTGAAGATGGCGAGTGCGTTTCCTTCTTCTTTACCAATTTTGGGTGATGGAGGCGTTGATTGGGCCGAAACAGTGGGTGTTTTATCTGGTGGCTCCTTAAAAGTTAAATTTTTTGAGCCTAACGCCTTGGTGCCTGCATTAGAAGCTATTCCAGCGGCATCCAAAGGATCGGTCGAAATGGCTTGGGCAACATCAGGCTATTATGCCGGGATTAATAATGTATTCAGTATGTTCACCACGTTACCGTTTGGCCCTAATGCGACTGAGTTTCTCGCTTGGTACTACTACGGTGACGGCCAGGCGTTGGCTGATGAGCTTTATTTGGAGCATGATATTAAATATTTACCCTGCATTATGATTCCCCCTGAGGCCTCTGGTTGGTTTAAGGAGGAGGTCAAAACTCTAGATGATTTGAAGGGCATGAAGATGCGCTTCTTTGGTCTGGGGGCGAAGGTAATGGAGAAACTCGGCGTATCGACGCAACTCCTAGCTGGGGGGGAGATTTTCCAAGCGCTTCAGTTGGGTACGATTGATGCAACTGAGTTCGGTAACCCTGCGATGGATGAGGGTATCGGCCTGTACCAAGTGGCAAAACACTATTATTTTCCGGGATGGCATCAGCCAGCATCATTTTTAGGTATCTTTATGAATATTGATGTTTGGAATGGATTGTCCGACCACCACAAAGCAGTTATTGAAGTGTCTTGTGGAGATAAGGTTCGTGATGGATTGGCTTTGGGCGATTTTTCTCAACCTGCCGCTATGAAACGAATGATTGAGCAAGGCGTTGAAGTGCACTATTGGGGGCCTGAATTTTTAGCGGCATTTAGGGCTGCATGGGACGAGGTGGCCTCTGAGGAGATGGCGATTAATCCTGAGTTCAAGCGGGTGTACGAAAACTACACAGCGTTCAGAGAGCAGTTCAGTATTTGGCGGGAGAATGGGTACCTCAAGTAATGGATATTAAGGTGTCGAATACTTTAGGCGGGCTTGAGCTCGCCTAAGGAAGCACCAATATGAGGCATTTCGGACGGGCTACGGCCCGTTCTTTTCTAATTAATTTTCTTATTGTGTGGTGAGTTATGAAATTGATGCTGGATGTAAGCGACCGTATAGACCGAGTACTAGACCGTATGGCGGACACTATAGGTTGGTTATTTATTCTGACCACCATTGTGATTGCCTTTGACGTAATCACGCGAAAAGTCGGTTATCAAATGCCCGGCATGGGCTCTACAAAGTTACAAGAACTTGAGTGGCATTTGCATACTGCGTTGTTCTCATTTTGGCTCGGCGCAGCCTATATCCACAATTCGCATGTTCGGATTGATATTGCATATATAAACGCGAAACCAAGAACGATCGTTTTAGCAGAGTTTTTGGGATGTTTGTTTTTTGCGATCCCCTACTGCTTGCTTGCCTTATATTTTAGCGCTGACTTCACGTGGGAAGCCTGGGTCGACAATGAGGCTTCGCCATCCTCAAACGGTTTGCCCTTCAGATGGATACCGAAAGGTTGTTTGACTGCCGGATTATTACTTCTTTTTGCAGGCGTTATTTCAGTATTGATGCGGTCGATCGTTTATTTATTTGGGGACCCAGGTCTGCGTGAGAGGGCAACCCCGGCGGTTGTTGCGGATAAAGTGGAGGCCTCATCATGAGTTGGTTTGCACATCACATTTCTTTATTTCTATTTCTCGTATTAGCAATATCCTTATTTTGTGGATTTCCCGTCGCATTTGTGCTCGGTGGTGTGGCTATATTATTCGGCGGTATTGGCATACTGCTTGATATCTTTAACCCAGTACAATTTTTTAATCTAATGCCGCGAGTTTGGGGAACTGCCGCATCGAATCCCATCATTGTTGCGGTCCCCATGTTTATTTTCATGGGTACGATGCTTGAGCGAAGCGGCGTTGCGAAGGACTTGCTGTCGACGCTTCAGATTGTGACGAGACGAATCCCAGGTGGTCTGGCTATGTCGGTGACTCTGATGGGAACGATCATGGCGGCTACCACAGGAATAGTAGGTGCGTCTGTTGTCATGCTGACAATGATTGCACTGCCATCAATGATGGAGCGGGGATACGCTAAAGAGCTGGCGACTGGCACAATCGCTTCTGCTGGAACACTGGGTATCTTGATTCCGCCCTCCATTATGCTCGTTATCATGGGTGACTTGTTATCGGTCTCAGTGGGTGCATTATTTGCGGCGTCGATTGTTCCAGGCGTGATTCTTGCGGGGTTATATCTTTCTTATATCGGGTTCGCCAGTTGGAAGAACCCTGAGAAAGCTCCGCCATTACCTAGTGACGTTGGACCTGAGTCTACCGTGGAGTTGATTAAACTCGTCCTTAAGAGTTTTTTCCCACCATTATTGCTGATAACTTTAGTTTTAGGCTCAATCTTCGGAGGGTTTGCAACGCCAACTGAGGCCGCAGGTGTCGGGTGTATCGGTGCTATATTCCTCGCGTGGATCAATAAAAAGCTTAGCCTGAAGACGATGAAAGAGGTTATACGCCGTGCCGGGTTAACTAATGGCATGGTCTTTTTTATATTTTTTGGGGCGCAGTTGTTTAGTTACGTTTTCCGTGCATTAGGAGGAGACGACCTGATCGTGGAGCTTTTAGAGACCATCGGAATAGATACGGGATGGGAAATTTTAACCTTCATGCTAGTTCTAACGTTTTTGCTGGGCTTCTTCTTTGATTGGATTGAAATTACCTTAATCGTACTTCCAGTTTTTGCGCCAATACTTCAAGGTGTAGATTTTGGACCACACATTGGCGACGGTGGACCGATTGTTTTCCTTACCTGGTTTTGTGTGATGCTATCAGTGAATTTACAAACGTCGTTTCTCACGCCGCCATTCGGTTTTACGCTGTTCTATATGAAGGGTGTTGTTCCGCCGTCTATTAATATGGGGCATATTTATCGAGGGATTATTCCTTTTGTGCTCCTGCAGTTAACCGGGTTGGGTCTGATTATTGCGTTCCCAGAGTTAGTTCTTTGGCTGCCTCGGGCTTCTGGATTCTTAATGTAGATATGCCAGCGAGGGCTTAATCACCCCCGCACGTCGCAATGCGTTTTTGAAAGGTTGGAGTAATGGTGTTGTCTCGGTTCGTCTTGATTGTTGCTTGTATTTTCCCATGTACCATATTCGCACAGGGTGTGATTGTTGGCGGTGGGTTGGACCCTGATGGTGGTGGTGGAATGGTGCTTGAGTACCACAAAGGCGGTGAATTCTCTGACGAAGTAAAGGATTGGCCTTGGGCGACTGCTATGAGATTTGATGCTGACAGTGATTTTTGGGTGGGCGTCGGTCTTCATCAGCAGTTGGATCTCTCGGACTCTTTTTTCATTGAAGCCAGTTTTATGCCCGGCTATTACAATCCGGAGGACACAGATTTAGGCGGAAACATTCATTTTCGATCTCTAGTTGGACTTGGTTTCCGTTCAGGTGTCCAAACGGCTTTCTCAATTAGCATTGACCATCTATCCAATGGTGGTCTAACGAGTAGCAACCCTGGGTCCGAGTTGATTTCCTTACGTTATATTTATAACTATTAGACGACCTAAGTTTTTTAGTTTTTTTATTTTTATAAATTTCAACCACAACGAATGCTGTTGAAACCTGAGTGCGTTAACCCATAGCACCGGTCCCTAACTTGAATGGATAGTTCATGAATTTCAAACATATTGTAGTCATCGGCGCCGGAACTATGGGTACTGACCTATCGGTCAAGCTCGCGGCGTCAAATCAGCGGGTAACCGTTGTCGGACGAGTCGGCGGGAGGGCGGCAACTTTTCATGAGCGAGCGCAAAACACTGCCCAAGATTTAGGAGTGACGCTAGAAAAGACAAACCTTTGTTTGGTTGACGATATCGATGCTGTTGATTGGTCTACAGCTGACCTGGTCATCGAGAACGTGAACGAAGATTTAGATGTTAAACAGGCGCTTTTTAGAACGGTAACAGCGTTGGCTGATTCGGACGCGATTATTACGAGTAATTCGTCTACATTCGGCATTTCGTCCATTGCCGCTGGACTGAGTAATCCGGGACGTTTTTTTGGATTACACTTTTTTATGCCGGCGCACTTGGTGCCTTTAGTTGAGATTGTCGCCTCCGAACATTCAGAGTTAGACATCGCTGAAAAAATAAAATTAGCTCTGATTACTATCGGCTTTGAACCCGTCATGGTTCGTAAGGATGTCCCGGGTTTTTTGGCAAATCGTATTCAAGCTGCGATGATGCGTGAGGTATGGAATATTTTAGATCGAGATATCGCTTCTGCTGAAGATGTTGATAAGGCCGTTATGTATGGTTTCGGATGTCGCTTCCTTGCTGCGGGCCCGATTATGCAGAAAGAAATTTCGGGACTTGATGTAACGCATTCAGCAAGTAAGAATTTATTTCCGGATCTGAACAATGATGCTGTTCCACCGGCACTGTTGACTCAAAAAATCGAGAGAGGTGAGATGGGAATGAAGACTCAGCAAGGTTTTTGGACATGGAGTCCTGCATCGATAGAAGAGACTCGAAAAAAGTATGTAAAAAAACTCCGAGCGGCAATTGAAATTCTATCTGACGCTTAGCTTGAATTAAGCGCTTGCAGTCCGGACGTGGTGTGTCTGTGCGATGTTAAAATAAATAACGAAAAAGTTTCGTAATAAATGAATTATAAATCGAATGTAAAAAGATGAGCGACGGTCTAGGAATTAACGAGTTACGAGTAATTTTAAAAGAATCGAAGACAATCGCTGTGGTCGGTTTGTCAGCTAATTGGTATCGCCCTAGTTATTTTGCTGCAAAATACATGCAAGAGCATGGCTATAAAATCATTCCCGTTAACCCTGCTTATGTGGGCCAAGAGGTGCTCGGAGAAAGATGTTACTCCTCTTTGGAGGAGATACCGGAATCTGTCGACATGGTGGATTGTTTTAGGAAAAGTGAGGACATCGAACCAATTGCGTCACAGGCGGTTATCATTGGAGCGAAAAGTATTTGGCTTCAACTTGGTGTAAAAAATGAATCGGCCTCTCAAATTGCAAGCGCGGCAGGAATGACTTATGTCGAAAATCGTTGTGTCAAGATTGAACATGGCAGACTATTTGGCGGTTTAAATTGGGTTGGGGTAAACACTAAAGTGATTTCTGCAAAGCGACCTAAGTGGTTACCTTAAACTTATAGGAAGACTGATTGATGACAGATCGAGATTATGGAGTAGGAACCCTTTGTTTACACGCAGGCCAGATTCCAGATGCAGTTACGGGATCAAGAGCTGCCCCGATATATCAAACAACCTCATACGTATTCGATTCTGCCGAGCATGCGGCCAGTTTATTTAATCTACAAACGTTTGGAAATGTTTATTCTAGGTTGTCTAACCCTACTGTTGCAGTTCTTGAAGAGAGAGTCGCGGCACTAGAAGGTGGAAGGGCGGCTTTGGCAGTGAGTTCAGGTCAAGCAGCGCAAATGTGTGCGGTACTCACCCTACTTCGTGAGGGAGATGAACTTTTGTCATCGAGTTCACTATACGGTGGAACATTTTCGCAGTTCGATGTTACGTTCAGACGTTTCGGCATTCATACAACTTTTGTGGATCCGAGTGATCCTCAGAACTTTAAGGCGGCGATCACTCCAAAAACAAAGGCCATTTATGCTGAAACAATGGGTAATCCTCAAATTAATGTTCTTGATATCAGCGCCGTCGCGGAAATCGCGCACGAGGCAGGAATTCCCTTGGTGATTGACAATACTTTTGCATCACCTTATCTGTGCCAGCCT
>CBFIFN010000009.1:12165-31221 GCA_965661885.1 uncultured Burkholderiales bacterium | reverse complement strand
AGGTGTGGTTGTTGGAGTCATGCGGCACCTCCGGAAATTTTCCTGAATAATTGAATATCTTTTATGAGTTTGGAGAGACCAGCAAGCGTCAAGAGTATTGCACCGAGCACCATCATGCCTTTGACAGGATAAATCTGTATCTGCCAGGTTTCCTCAGTGACTTCAGCCATATCGAGCGAGTCGAAGAAAAATCGCCAGCAGCTTCCTGCTAGAGCGAGGGCGAAAATGAAAAAGAAAATAGAGGTGAAAATATCAGTGGCAACTTGTCCTATTCTGGACATTTTGATGTAAACCACATCTACCCTGACGTGATCGCCATGCAATAAAGCAAATCCACCCGCTAGAAGGTATTGCATACCAAAGAGTAGATAAGAGGATTGGTGTGCCCAAATCGTTGGTGCGTCAAACACGTATCGTGAAATCACCTCAAAGAAATAAACACATACAGCGTTCACCGTCCACAAAGACACGAAGAGTCCAGAGGCATTCGAACTCCAGTCGAGCCATCTTGTGAGTTTGTTGCTTGAGTACTCGTCATTTTCCGGGGTTAGCTCGTTAATTTTAGCGCCGTTGGAAAACCACATAAAGACGAATGGCATGATGGCTAGCCATCCCCAATAAATCCAGTGTGGTAGTACAAAATTGGTTGCTTGATCCATATTTTTCTCTCAGTTAGTTCGGATAAGAGAACGGCGGATAATTAGTTATCCGCCGTAAGCTTATTTCAAAACAATTAAAAATATTAGAGTTTAAGGCCTTTAACATCTTCCTCTGTGATGTAACCCATGTAGGGGTTAAGCATAAAGTCCTGTTGAAGCTTAAAAATACGTGCTGCATCTTTATCTTTTTTGGCCCATTCATACCATACTGGCACGGCTGCTTTTCTAAATTGGACCACTTCTTCTGCGGAGAGTCGCTGTACTTGCGTCCCTTTGCTAAGAAACTTTTCCATCGCTGCGGTATTGGCTTTCTGAACATTAACGTAATGATAGACTGAGTAAGTCTTAACTTGCTCTTCAACAAACGTTTGCATTTGTTTTGAAAGGCGCTTCCAAGCTCTCATGTTGACGGTCAGGTCCATGACGTCAACCGGCTGGTAGAGCGATGTCTGTCCTGGAGGGCCCGCACAGATGATGTAGTCCGTAACTTCAGCAAATCCCAAATCGTAATTGATCGCCGGTCCGACATAATCAGCGGCATCAACAGTTCCTTTTTCTAGGGCGGGATAGATATCCGAGCTAGGTAGACTAGTGGTGCTGACGCCAAATTTTTCAAAAACCTGTGCGACCATACCGCCAGGTAGTCTGATTTTCATACCCTTTAGATCCTTCAGGGTTTTAACTGATTTCTTAGAGTGAATGATGTTGCCATCGTGATGGATTGGACCGACGTAAAAAAGGCCTTTTTTTGCAAAGATCTCTCTAGTCATTTCCAGCATATTGAGTCCATAGAACATTGTGTCCCACTGACTGGTTTGGTCTGGTCCGGCGGGATAAGACGTTAAGAATACGGATGCCGGAATTTTCCCTGACCAGTAAATTGTAAAGGGATTCATTGCCTGAAGCACGCCAGTTCGAACGGCATCAAATAACGCGCTGTTGTCGGCTGCTACTGACCTTGCTGGAAAGGGTTTGATCGCCAATTCTCCGCCAGACCTCTCTTTGAAGCTAGTTGCCCATTCTTCGAAGAGCTTGTATCCGGTTGTACCCGCATCCCAGCTTGTTTGTACCTTCCAAGTTGTTGTTTTTGCCGCTTGTGCGTTTCGAATGAAAGGTGCGCCGATTAGCGCTGCGCCTAGTCCGGTCTTCAATAGACCTCTGCGACTATCACTATGTTTTTCATCGGTCGTTTCAGTTTTATTGCCGGGTAGATTTTTTGCCATGTTCCAGTCCCTTATTTGTCTGATTAAACTTTATCTAAATGTGCGGATTTTGAAACCGCTGTTATAACTAACTCTCTATGATGATAGATAAGTGACGCGTATTCAAGCGCAAACCACTATTTTTGGCGTCAAATCTATTGAGCGTTCAAATTATTGTAAACTCGGGCTACTCAAAATTACACTTGTCACGTTCTATGTTGGCTCGCTGAGCCTCGTAGTGGGTGATTTCGACTGCAATCATTCAGATGGATAAAGTAAAACAATGGCCATAATATCTCAACGATCGAATCAATTAGGAACGGAAAACGCCTTTGTCGTCTTAGCGGAGGTAGGTGAACTCCAGCGACAAGGTAATGATATATTATCTTTCTGCATTGGGATGCCTGATTTTCCGACACCGCAGAATATTCAAGATGCTGGTGTTAATGCGATTCAAGCCGGGAAGCATGGGTACACGCCGTCAGCTGGTATTCCTGAATTGAGACAAGCCGCCTCCGATTATCTTAACAAGTCACGTGGGTTAGGGTACGGCTCTGATGACGTGGTAGTGGCCGCTGGCGCCAAGCCTTTCATTATGTACTCAATCCTCGCAACTACCGACTACGGTGAAGGACACGAGGTTATTTACCCTAACCCTGGATTTCCAATCTACGAATCTCAGATTAAAGTGCATGGAGCCGTTCCAGTGCCATTACACCTGAGGGAATCTAGAGGGTTTAATTTTGATCCGGCTGAATTAGAGTCGAAACTCAATGATAAGACGCGCCTGCTCATCCTCAACTCACCACAAAACCCTACTGGGGGCATTGTTCCAAAAAATGAGTTGGAGACTACTGCTGAGATACTCGAGCGATATCCAAATGTATGGGTGTTTTCAGACGAGATATATTCTCAATTATGTTTTGAGGAGTCGTTCAATTCCATTGCTAGTTTCCCGAGTATGACGGACCGAACGATTGTGGTCGATGGGTGTTCGAAGACTTGGGCGATGACCGGTTGGCGATTAGGGTTCGCAGCAAGTAAAGCGCTTGCTCCGGCGTTTACGAAATGGGTTACGAATACTGAGTCATGCGCGTCTCACATTACCCAGTGGGCAGGAGTTGAAGCACTCACTGGAAATCAATCTGGGGCGCAGTTAATGCGCGCAAAGTTTCTTGAACGCCGAGATTTGATTGTCGGCTTGTTAAACGAGGTGTCTGGTGTGACCTGTTTAAATCCCGGGGGAGCATTCTACGTTTGGCCCAATGTAACCGAGGCATGCCAAATGATCGGCGCCAGAGATTCTGAGGAATTTAGGAAACGATTGTTACTGGAAGCTGGAGTTGCAGTGTTAGCTGACATCCATTTTGGTCGTCGTGTGCCGGATGATGGGCAACATGTAAGGTTCAGTTACGCCGCCTCTAATGAGGATATCATTGAGGGAATTAATAGATTGAGCAATTTTATTCTTAAGAACACTCGATGAAGGCTGGGACCGAATTGTCATTAGAAAGAATATGAGTTAGTCGGTAAATTTTTGAGCGTGTTCCCTGATGCTGTGAAACTCAATATCCGGCCACCGTTCCATGGTTAAATCCAAATTCGGTCTCGATGTAGCAAGGAAAGCCAAGCTGCCAGATGCGTCATGCGATAAGTTTCCGGCCAGTTGTCTTTCAAATTCAGCTAATTTCTTTTTGTCAGATGAAGTAATCCAACGAGCGCCATAGAAACTAAGCGAGCGTGTGCTCGCTTCTACGCCATACTCCACTTTCAACCGGTGGGAGACAACTTCAAATTGTAAAAGGCCGACGGCGCCTAAGATCATTTCATTGCCGAGTACTGGCTTGAACACTTGAATGGCACCTTCCTCGCCAAGCTGCTGAAGCCCTTTTTGGAGTTGCTTGCCCTTCAGGGGGTCCTTGAGTGTGACACCTTGGAATAATTCCGGGGCAAAATAGGGAATACCTGTAAACGAGAGAGATTCTCCAACAGTAAACGTATCGCCAATATCGATGCTACCGTGATTTAAGAGTCCAATAATATCCCCCGGCCAGGCATCCTCAACCGTCTCCCGTCTCTGTGAAAGGAAGCTGACCACTTGTCCGGCTCGTATCTCCTTCCCGCTCCTTACGTGCAGTAGCTTCATACCTCGCGAGAAACGACCAGAGCAAACGCGTAGGAACGCTATTCTGTCGCGGTGTTGTGGGTCCATGTTCGCTTGAATCTTGAACACAAATGCTGAAAATTTATTCTCGTCAGGCCCAACAGTTCGCTCTATCGCTGAGCGAGGTCTGGGCGCGGGTGCATCGTCAACCAATGCCTCTAACGCTTTCGCCACGCCGAAGTTATTCATTGCGGAGCCAAAAAAAACTGGGGTAAGTTCGCCTTCAAGAAAATGTTCCTTATCGAACTCTCGACCATCTTCCTTTATCAGGCTGACTTCCTCTTTGGTATCGTTGACTTCAGCCGAGAATTGATGATCTACAAGTTCTTGGTCAAGCCCTTTGACAGCATTCACGTTTCTTTGATCCTGACTGCCTGCGTCATAGAGGAGAGTTTCGTCTTTTGCGATATCGTAAATGCCGGCAAGCTGTTTACCCATACCTATTGGCCACGTAATAGGCGCACAGTGAATGTTCAGCACTTCCTCTATTTCATCAATGACTTCGAGGGGATGTCGACCTTCGCGATCCAGTTTATTCACAAAGGTGATGATGGGCGTGTTCCTTTGCCGACAAACCTCTAGAAGTTTTATTGTTTGCGCTTCTACGCCCTTAGTACAGTCAATCACCATTAACGCGGCATCAACGGCGGTCAGTACTCGATAAGTGTCTTCTGAAAAGTCTCTGTGACCTGGAGTGTCCAGAAGGTTGATCACGCAGTCACGGTATTCAAATTGCATGACCGAGCTTGCTACTGAAATTCCTCGTTCTTTCTCGATAGCCATCCAGTCGGAGGTTGCATATTTACTGGATTTCCGTGACTTGACCGTCCCGGCTGCCTGGATAGCGCCCCCGAAGAGTAATAATTTCTCCGTGAGAGTCGTTTTTCCCGCGTCAGGGTGAGAGATGATCGCAAAGGTTCGGCGTCTTTTTGCCTCGTTTGCAACGTCTTTATTGGTTTGTTCCACAGTTATGGGTCGGTTAATTCATCAATGGAGCAGCCAAAGCCGCGAGCACATTCTACCGTCAAGGCTTGAATCTTGCCATGAAATGTTACATTGATAGTTTATCTTTTCGAGGTATCCACCGGGAGACGCTCCGTTAATATGTCTTGAAACCGAGTTTCTATCGCCGGTTTTATTTTAGGATGCGTCAAAATATAGAACTCTTCTTTTTGAACCGCTTCCAGGACCCTGTTTGCGACGTCTTCAGCTGATATTTTCCCCGATTCAACCGCTTTTTTAAGGTTATCCTCCAGTTTGATTTCGTTCTCAGACTTGATACGTGCGTCTTTGAGGTCTTGCGGTCGGTTGCGTTCTGAATCAGCAATGCCCGTGGGGACATAGGCTGGGCATAAAACAGAGCAGCGAACGTTATCGCAAACGCTCGTTAAGTCGTGATGTAGGCACTCGGTCATGGTGACAACTGAATGTTTTGTTGTGCAGTACAGTCCCATTCCATTAAAAGACATGAGTCCGGCAACAGAGGCTGTGTTGATAATGTGTCCTTCTTCTTTTTGGCTCAACAAAATTGGAGTAAATACACGAATTCCATGAATGACTCCCCAAACGTTCGGGCCCATTGCCCATTCCCAATCTTTTGTTGAGTGCTCCCATATGATCCCGCTCGGGGCGACTCCTGCGTTGTTGCAAACGATATGAACTGATTTGTAGTGCTCGATTGTCTGCTGCGCAACACGCTCAACATCCTCTCCTTTTGAAACGTCACATGGGATTCCCAACGCATCAATACCCATTGCTTCAAGTTCGGACGTCGCTATTTGGAGAGGCTCTTGCTCGATATCTGCGAGAACAATTTTCATCCCCTTTGTGCCGAAGCGTTTCGCCATGGCGAGTCCCAGACCGCTAGCTCCTCCTGTGATGACTGCTACTTTATTTTTGAAGCTCTTCATATTTTTCCTAGAATTTCTTGCTCGGGAGACTAGTATGCCATGAGCGTGAGATAATTCAGCACAAGGAGACACATATCATGCATGAACAGTTTATCGGCACTCGAGCGGTGGATGCCAAGCAGCAGTTTGATTTGAAGCGGTTAGAGGACTATTTAAAGTTGCACATAAGCGGGTTTCAAGGCCCTATAGCCATTGAGCAATTTAGTGGTGGGCAGTCGAATCCGACATTTATTTTGAAGACGGGAAGCGGGGAGTACGTCCTGAGAAGAAAACCCCCGGGAAAGTTGCTACCCTCTGCTCACGCAGTTGACCGGGAGCACCGAGTCATGAGCGCGCTTTATTCAACGGAGGTCCCAGTCGCCAGAACGTTTTGTTTGTGTGAGGACGAAACGGTTATTGGAACTGCGTTCTACGTCATGGATTATGTGCGAGGAAGGGTTCTCTGGGATGGCTTGCTGCCCGGAATGAATCCGGATGAAAGGTCGTTGATATACGACGAGTTGAATCGAGTAATCGCTGCGTTACATGCTGTAGATCACCTACCGATCGGACTTGAATCCTTTGGACGTCCAGGAAATTTTGTTGAAAGACAAATAAGTCGCTGGATTAAGCAGTACCGTGCTTCTGAAACCGAGCAGATTGAGGCGATGGAAAACCTGATTCAGTGGCTGCCTGACAACATACCTCAGAGTGAGGAAATTTCAATTACTCACGGCGATTATCGATTGGATAATGTTATTTTTCATCCGACCGAACCCAGAATCTTAGCGGTTTTAGATTGGGAGTTATCCACTTTAGGCCACCCTGTGGCCGATCTTGCCTACCACTGTATGTATTGGCGATTAACGCCTGGGGAGTTTCGAGGTATCTCGGGTGTTGACCATGAGCTGACCGGAATCCCATGTGAGGAATCCTATGTCGAGCGCTATTGCGAGCGCTCCGGAAGAGGAGCAATTGATAACTGGGACTTCTATATTGCCTACAACATGTTTCGTTTGGCTGGCATACTTCAAGGAATCATGGGTCGGGTTAAGGATGGAACTGCCTCTAGCTCGCATGCAGTGGAGCAGGGCAGGCGGGCAAGACCTATGGCTGAGGCCGGATGGAGGCAAGTTGAGAAAATTTTAACTAAACCCACCAATTAATATTTTCGCTTTCCCATTTTCTGACGGACTTGCATTTGTACGACAGCTAAACGATAATCATTCTCATTGAAGGCTTCATTTTAGGGAATGTAAAAACGTGTATCTCTGTGTTTGTCGAGCAGTAAAAGAGTCCGAGGTTAACAAGGCTATTAGCCAGGGATGTCGATCGTTTAAAGAGATCTCTGATCAAACTGGTTGTTCTAAGGAATGCGGTCAGTGTGCCCAGCTAGTAAAGGAGCATATTGAGCGTAGGCTTGAATTACCTTCACTTGGTTCATTACGCCTAGTTGGTTAGCGAGTAAATCTATCAGTCTCCGCTCGTAGCCCTTCAACAAAATTTAAGTTAATCGAAGATATGAGGATGTCGGTATGAAAGCTATGCTGTGTAAAGAATTTGGATTACCAGAGAGTCTGGTTTTAGAGGAGGTTGATGGACTCGCGCCTGGCCCTACTGAGGTCCTCATAGCTGTGAAGGCATGTGGTGTAAATTTTCCCGATACGCTAATTATTCAAGGTAAGTATCAATACAAACCTGATTTACCATTTTCTCCAGGTGGTGAAGTGTCTGGTGTAGTCAAGCAAATAGGGTCTGAAGTGAGCGGGGTCAATGTTGGCGATCGGGTTATCGCATTTTCGACTTGGGGTGGATTTGCCGAGGAACTTGTCATTGCGGAAGGACGAACTGTGATGATTTCCGATTCGATGGATTTCGAAAAAGCGTCTGCATTCGTGCTGACGTATGGGACCACTTATCATGCACTCAAAGATAGAGCTCAATTACAAGCTGGTGAAACCTTATTGGTCCTTGGGGCTTCTGGGGGTGTTGGCATTTCTGCTGTTCAATTGGGAAAAGCCATGGGGGCGACTGTTATTGCTGCTGCCTCAACCGCGGAAAAATTAGCCGTTTGTAAAGAGAACGGAGCAGATCACTTAATCAATTACGCGGAGGACGATTTGCGCCAGTGCGTGAAGGAAATCACGAAAGGTCGGGGTGTTGATGTGATATACGACCCTGTTGGTGGGCCTTTCTCTGAGAAAGCGATACGGGATATGAGTTGGGGTGGACGATTTCTGGTTGTTGGTTTCGCCGCTGGTGAGATTCCGAAAGTACCCCTCAACATACCGTTGCTTAAAGGGTGTTCGGTAGTTGGTGTTTTTTGGGGTGAGTTTACGAAACGTGAGCCAGACCTTAATAAAAGTAATAATCAAGAGCTAATGGATCTTTTTGACCAGGGGAAAATATCACCACACATTCATAAGGTGTATCCACTTGGGCAAGCAGGAGACGCGCTTAACGAGCTTCTTCAAAAGCGCGTGATCGGTAAAGTAGTTCTCTCGACAGCCCTCTGATACGCCAATCAAGATGAATAATGACTGGTTCAAGTTAATTGGAATTCCCGTGGCAGCTGTTGCGGTGGCCGGACAGGTTCAAGCTGCTGAGTATCTTACTGTTGAGCAGGCTCAAAAGCTCATGTTTGGCGAGTCTGCTTCGTTCGAAAAGTCTGATATCAAAATCACTAGTGCCGCAAAAAAAGCGATAAAGGCGGCGTCCGGTGTGAAAGTTGATCGACGAACCCTACCCACTTGGACGGTATTTGATGGGGGCGAGGTGTCGGGCTATTTTATTGTGGATGAGGTGATCGGTAAGCATGAGTACATAACTTACGCGTTAGCATTAAGTCCCTTAGGAGAGGTTAGGCAAATTGAAATTTTGGTCTACCGTGAGAGCTATGGGTATGAAATTCGTAACCCGCGTTGGCGAGCGCAATTTGTGGGCAGTAAGCCGGGTTCACAATTAGATTTAGGGGAAGAAATTAAGAATATCTCGGGAGCAACAATGTCTTGCCGACACATAACCGAGGGGGTTAACCGGGTGTTGGCAACGTATGACGTTTACCTCAAAAGTCAGTAAGCGGGCACGTCCTCTGCTGGGAACAGTGGTGGAAATTGGAGTTGGCGACCTGGAGGCGGCGGAGGCGCAGGAATTGATTTCCGAGTCCTTTCTCAAAATTGAAAACATAGAACGGTCCATGAGCCGCTTTGATAAACAGAGTGAAGTTTCGAAAATTAATGATTTAGTATTGAACGGATCTTTAGTGGTTTCGGAGCAACTCTGGTTCGTCCTGCAATTATCGGAACAACTCACAGCTCTCAGTCGCGGCGCATTCAGTATTTCTGCTGCGCAAAAGAATAACGGTCGTATTCTCAAGTTGATGGATGAGAGAAGAGTATGCAGAGTCGCTGCCGGTTCGGTTGATCTCGGGGGGATCGCGAAAGGTTATGCGGTTGATCAGGCCGTTGAATATTTACAGAGTCAGTCCGCCCCCTTTGGGTATGTCAATGCCGGGGGGGATATCAGAGTTTTTGGTGCGCCTCATCCCATCTTCGTGCGTCACCCATTGCGGCCAAGTGAATCGGTCGTATCGTTAGAATTGAAAGATACCGCGTTCGCCACTAGCGCTGTTTATCATAAGGAAAAAAGCTATAACCAATCTGGAACCGTTCTAGATCCTCGGACGGGATATGCCGTGCCCTTCGGCGTTTCTGCCTCCGTCATGGCGCCTACGTGCGTTATGGCAGATGCGCTCACAAAGTGTATCCTAATGCTTAAAAGCGAGGGTGACATGTTACTTCACCAATTTGATGCACGCGGGTTTCTTGTCGATGGTGAACACGTGACGAGCTATCCAAGAACGGAAAAGACTATTACAAGCTATGCCAATTAAACTTGGTCAAATTCATCAATGGTATCTGTACCTTGTCGGTGTGGTGTTGACTTCATCTGGTGCGTTATGGCTTTATTTTCATTATTTTGTTCGTATTGAAGGTGAATTTGGGCCGATGCATCATCCCGTCGAGCACTTTCTCATTTCGACCCATGGAATAACAGCAGCCTTAACGATGATTGGACTTGGCAGTGTGATTCCAGGCCACATAGTCCGTGCTTGGACTATGCGTCGTAATCTGTGGACAGGTATTTTTATGTTGTCGACTATGGCGGTGCTAAGTATATCGGGCTATTTCCTATATTATTTAGGTGCGGAAGGGATTCGAGACGTTAGCGCGATCATTCATTGGGTAGTCGGATTAGCACTGCCCGTAGTTGCTTGGGTGCACATACAGAGAGGGTTTAAGACTCGTAAACTTAGTAATCGATAGTCAACGGTAAATATTCTATGACTGACCCAAAAAATATGAGTCAAGGTATCACGCGAAACTTGACGAATTACGGTGACCCTGGTTTTGCGGCATATCTTCGCCGCTCATTTGCCAGATCAATGGGTTACTCGTTGGACAGTTTAAGTCGCCCTATTATTGGTATAGCAACCTCACCCAGTGGATTCAATAACTGTCATCGGTCGATGCCAGACTTGGTTGACGCAGTGAAACGAGGCGTTCTTAAGCGTGGGGGTTTGCCGATTGATTTTCCGACGATTTCGTTGGGTGAGGTGTTTCTATCTCCCACCAGCATGATGTTCAGAAATCTCATGTCAATGGATGTTGAGGAGATGTTGAAGGCTCAGCCTATTGATGCATGTGTTGTGATCGGCGGTTGCGACAAGACCGTTCCTGCTCAGCTTATGGGTATTGCATCGGCTAATATTCCGTCTATTCAGTTAGTCACCGGCCCTATGTTAGCAATGCCGTTCGAAGGCGAACAGTTGGGTGCTTGCACAGATTGTCGACGGTTTTGGGGCAAATATCGAGCGGGAGAGATCTCCGATGCAAGAATCAACGATATCGAGGGCAAGCTAGCAACGACGGCTGGCACCTGCGCGGTAATGGGTACGGCGAGCACGATGGCTTGCATTGCTGAGGTTCTTGGTATGAGCTTGCCTGGCGGAGCGGCTATTCCGGCTGTCCATGCTGATCGACTTCGTCTGGCTGAGGCCTGTGGTGAGCGTGCCATGGAAATGGCAGTGAGCGGCTCACCATTGCCGCAACAAATTATTACTCCGAAGGCTATTGAAAATGCTCTGACGGTCTTACTAGCGATTAGCGGATCAACCAATGCAGTTCTTCATTTAGCGGCTATTGCTGGGCGATGTGGAATTGACTTGCCGCTTGAGACAATCAATCGCATCTCCGATGAGACGCCTGTCTTGGTTAATTTGAAGCCTACTGGCGATCATTATATGCAAGATCTCTTTGCAGCTGGTGGTCTCACTGCTGTCTTGCATGAATTAAAACATCAACTGCATCTCGATTGTTTGACTGTTACGGGTGAAACCTTAGGGCAATGGTTATCTGAACCGCCGAGATGGGTGGATCGAAACGTTATTCGTAAGTTTAACGAGCCGTATCAAGAGGAGGGCGGATTAATTGCGCTTTTTGGTACTTTAGCACCCACAGGTGCCATCATAAAACGGGCCGCTGCTGACTCTAGGCTTTTTGAGCGTACAGGAAGAGCCGTAGTTTTTGAGTCGTTAGAGGATCTGAGCAGTCGCATCGATTCGGAAGAGTTAGACGTGACAGAGGACGATTTTTTAGTCTTGAAAAATGCGGGGCCAAAAAGTGCGTCTTGTATGCCAGAGGCGGGCTATTTACCTATACCTAAAAAGCTCGCAGCGCGAGGTGTAAAGGATATGGTTCGTATTTCGGATGCGAGAATGAGCGGTACTGCTTTCGGTACGGTTGTATTACACGTCTCACCCGACGCGTCTTCGGGCGGAAGCTTAGCTTTTGTGCGGACGGGCGATCAGATCCAACTGTCGGTGAAGGACAAAAAGCTGGATCTATTAGTTTCTGAAGAAGAGCTGACACTTCGTCAAAAAAATTGGAAGGCACCTGATATCCCGGGTAGAGGGTACGCGAGACTTTACTACGAGACGGTGACTCAAGCGCCCCTGGGGTGTGACTTCAATTTTTTGCGATTTAACCAAAAGCGATAGTCTGGAATTCTATCGTGTCTATCTGTCTTTTTCGATTCCACACCATTGAGTGATGAAGTGACAGATGACTCGACTGACGTCAACCGTACTCTTAATAGACACTGACTCATCAATGCCATGAATATTTAATGCCTCTGGCCCGTAACAAGTTGCTGGAATGTGCCCGTATAGTTCGAACGTTCTTACATCGGTCGTGGCGGCGCTGGCAAATAATTGTGTAGGCTTACCCAACTCGGCTTCATGTGTACTGCTCAGCAGTTGAATGAACTCGCTGCTGGTATCGACGACACACCCAGGTGATTGGAATCCTTGGTAGGTAATTGAGTGATTGGTTCCAGCTAAACTTTCATCGCCACTGATTGCCTCGTTTAAATGATTTTCTATGGATTTTCGAACATCCTTTGGCTCCTCTCCCGGGTAGAAGCCGCACCGGATATCCATGGTGCATTTAGTGGCAACCGATGAAGCCCATTCACCGCCGTTAATCTTTCCAAGATTAAATTTGACGGGATTCTCTGTATCTTTAAATGCGGGATGTTTTTGATGATTCCATTTTGTAGTTAAACCTTTGAGGTGAGACCAAATTTTAAAAGCCGCTTCAATAGCATTACTTCCTTTTGTGTCGTGCAAGACGTGCGCAGGTTTTCCAGTGACTTCGATTTGTAACCACATCACCCCCATTTGTGCGGACATAATCGTCTCATTGAAAGGCTCTGGAATGATCGCGGCGTCAGCTCTGTAGCCTCGATGTAGGCAAGCCAGCGCGCCATTTCCAGTACACTCTTCCTCAACAACTGATTGTAGAAAGACATCGCTCGCCGGCCGATATCCAAGTTTCTTCAGTGTTTTAAAGGCGAAGACGTAGGCAGCAATGCCCGCTTTCATGTCTCCGCCGCCACGACCAAAGATACGCCCATTGTTGATGCTGGGGTTAAAGGGTCCTGAAGACCATAGGTCTTCCGCGCCTACAGGTACAACATCAATGTGACCGTTGAGAATGAGCGATTTGTTGTTGTTGGACTCAGCCCGATGGATACCCACGACATTGTCGTGCCCATCCCACTCGCCAACTGATGGGGAGTATCCTTCGACGGATTTCAATGCTTCGTGATTTATCGGAAATCGGTCAATGTCGAGCCCTAAATTTACGAAAGTTTCTTCCATTAGATTTTGGGCGCTGTGCTCCTGTCCAAGTAGGCTCGGGTGCTTAATCAGATCACACAAAAAAGAGACTATTTCATCTTTTTGCTCTTGATATACAGTGTTGATTTCTCGTTGGAGTGCCTCATCATGAGTATTTATTGTCGTCATTTGGATTTTCTTGGGCTCACTGTGATTGGTTTTTCCACTCTGCTTCTTGAAGAAGGCGCCATTGAATTTTTCCTGAGCCAGATCTTGGTAAGCTATCGACGAATTCGACAAGTCGTGGGATTTTATAGGTGGCCATTTGTTCTCTTGACCATGTGATGATGTCCTCCTCAGAAATATTGCTTTGAGACGCATTGTTCAAAACAATCATTGCTTTCACGGTTTCGCCTCTGCGGGTATCCGGCGAAGAAATGATAGCTAATTCTTTTACTGCAGGATGTTTATAAAGTGTAGCCTCAACTTCGGCTGGCCAGACTTTAAATCCTGAGGCATTAATCATTCGTTTGATTCGGTCCGAGATGTAGAAGAATCCATCTTCATCGTATCGCCCAAGATCCCCCGTCCTAAAAAAACGATTGTCCTCGATATTCAGGAAGCTCTCCTTATTCGCGTCCTCCCGATCCCAATAACCAAGCATGACTTGAGGACCAGAAACTACTATCTCGCCAGTCTCATTAGGAGGAAGTTCGCAAAGTGTATCTGGGTCAATGACGGTCGATATGGTATCGAATGTCGGAATACCTAAGCATTGTTTGCGAAGGTCTTGCGGGGGGTTAATATGAGTCTGAGATATAGCCTCGGTCATGCCGTATCCCTCCATGTACTTAACTCCGCATCGGTCGAATAATTTCTGTGCCACCGCCTCTGGCATGGATGCACCCCCACCAAAAATATTCTGAAGTGAGCTCAGATCCTTGGTCTCAACCGTTGGTTCTGCTAAAAGATCAACAACCATAGTTGGTACGTTAGCCCAGTGGGTGCATCTGTAACGTTCAATAAGTTCACCAGCAATTTTAGCGTCCCATCGAGGTAAGATAACAATCGAACCACCAGCGGCGATACCCACATTCATGCTGTGTTGCATTCCTGTTACATGAAAAAATGGCGCTGTGGAGAGCAGAACTGATGAAGGGTTAACCCCTTCCCAAAGAAGGGCTCCTTCAATATTCCGTAGAATCGTCTCATGCGTATGGACGCAACCTTTGGGCCGTCCTGTCGTTCCTGAGGTATACAGGATGGCCGCGAGGTCACTTGAAGTGACCTGATCGCGCTTTGACCTGTCAATGTTAGCTTGCGTCTCGGCCCAACTGACTGTTTTTGACAGGTTTAATTTCATTTTTGGCGCTGAGATAGTAATTGGCACTTCACCAGAGAAGTTCTCCGAAATAAAGTCGGAGTAAGTAGCCACAATGACTTGATCGATAAGCCCTTGTTCTATGACTCCAACAAACTCGTGCATGACATCTTGACTAACTATTGCGATTCGAGCCCCAGAGTCGGAACAGTAGTGATTGATTTCATCGCGAACGTTCATCGGACTTATTGGAATAACGAGAGCGCCTATTGACAATACAGCGTAATAACTAATTATAAATTGCGGTGACGACTGCAAATCGATAATGACTCGATCACCTTTTTTAATCAGGCACTCATTTTTCAAATGATTTGCAAGTTGTTCAGTTTGTTTTAATAGCTCTCGGTATAACACCTGGGTACCGTAAAAGACCACTGCTGGTTTCTCAGGAAATCGCTCACTGGAATGAACTAAGTTTTCAAATACCGTCTTCTGTGGCATTTCGAGACTTTTTGGTAAGTGGTCAGGCCAATGCTTTATATGTAGGTTTTGAACCATTATATTTTTTTGAGTTCACGAACTGCTGCGATTAAATTAAACAAAAACTATACCTAAATGTTAACAGCACCGTTGGTTGTATACTCAAGTTTTACATATAAAGACCAACTGGGAGAGAGTTATGTCGGACAAGCCGTTAAAGGGAAAGATTGCAGTTGTCACTGGAGCAAGTCGCGGGCTAGGTCGAGCTATGGCCCTGAGTCTCGCCCATGATGGCGCAGCGATAGCTTGTGTAGGTAGAGACGAAGATAAACTTCGAGAATCGAAGCATTTAATAGATGAAGTCGGAGTTGACGTGGACACCTTTATTTGTGATGTTCGCTCCGAGGACGAAGTCGAGCAGTTGGAGAGGAAAGTAAGGGAGCGGTTCGGTCCAGCCCATATATTGATTAACAATGCGGGCACGGCGATTCGAAAAAACCTTATAGATTTTTCCTTAGACGAATGGAATACGGTGCTCGAGACTAACTTGACGGGAGTGTTTTTGTGTTCACGGGCTTTTGTTCCTCATATGAAAATGAATCAATGGGGTCGAGTCATTAACATGACATCGATTATGGCGAACGTTGGGAGCGCTGGTCGCTCCGCTTATTGCGCATCAAAACACGGCGTTCTTGCGATGACTAAAAGTTTGGCTTTGGAACACGCTTCCGATGGGATCAATGTTGTTGCCATCAGCCCGGGTTTTTACACTACTGATTTAACCGTTCCTCTCAGATCTGATCCAGTTAAAAGTAAGGAGCTTCTATCGAGTGTCCCTTTAAATCGTTGGGGAGACCCTAAGCAAATCGGCGAGATCGCACGATTTTTGTGTTCTGATGCCGCATCATTCATCACGGGTACTGACATTTTGTCTGATGGGGGTTGGGTTGCACAGTAGAGAGTACAGCGAGGCTAGGAAGGATATATATTTAGGATGAAGGTTATTGTCGTAGGATCTGGTGTAGTTGGCATGACCAGTGCTTGGTTTCTTGCTGAGCGTGGGCATGAGGTCGAAGTAATAGACCAAGACTCAGGTTCGGCACTCGGTGCTAGCTATGCAAATGGCGGGCAAATATCGGTTAGCCAAGCAGAGCCATGGTCCAACCCGGGTGCGCCTATCAAGGTACTCAAGTGGCTCGGTCGCGAGGATGCGCCACTATTATTTCGATTGCGTGCAGATGTCAAACAGTGGTCATGGGGGTTGCGTTTTTTGATGGAGTGTCTCCCGACTCGAACACACCACAACATGTTGAATATTCTTCGAATGGGTTTATATAGTCGCCGTCTTTTACAAGAGCTTCGGGATAGTCAGGATCTCCAGTATAACCAGGTCACAAAAGGCATTCTTCAAATACACACAGACGAAGCCGAATTCGAGGCGGCTAATGTGCGGTTAGCTTCACAACTTGAATGTGGGCTTGATATCTCTATATGTAGCCGAGATGATTTAACTCGAATTGAGCCCGCGCTCGCGCAATCGTCGGTGCCTGTAGTAGGCGCCACTTATGCAGCGGATGATGAATCGGGGGATGCTCATGTGTTTACTAGACAGCTTGAGGAAGCGTGCAAGCGTAAACACAAGATTAACTTTCTGTACGATACCAAAGTCTTGGGTTTTTTGGGATCGAATGATTCAATTCACGGCGTCCGTGTGGAAACTAAGGGAGGGATGAGCGCCGTCAAAACTTCTGACGCGTACGTCATTGCAACCGGTAGCGCAACTGACTCGCTGCTGAGGCCCATTGGTGTTAAGACATCTATTTACCCAGTGAAAGGTTACTCTTTAACTATTCCAGTGATTGATCCGAGCTTAGCTCCCGAAGTGTGCATCACGGACGAGAATGGGAAAGTGGCAATATCACGTCTTGGCGATTTTTTAAGGGTGGCAGGAACAGCAGAGGTCAATGGGTATGATCTGTCGGTTAATGATTCACGTTGTGAGGGTATTTCAAATCGAGTCAAGCAGCTATTTCCTCGGGGTATTGATTATAAAAATGCTCGAAAATGGGCTGGATTGAGGCCCATGACGCCATCCAGTGTCCCTATCATCGGTGGGACCAGATATGCCAATTTATACTTGAATGCTGGTCATGGGACCCTCGGATGGACCCTATCCTGTGGCTCTGGGGCAGCCATTGCAGACATCGTGAGCGGCAAAACACCAGAGATTGAATTTACATTTACTTAGGTATTGGAGTATCTCGAAAGTGATGTTTGGGTCTCGCGCAGAGGCTGAGATGATTGAGTTGAGGTCTTACTGACCGTAAAAAGTAAAAAAGCCCACGAAGGCGTGGGCTTTTTTACTGGACTTCTCAGCGCTGTCTACCAAAGTAATGCGCCACCTCCATTTTGCTGTGCAACCATCATGTAGAGCATCGGTATGGATAGCATGGTGTTGAAACGCGATCCCATCATCGCCATTTTCGCTGCGGCTGCTTTTTGATCAGCCTCAACGGTGACGATTCCTAACGCTTTCTTTTGGTTTGGCCAAATGATGAACCATACGTTTGCGGCCATGATTAACGCCATCCACATGCCGATTCCAATGGCTAAGTGACCGGTTCCTAAGGCTAGCGCGTTAGCCAAGTAACCATTTCCCCAAGCTAAAATGATACCTGTGACAACGGTTGCTAAGGCGCCATAACGAAACCACCACAGTGCCGCGGGTGCTATCACTTTACCAATCGCTGGTTTTTGTTCATCCGGGATTTTTGGCATTGAAGGTATTTGTATGAAGTTGAAATACCATAACAATCCTATCCACATCACACCGGATAATACGTGTAACCACCTCATCACAAATATACCCCATGCGTGCGACATCCCACCCGAGTCGCCGGTACCAGAGGCTATAAGAAGTAAGGCTACCAAAATAATAATTCCGGCAATAATAGTCTTCCCTAATGATTGAAATAATGCGGCCATAAATATCTCCCTGTATTTGGCATCCACTTTAAACTGAAACTTGCTGCACCGTCGTTTTACGACGGTAGTTTGAAGAAGAAGTATACCTTAGAACTTTGCACTTTATGTATAAAGTCAATTGAGTATGAGCGCTCGACGTGTAAGTAAGGCTCAAGCATAAAATTAGTACGTATCGTAAGATTGAGGAAAGAGAATTACAATTTTTACTGTCCTAGGCCAGCGAAAATTAGGTTAAAAAATCGAGTATTTAATAAGGAGAAAAAAATGGAATTTGAAACGATGCTCTACACCCTTGAGGACAACATTGCTAGGGTGACGATTAATCGAGAAAAATCGTTCAACTCTGTCAATGGGCAAGCTGCTAAAGACCTTCACGATATTGTCAATATGATGTCAGGTGATAAGAACGTGAGAGCCGTTGTGATTACCGGAGCTGGTGAGAAAGCTTTTTGTGCTGGAGGTGATATTGGTGAATTCTATGAAAACAAAGACCGTCTAGAAGCCCTTGTTCGAGAGATGACCGGATACCTTCATATCGCAATATCTCGTTTAGCTTGGCTGGATGCGCCAGTCATTGCGGCTGTGAACGGTGCGGCAGCGGGCGCCGGTTTAAGCTTAGCAGCATGCAGTGATTTAGTCATAGCGTCAGACAAAGCGAAATTCACTAGCGCTTATACTCATATCGGTCTGACCCCAGACGGCAGCTCAACTTATTTTTTGACCCGTGTCATCGGACGTCGTCGTGCGCTTGAGCTGTATCTCACAAACCGCACTTTGAACGCACACGAGGCGCTGGATTGGGGACTCGTGAATAAGGTGGTCGCACCAAATGAGCTACAAGCTGAGGTAGATAAATTAGCGCATGGTCTCGCGGAGGGTCCTACGCTTGCGCATGGTGGAGTCAAGCGGTTAGTTCTGATGTCTCCCAATGATACGCTTGAATCGCAAATGGAGAGAGAGACGAGAGAAATTACTCGGATGGTGACGACGAAAGACGCTCAGGATGGAATTGCCTCGTTTGTCGCCAAGCAAAAACCTTCGTTTGAAGGACGATGAGGACTTATGAAAATGCTTAATGACCTACCTTATGCCTCAAAGAAAATGATGGACGTTAAGGGTAGCAAAATGGCCTATATCGATGTCGGCGAAGGAGACCCCATTGTTTTTCAACATGGG
>CBFIFN010000009.1:0-12067 GCA_965661885.1 uncultured Burkholderiales bacterium | reverse complement strand
CAATCCAACATCTTCGTATTTATGGCGTAACGTTATGCCGTACTGTGAGGGGCTGGGCAGGTTGATCGCATGTGATCTGATTGGTATGGGAGACTCAGATAAATTGCCTGATTCCGCCGCAGATCGCTATTCTTATGCTGAACAAAGGGAATATCTTTTCGCGGCTTGGGAACAACTCGACCTCGGGGATCGAATCATTTTTGTGATCCATGATTGGGGATCGGCCTTGGCGTTTGAGTGGGCACGTAAACATGATCAACGAGTACAGGGAATCGTTTATATGGAGGCGATTGTTGATGCTCTGAGTTGGGATGATTGGCCAGAGAATGCTCGTAAGGTATTTCAAGGGTTCCGCTCCGAGGCTGGCGAGGCGATGGTTATAGATAAAAATATATTTGTTGAGCGAGTGCTACCAGGGTCTATTCTTCGGTCGTTGAAAGAATCGGAGATGGCTGAATACCGCCGCCCGTTCGAAGTACCTGGTGAAGATAGACGTCCAACGCTATCCTGGCCTAGACAAATTCCTATCCAGGGTGCTCCGCTTGACGTCGTGAATGTCGTTGCGGACTACTCACAATGGCTTGCGCATGCAGAAGTTCCTAAGTTATTTATCAATGCCGAACCTGGGTCCATCCTCGTAGGCAGGCAACGCGAATTGTGTCGGCAGTGGCCTAACCAACTTGAGGTAACGGTGCCTGGCTTACATTTTATTCAAGAGGATAGCGCAGATGAAATTGGTGAGCATATTAAACAGTTTGTGAAGCATCTTAGATCGATTTAAATTTGAAATCATTAACCATTTCTCATAAATTTTAATGCCTTTGAAATATAAAAAGTATCCCTTAGGGGAATTAGTACGGATCGCTCACGTATCCAAGGTTCTAAGAGGTAATCAGTTTAAAGATCCAGTTCGACGGGATCTTATGGTCTGGCTCCCACCGGGGTACTCGTCCACTACCCAACGGTATCCGGTGGTTTACGATTTGGCCGGATTCACTTCGGCCGGCCCGGCTCGACTCAATTGGAAACCATTCGCTGAGAATATGAAGCAACGGCTAGAGCGTCTCACTTTCGAGGAGGCAATCGGATCTTTGATCGTGGTATTCCCTGACTGCTTCACTTCGCTTGGCGGCAATCAATACGTTAATTCCTCGGCTTTAGGTAGCTATGACGATTATTTAATTCAGGAATTAGTTCCTTTCGTGGATAAAAATTTTCGAACTAAGCCAAGCGCAAAAAATCGAGCATGTTTTGGAAAATCATCTGGTGGTTACGGGGCTATGCTTCAGGGTATGAAGCACCCTGACGTCTGGGGCGCAATTGGTAACCTTTCTGGCGATGCTTATTTTGATTTTATTTATCGGCGTGACTGGCCCAACACCCTTGACACTTTAGCTAAATTCGCACGAACTAGCTATTTACCTGTGAGCAACACGAAGCGCGAAAGACTAAGACGGGACCTTATATCTCAAGGTGTTGATGATGGACGAATGAAACGTTTTTTAAATTCAGTATGGTCTCGAGAAAAAATAACGTTCTCAGAGGGCCACTGTCTTATGAGTTTGTGCATGGCGGCATCATATGATCCAGACCCAAGTGTTCCTCTTGGATTTAAAGTTCCTTTTGATATGGATACGGGGGAGTTAATTCCCTCGCGATGGAGACGTTGGTTGGCGCACGACCCGATACATCTAGCCGAGCGTTATGAAAAAAATTTGAAGAAGTTAGATGGGTTATGGATTGAGTGTGGAACTAGCGATCAGTATTTTATCCATTACGGGACACGTATCTTGTCGAAAAAATTACATAGCCTCAAGGTCAGTCACACATACGAAGAGTTTGACGATAACCATTCAGATCTAGATTATCGTCTTGATCGAGTGTTGCCCTTTCTCTTTGACGTAATTAGGTAGTCTCGATGTCTACTGAAGCTTCAAAGCTAAGTCATGCCCAAGCGATGATCAGTGAAGCCTCTTCTGTGGTTGTTTTGACTGGTGCTGGAATTTCGACCGATTCAGGTATTCCTGATTTTCGTGGCCCTAAGGGGTTGTGGACAGAAAATCCTTTAGCGGAAAAAATGTCTGACATTCGGTTCTACATGTCGGACCCAGAGGTCAGGCGACTATCTTGGCAGTCTCGCTTGCATCATCCAGCTTTAAGTGCGACTCCTAATGACGCGCATCACTCTTTGGCGTCATTTGAGTCTTCAGGGAAACTGCTCGCATTAATCACGCAAAATATTGATGGTTTGCACCAAAGTGCAGGAAACAAAGCGGACAAGGTGATAGAAATCCACGGTACGATACATAAGGTGGTATGCATGTCTTGTAATAAAAAAACGAGTATGCGTTCAGAGCTTAAGCGTGTGGAGTCTGGAGATTTGGATCCGGCTTGCCTGAGTTGTGAGGGTATTTTGAAAAGCGACACCATCTCATTTGGTCAACCGCTAAACGAAAAAAAAATTAAAGCTGCTTTTGATTTTGTAAACAATTGTGATCTTCTTTTGTGTGTGGGCTCAACGCTTCGGGTTTATCCAATTGCGGGTGTTGTTGATGCTGCCAAAACCGCATGTGCCGGCGTGGTCATCGTCAACCATCAAGAAACGCATTATGACAACATAGCCGATGTGGTGCTAAGAGGTTCAATCACTGACGTTTTGCCCACCTTGCTGGGGGAATGAGTAAACGCCTGAGGTATTTTGTGGCATCCTAATTCAGTTAACGTTTTTAATAAATCTGAGGAGTATTCATTTTGAACTCATTCGATCCGTTCGCTTCCATAACCGACTTAGGACAAAAAATTCGGTCCGGAGAGTTAACCTCAGAGTGTATTACTCAGAGTTATTTAGAGCGAATCAACCGGTTAAACAAAAAGCTCAACGCATTCGTTGAGGTTTTTGGACCTCGGGCGCTTAAACATGCTAGAGCAGCTGACGATGAAATTAAAGCGGGCGTTGATCGCGGTCCTCTACACGGTATTCCTTATGCCCTTAAAGACCTGTATGACGTCGCGGGCGTGCCGACTCGAGCCGGCACTGAGCTGCTTCGTGAAAACATTCCTAGTCAGGACGCTTATGTCGTAAGTCGTTTACAGGAGCTCGGAGCCGTATTAATTGGTAAAACACATACAGTCCAATTCGCTTATGGTGGTGTTGGAATTAATAATGACCTTGGAACCCCGTTTAATCCTTGGTCCAAAGAGCATCACGTGCCGGGAGGCTCTAGTAGTGGATCGGGAGTAGCTGTAGGTGCCGGTCTTGTGCCGATGGCGTTGGGTAGTGATACTGGTGGTTCAGTACGTATTCCTGCTGCCTTTAATAGCGTGACAGGGCTTAAAACAACGGTCGGTCAAGTGAGTCGTCGGGGCGTTTACCCTCTGAGCTGGACGCTTGATTCTGTGGGCCCACTCACTCGTGACGCATCGGATGCAGAACTCGTCTATCGCTTAATTGCCACGCATGACGAACATGATTCATCCATGAAGGCGTTCCAGCGAATTTCGGAGCCGCATAGCAAAGAACTTGACGGCTTTATTAGCAAGCAACGATTAGCTTACGCGCAAAATATTTTTTTTGATGATTGCGACCTAGAAGTTGAAGCATCTGTGCAAGCCACATCAACTGTGTTCGCTGATTTAGGAGCTAAGGTTGAATACCGATCATTCGAGATGGCTGACGCGGCTCTTAGGTTAAACCCTAAAGGGTTAGTCATTGCCGCAGAGGCTTATTATTCCAACAGAAAATTGATAGAAGAACATTTTGATGAACTCGACCCGGCAGTATCTCATAGACTGATTAAAGGCAAAGAGGTTAGCGCAGTTGACTACCTTGACATTCAAACTGGCCTCAAAACGATCAGAAACGACGCAAAACAGTTTTTTGAAACGGTGGATGCGGTTCTAGTTCCCACCGTAATGACGCCTCCGGTATCGGTTGCTTTTTGTCACTCCAGTCTCGACGCTTATTCGAAAATCAATGTCAGTTGTTTGCGTAATACGGCAATCGGCAACATACTTAACTTAAGCGCGGTGACTGTGCCCTGTGGTTTTAATTTACAGGGTTTACCAATTGGACTTATGATCTATGGAAAGCCATTTGATGAGATTAAGATATTAAAAATCGCTCGATCATTTCAGGAGAAAACTCGATGGCACTTGGAGAGACCTCATATCGACTAGTTGGTGGTTTTTATCGTGACGTATATTAATGACTAGATTGAATAATGTGGTAGCCATTATCACAGGAGCAGGTCGTGGAATTGGCGAGGCAATCGCTAGACGGTACGCCTCAGAGGGTGCTCGATTAGTTTTAGCCGATATCGATCAGGATGCGGTCACGTCTCTCGCCAGCGAGCTTTCAGCTTATGGGGTGGATGTTTTGCCGTTAGTCATAGATATCTCGGACCCTAAGGCATCGTCAAGAATGATAGACGAATCTACTGAGTATTATGGTCGTATAGATGTCATGGTAAACAATGCAGGGGTTATTCGAGTTAAATCATTTCTGGAAACTACGACTCAAGATTGGGACTACATGCAAAGCGTTAATGCGAGGGGCTTGTTTTTCAGCGTGCAAGCATGTGCTAGACAGATGCTCAGTCAAGTTCCTTTAGCGGATGGAAGACCAACAGGCAAAATTATTAACATGTCTTCCATTGCGGGTCGATCGGGCAGGGGGTTAATCTGCGCTTACTCCGCAAGTAAGGCAGCAGTTATTATGATCACACAATCTGGAGCTTCAGAGTTTTCACCAAAAGTTACGGTCAACAGTATTTGTCCCGGTCCAGTCGATACGGAGATGTGGGTAAAGATTGATGCTGAGTGGGCTGCTATCGAGGGAAAGCCAACAGGATCGATTTGGTCTGATCGGGTAAAAGGTGTGCCTATGGGGCGAGCACAAAAGCCTGAGGATGTAGCCTCAATGGCATGTTTCTTAGCTTCCAAAGATTCAGACTTTATAACAGGACAGTCTTACCATGTTGATGGTGGTCTACTAATGCTTTAGAGTATTTTTGAGATTTCCATATTACGAAGGAGAAATTAAAGTGAAAGAGATTTGTCGTGGATTAATGTTCCCAGAAGGGCCAGTGGCGATGCCAGATGGATCTATTTTGCTGGTGGAAATCGAGCGCAAGAGCCTCACGAGAGTGGCTCCAGACGGGACTCAAACAATTGTAGCTGACTGTGGTGGTGGTCCAAACGGCGCGGCGCTTGGGCCAGATGGCAAGATGTACATTTGTAATAACGGTGGTTTCGTATGGTCAAAAATAGGAGCATTTAACCGTCCAGGAGAGTCGTTGCCCGAGGACTATGAGGGTGGATCGATTCAATCGGTAGATCTCGAAACTGGTGAGGTTTGTACAGTTTTCAAGGAGTGTGAGGGAGAGTCCTTAAAAGGACCAAACGACATTGTTTTCGATCGCCAGGGAGGATTTTATTTTACTGACCTTGGAAAACGTCGCGGAAGACAAATCGATCGAGGTGCGATTTTTTATGCAAAGATAGACGGATCGATGATCGTTGAGTTAGTCCATCCGTTTGATACTCCAAATGGGATAGGACTGTCTCCAGATGAGAAAACGTTATATGTAGCGGAGACCAATGCCGCTAGGTTATGGGCTTTCGATATTGAGTCTCCAGGTGTGCTGAAGAAAAATGGCCCAAGTCCTTTTTGGCCAGGTCGACTTTTGCATAAATTCTACGGATACGAGCGCCTTGATTCACTCGCGGTTGACTCCGAGGGTAATGTTGTGGTCGCGACGCTGGGTACGGGCTGTGTGACAGCCATCGCCCCTTCGGGAGAAGTCAGAGCTCGTGTTCCTGTTCCCGATTTCGACTTGATGGTCACAAACGTGTGTTTTGGTGGATCGGATCTTAAAACTGCATTTGTAACTTCATCGGGACTTGGTCGACTCTACTCATTTCAATGGCACTGCCCAGGGTTGCCACTTAATTTTTTAAACACGTAACTAAAAATTCGTTAACTGGATTTGTGTTGTGTCGATCGCGTTTTGATGTTGATCAGCTCTACTGATAGAGAAAATGCCATGGCAAAGTATATATAAGACTTCGGAATATGCACTTGAAAGCACTCGAAAACTAACACGACACCAACTAAGATCAAAAACGCTAAGGCGAGTATTTTTATGGTCGGATGCCTATCTACAAAATTACCAATTGCCTCGGCTGCGAACATCATTACACCAACAGCTGCAACGATAGCGATAACCATTATGCTCAACTGGTCCACTAAACCGACAGCCGTAATGACTGAGTCTAGTGAAAAAACTATGTCTAGAATCGCAATTTGAATCAGTATGGAAAACAAATTAGCTCTGCCGTGTGCGGTTCGTTCAGATGTCATTCCGGTCAGGGCCTCATTTATCTCTTGGACTGCTTTCCCTATTAGGAAAAGCCCACCGAAAAACAAAATGAGGTCTCGCCCGGAAACGTCAAACTGTTCGAACGATATGATAGGTTCTCGAAGTGACATTACCCACGAAAGGGAAAACAGCAAGCCAAGCCTTGCAATCATTGCAAGCGATAGCCCAAGGCGCCTCGCTAGGTTGCGTTGTTTTTCTGGTAAGCGGTTAACTAATATTGAAAGAAATATTATATTGTCGATACCTAGAACGATTTCCAACGCCGTAAGTGTTCCTAGTGCAATCCATGCCTCAGGGGAAGCGATCCAATCAAACATTATGCTGTCTCAAAATGGTAATCCAGTATTGTAATTTAGAAATCACATTCAGTAGTAAAAAGAGTTACCTAAGGTTGGTTAATCGACTCGATGATTAATCGTCAATCCTACTTATACTCTGTTTCTAAGCTGTCCCAAAAGTGTAAACAGTATGAATGCCGCCCCAATAATATCAGTCTCTAAACCAGGTTTAATAAGGACCAATGCCGCAGCCAACAAGCTGAGTCGTTCCCAAATGGAGGTGACTTTGAAGAGGTAACCGGATAACCCAGAGGCTAGGCAAATGACTCCTATAATTGCCGTTATGCTTGTTTGCAGGATTTCTATACCGCTACCGATTAGCAAAAGTGACGGACCGAACACAAACATAAACGGAATAATATAACCCGTTGCCCCAAGTCTAAGCGCAGCTATACTTGAATCCCATATGGATGCGCGAGAAATCCCATTTGCCGCATAGACCGCAAGTGCAACTGGTGGGGTAATGGCTGAGAGAATGGCAAAATAAAATACGAACATGTGTGCGGCTTCAACAATTACTCCAAGCTTGACAAGTGCTGGGACGAGAAGAGCTGTCTGCATAATATAGGCCGGTGCCGTAGGCATTCCCATCCCGAGTAATATGCCAGCAAAACTGGTTAAAACTAGAGCCAAGAAAAGATGGTTGTCTGCTGCAGAGAGTACTAAATTCGTGAATTCTAAGCCTAAACCCGTAATGAAAATCACACCGATAACAATCCCTGCACAGGCACAGGATAGTGCGACAGTAACGGTATTTTTTGCGCCTTCTTCTAAAGCTTTGAGAATATTTTCAAGATTAATATATTGCCGTGTCGTTTTTCTAAGTAGTGCAGTGGGGATGGTGCTAGCGATTCCACACAGAGCTGCGAAAGGTGCGCTGAACCCAAGGAGCAGTGTCCCAACAATTATGAATAAGGGAAGGAACAAATGACCACGCTCTTGAAGTACCTTTGATACTTTAGGGAGCTCTGATTTTTTTAAACCATGCATCCCATTCTTTTTTGCCTCAAAATGAATACTTAAAAACAAGGCGATGTAGTATAAAAGCGCCGGTAAAAGAGCGTACATGGCGACTGTGAGATAGCTTATGCCGAGGAATTCCGCCATTATAAATGCTGTCGCCCCCATGATGGGAGGCATTATCTGGCCACCTGTTGAGGCGACCGCTTCGACAGAACCCGAGAAGGCGGGTTTGTAGCCAAGCCGTTTCATTAAGGGGATGGTGAAAGCGCCAGTGGTCATCACGTTGGCTACGGCGCTTCCTGAGACGGTGCCGAACATTCCACTTGTGATGCAAGAGACTTTTGCGGGACCTCCAGCGGAGTGGCCAGCAAGACCTAGAGCAAAGTCCATAAATAATGCACCCGTACCCGTTCTCTCTACGAGCGCGCCGAAAAGGATAAATAGCATCACATATGTAGCGGACACATATAGAGGGATGCCTAAAATCCCTTCTGTGCCCATATACATTTGTTCGGTGACGCGCTCAAAGTCAACGCCTCCGATTGTGAGCGCATATGTTAGGAAAGCAATGGCCGTGACTGGCAGTGCCCATCCTACGGCTCGCCGGGTACCTTCTAGAACAAGTAACACTGTTACGATGCCCAAAATCCAATCTATGTGACGTAATGGGTCGACGTAAACCATTCGACTGACAATATAGTCTTGTTGAAGGACCAGATAACCACAAGTTACGATGGTTAGAATGATCAAGATTAAAGAGTCGAATCTAAATCCCAGTTTTGAATCTCTTTTGGTGGTGCTCGTTAAAAATA
The DNA here is from genome assembly GCA_965661885.1 of uncultured Burkholderiales bacterium. Classification (GTDB taxonomy): domain Bacteria; phylum Pseudomonadota; class Gammaproteobacteria; order Burkholderiales; family Eutrophovitaceae; genus Eutrophovita. Next base: position 3,574 of record CBFIFN010000009.1, on the reverse strand, counting down.
CTAGTATTAAGGCAAAAGCTAAATGTACGGCTCGAAGCGTCAATGCATCCGGTGGACCCTGCCACGCAATATATAAATGAAAACCAGACATCGAGAGCGCAACGAAAGATATGAATGTTGTCATAAACTTGGCTGGTTTTAGTATCACCGTGTATATTCCCGGAAATTAGTAGATTTTTAATCCTGCTCTTGCTCGGCGTACCATTGAGTTGCTCCTGGATGCATTGGTACGCCAATGTCACGAGTCATAGTTGCCATATCAAGGCCTTCTATTGCTTTTGTGACTGACACGAGCTCATTTGAACCAGACTGCACAACGTCGAGGATATGAGCTACGACCTCATTGCTCACATCACATCGGGCGGCGAGGTGGGTGTACCAGAAAATTGTCGGCACGTCCTCATTTTGTTCAGGATATGTTCCTTTTGGAATGATTCCTCGTTCATACTTGGAATTAATTTTTAGCATTTTTTTGTGTGACTCTATGCTCATTGGCATGAGTTTCACCGTCCGAGAGCTCGCTAGGTCCATCACTGCACCTGAGGGAATAGTTGTGGTTAAAGTAAATACGTCAGCATTTCCATCTTTCATCAGTGTGACTGAATCTGTATACGACCCAAAACTTACATTCTCTAGGGCCTTGTAGTCCATATCGTGGGCTAGTAAAAGGTGATTGGTGATTGCTTCGCCCGTTGCCCCTCTGGGCTGTGTCGCTAATACCTTGCCCTTCAAATCATAAGGACTGTTGACACCTGATTCTACTAACGTCACTACCTGGAAGTATTGTCGATACAATGTGGCTATGTTGCAAATGTTTTGGAGAGGTTCTTTAAATGGAGCTTTACCTTCAATCGCATCCAGACTGGTAACGCTTTGTGCGAGGGCTATTTGAGCCTGACCGGTATGCAAAGCGAGGACATTGGAAACTCCTCCCCCAGGGAGAACCTGAACGTTGATCTCTGACTGTCCATTTTCTATTAATGCTTTTAGCGCACCCCCTAGAGGATACCAGGCGCCACCCTGTGGGCCTGTCACCAACTTATAAGTTTTTGAGCCACCTGTATTTTCGGAACATCCGGACACACCGATCGTCACTAATGCACAGATTATAAATATCGATTTTAGCGAACTTAATTTTTTGTTTAATTGCACGTAAGCTTCTCCTTATATCGTTCGGTTGGAGTGTTCATAGATGTTCAATTAGGTATCCTACCTTTGGAAAGTGAATGCAAACCGTTCCAACGCGATCATTGGTGTGAATTACACTAATTCTGTTCAGCCCTAAAGAATGTATGCGCCCCGAGACTGGTTGTTCCCCTGATGTCCCATCAAAGGAAATTCTTACATAATTTCCTTTTGAAAAAATTTGATCACCGGAGTCGGCCCCGTTGTTTTCGGGCGCTATCTCAGAGTTGTTGGCTACATCTAACGCGTCTTGAGAGGTCATTTCATCGTATGTCCCGTGTCCGATATCTGCGATGGTTTTTTCCCAACGACAAATGTGGGGAAATTCAGTTAAAAATTCTTCACCGTTTTCCCAGCGTCTTCGAATAAACCAGACGAGAGCGAATAATGATGCATCTGGCACTGATGGGGCTTCACCCAGGAGGAAGCCGCCACTGTCATGTATGGCTACATTTGCCCAAGACATCTGAGCTCTCACTTGTGTCACGTAATGTGGAATGCGACGAGTAACTGAATCCATGTCGGGATATGCCCCCAAAAACAATGCTTGACGGTCTTTTAAAAAATCGTTCGGTAATCGACTCGACGATGTCGCGATCGCCACCTTTACGATAGGCGCAAACAAGTTATCACACCAGTGGTTAATTACCTGTGCTAACCCAGCATTCTTTATGTTTGTTGGGTAGTGAGTTTCGATTTCAGCCAAGATGGTTTGGCTATCACAAAAAATATCAGCACCGATTTGCATGATCGGGGTTCTCCTATACCCCCCTGAAAGTGGAATCACGTCGGGTTTGGGTGGCAAGTTTGGTATTTGGACAGATCGCCAAGTAAGTTTCTTAATTCCCATGACTACTCGGATTTTTTCCGAAATTGGGGACGTAGGATAGTGGTGCAGAATGAATTGGGACATTTACTTACTGCTTTCGTTAAGTTAGGTGCTGCGATTTAGGGAGATGCTCTCTGGTCTTAAGGTCTAACCAGTAATGGTGATGCCTCCATCAGCTACGATTGTTTGCCCGGTAACATACGCTGAGGCCGCCGAGGCTAGGAAAAGTGCTACTCCGGCGATGTCCTCAGGATTTCCCAATCTTCGGAGTGCTGTTTTCTTCTCATAGTGCTTCCTCGTTTCTGTGTTTTCCCACAGGGCTTTTGCAAAATCTGTTTTAATTAGCCCTGGCGCGATGCCATTGATTTTGATATTTTTATCACCTAATTCTATTGCTAGATTTCGCACTAATTGCATGTCGGCTGCTTTTGAAATTGCATACGCTCCCAACCCGGGCGATCCTTTGAGTCCTGCTATTGAGGAAATAATAAGTATTGAGCTGCCATTTTTGCCCTCCATGTGGGGAGCAACTAAACTTGATAACCAATGATTGCTCAGGATGTTATTTTTTAAAATTTTCTCAAAAGCTAAGTCCGGAATGTCTTTTAGCGGTCCGAAGAACGGATTCGATGCCGCATTGCAGACCAGAACATCAATAGATTTGTATGTCTTTAAAGTGAAGCGCACTAGGTCTTCTAAGCTGGATTTTTCCGATATGTTGGCGGCAGTGGCAGTTGCTTCACCGCCGAAAGATCGAATCTCTTCGACAACTTTTTCGCATGCTTCGAGTTTCCTACTCGACACGATGACCTTAGCGCCGTAACGAGCGTAGGCTATCGCTATAGCTTTTCCTATTCCCCGACTCGCCCCAGTGATGATTGCAACTTTATCGTCAAGACGGAAAAAACTTTTGGTGTCAACCATTGCTGTAATTCTCCTTTTGGGTCAAGCTCCGAGTGTGTGGTGATCACACATCACGCTTGTGTTGATTAGCGCCATATCACTTCACAATTGCGGATTTGAGCTCTATCCATTAGGTCAAGAAGAGGCGTTGCTCTGACCCTGAGTGAAATGTTGCTTTCCGTATCCGTTTTGTCAGAGTGCTGCGATAAGTTGCTCGCTAGAGCAGGGTGTGCGCGAGCCATATTGACCGCATTTTGGATATCAATGGGCTTGATGGCACTGGGGATTTCCCCGGATAGGCCCATCAATTTAAGCAGTTGAACGGCGTGCTGTTTAAACATGATGAGATTCCCAATGCGACTTTCAAATTGAACGATAGTTGCCATATATGCTTCCTCACCAAGGCATTAAAAACATGCAAATTAAGGATGGTACTTGCTAAGACGTTGTTATGCGCATGTTAGATTGAGCCCGATTCGATTTTGTCTTTAATACCTTTGAGCCCGACTTCATAGATTTTATTATAAAGTTTAACTAAAGTTTCATCGTCTCTTGCGCCTGGCGGCGTATCTCTCCAATAGTGGACCCGTCTAAAAGTAGCTTTCCATTCGACCTGCGATAAGCCTTTATTGATACTTTTAACTGTCATAGTGGAGT